>NZ_JBIWPF010000004.1:0-137873 GCF_044768125.1 Streptomyces sp. NPDC101166
CGCCGCATGATCGAGATCCGCAAACAGAACCCCGCCTTCGGACTCGGCTCCTACACCGAACTGCCCTCCTCCAACCCGGCCGTCCTCGCCTTCCTCCGCGAAGCCCCAGCGGAGGACGGAGGGGACGACCTGGTGCTCTGCGTCCACAACTTCTCGCGCTTCGCCCAGCCCACCGAGCTGGACCTCAGCCGCTTCAAGGGCCGCCACCCCGTCGAACTGTTCGGCGGGGTCCGCTTCCCCGCCGTCGGCGAACTGCCCTACCTGCTCACCCTCGCCGGCCACGGCTTCTACTGGTTCCGGCTCGCCCGAGCCGCATCCCGCGTCGGCCGGCGTCTGTGAGCGTGCGTCGAGGAAAGGACGCGTCACCATGCAGAAGACCGCATCTCTGAGCCCGGGCAGTGCCGCCGGCGTCCGCTCCGCGGGGACGCTGAGCGCTCTGCTGCGCGAGTGGCTGCCCCGGCAGCGCTGGTTCGCGGGCAAGGACCGGCCGCTCCACGATCTGCGTCTGCTGTCCATGACGGAGCTGTATCCGGGCTGTCTGCATCTGCTGGTGCAGACCGGTCAGTCGGGCGTGCCCTCGCCCGGCGGCACTCCCCCGCCCGGGGACTGCTACCAACTGCTCCTCGGCATCCAGCGGCACCAGTCCCCGCGACTGGGCCGGGCCCTGATCGGCCGGGTGGAGGAGGGGGCGCTGGCAGGGCTCACGGTGCACGACGCGTTGCAGGACCCCCGGTCGGCGCAGCTGCTGCTGGAGCGGATGCGGCACCCCGGCTCCCTCGGACCGCTGTGCTTCGAGTCCGACCCGTCGAAGCCCGTGCCGGCGGGGCTCGCGCCGCGGCTGCTGGAGGCGGAGCAGTCGAACACCTCCGTGGTGTACGGCGACGCCTTCATCCTGAAGGTGTTCCGGCGTGTCCAGCCCGGGGTGAACCCGGATCTGGAGGTGCCGGTCGCGCTCGCCGGTCAGGGGTGCGGCAGGGTCCCGGCGCCGGTGGCGTGGTTCGGGACGACGCATCCCCTGGAGGCGACGCTCGGCGTGCTCCAGCCGTTCCTGCCCGACGCGTCGGACGGCTGGACGCTGGCGCTGGACGCCCTCGCCCACGGCGACGACTTCACCGCCGAGGCGGAGGCGCTGGGCCGGGCCACGGCGGAGGTGCACACCTCTCTCGCGGCGGCGTTCCCGGGCGGTCCGCACGCCGACAACGCGCGGACGGCGGCGGGGATGACCGAGCGTCTGGAGGCCGCGGCGCACCATGTGGCGGCGCTGCGCCCGTACGTCCCCGGTCTCACCACCGCGTTCGAGGCGCTCGCCGTGTGCGATCCGGGCCCGCCCGCCCAGCGCATCCACGGCGACCTGCACCTCGGGCAGGTGCTGCGCGCCGGGCGGGACTGGTTCGTCATCGACTTCGAGGGCGAGCCGTCCCGTCCGCTGGCCGAGCGGTGCAGCCCGCATTCCCCGGTGCGCGACATCGCCGGCATGCTGCGGTCCTTCGACTACGCCGCCCGGCAGCGCCGGCCCTGGCGGCCGGAGTGGGCGCGCGGCTGCCGGGAGGCGTTCTGCGCCGGTTACGCGGCGCGGGCCGGCTGGGACCCCCGCAAGAAACACGCGCTGCTGCGTGCCTACGAAACCGACCGGGCCGTGTACGAGGTGCTGTACGAGGCGCGGCACCGTCCGGACTGGCTACCCGTACCCATGGCGGCGATCGAACGACTCGCCGTCCGAGGAGGCTGACCCCATGGCTCTGCGCGACATCTCTCTGCCCGAGTCGGCCGGCCCCCGCCCGGGTGCGGCGCCCCCGCTGGACGCGGCCGACCGCGGCCGTCTGCTGGCGGGCGCGCATCACGACCCGCACTCCTTGCTCGGCGCGCATCCGGCGCCGGGCGGGATCGTCTTCCGGGCGCTGCGGCCGTACGCCCGGTCGGTGGCCGTGGTGGTGGACGGCGTGCGCACGCCGCTGGTGTCGGAGGGGGACGGTCTCTTCTCGGCGCTGCTGCCGCTGGACGCGATCCCCGCGTACACGCTGGCGGTGGCGTACGAGCGGGACGGGGCGGACGAGGCCGAGGTGCACGATCCGTACCGTTTCCTGCCCGCGCTGGGGGAGCTCGATCTGCATCTCGTCCGGGAGGGCCGTCACGAGCAGTTGTGGAAGGCGCTGGGCGCGGAGCCGATGGTCCATGAGGGGGTGGCGGGGACCCGGTTCACGGTGTGGGCGCCGAACGCCCAAGGGGTGCGCCTCGCCGCGGACTTCACGTACTGGGACGGAACGGCGTTCCCGATGCGCTCGCTCGGCGCGTCCGGGGTCTGGGAGCTGTTCCTGCCCGGGGTGGGCGAGGGTGTGAAGTACAAGTTCGAGATCACCTCCCGGCACGGTCACCGTTTTCTGAAGGCCGACCCGATGGCGCGGTGCGCGGAGGTCCCGCCGGACACGGCGTCGATCGTGCACGCCTCGCACTACGAGTGGGGCGACGCGGAGTGGATGGCGCACCGGGGTGACGTCCCCGTGCACGAGGCGCCGTTCTCGGTGTACGAGGTGCACCTGCCCTCGTGGCGGCCGGGGTCCGACTACCGCAGGCTGGCGGAGGAGCTTCCGGCGTATGTGAACGAACTCGGCTTCACGCATGTGGAGTTCATGCCGGTCGCGCAGCATCCGTTCTCGGGCTCCTGGGGTTACCAGGTCACCGGGTTCTACGCACCGGCCGCCCGGCTCGGCTCCCCGGACGATCTCAAGTACCTGGTGGACAGTCTGCACCGGGCGGGCATCGGCGTGATCATGGACTGGGTGCCGGCCCATTTCCCCAAGGACGACTGGGCGTTGGCGCGCTTCGACGGGGACCCACTGTACGAGCCCGGGGACTCACGGCGTGCCGAGCACCCCGACTGGGGCACGTTCGAGTTCGACTTCGGGCGAACCGAGGTGCGCAACTTCCTCGTCGCCAACGCCACTTACTGGTGCGAGGAGTTCCATATCGACGGGCTGCGGGTGGACGCCGTCGCCTCGATGCTCTACCTCGACTACTCGCGGGACTCCGGGCAGTGGACGCCGAACGTGTACGGCGGCCGGGAGGACCTGGACGCGATGGCGTTCCTCCAGGAGATGAACGCCACGGTGTACCGGCGCAATCCGGGTGTGGTGACGATCGCCGAGGAGTCGACGGCCTGGGGCGGGGTGACCCGGCCCACCGAAAGCGGCGGTCTGGGCTTCGGGCTGAAGTGGAACATGGGGTGGATGCACGACTCGCTGGAGTACATCGCCAAGGAGCCGGTGCACCGCAAGTACCACCACCACGAGATGACGTTCTCGATGATCTACGCCTACAGCGAGAACTACGTCCTGCCCATCTCGCACGACGAAGTGGTCCACGGCAAGCAGGCGCTGGTGTCGAAGATGCCGGGCGACTGGTGGCAGCGGCGGGCCGACCATCGCGCCTACCTGGGCTTCATGTGGGCTCATCCGGGCAAGCAACTGCTCTTCATGGGGCAGGAGTTCGCGCAGGGCGCGGAGTGGTCCGAGGAGCAGGGTCCGGAGTGGTGGCTGTTGGACGCCGGGTACGCCTCGGCGGGCGACCACCGGGGCGTGCAGCACCTCGTCCGCGATCTGAACACGCTCTACCGCGCGACGCCGGCCCTGTGGCAGCGGGACACCGAACCCGCCGGATTCCGCTGGGTGTTGTGCGACGCCGCGGAAGACAACGTGTTCGCCTTCCTGCGCCACGCCGCCGACGGCACGCCGCTGCTGTCGGTGAGCAACTTCTCGCCGGTGGTCCGCGACGACTACCGGCTCGGCGTGCCCGACGGGGTCTGGCGGGAGGTGCTCAACACCGACGCGGCGTGCTACGGCGGTGGTGACGTCCGTGCCGTCGGCCCGAAGGGGGAGGTGAAGGCGCAGAACGGGGAGATCCGGTTGACGCTGCCGCCGCTCGCCACGGTGTGGCTGACGCCGGCGGGCGTGTGAAGGAGGCCCTGCGGGGCATTCGGGTGCGTACCACCTGCAGAGAGGCTGTGAAGACGTGCGCACCGTCGGAGTGGAGGAGGAACTCCTCCTGGTCGACCCGGAGACCGGTGAACCGCGTGCCATGTCGGCCGCGGTTCTCGCCCGCGCCGAGCGGGACGAAGCCGAGCAAGGCGTCTTCGAGAAGGAACTGCACGATCAGATGCTGGAGTTCGCCACCCACCCGCAGTCGGGCATGGCGGAACTCGCCGAGGAGATCGTGCGCATCCGGGCCGAGGCCGCCCGGCACGCCGGGGAGATCGGCTGCACCGTGGCGGCGCTGGCGACGTCGCCGCTGCCGGTGCTGCCCTCGGTCGGCATGAACCGGCGCTACCAGTGGATGGCGGATCACTACGGCATCGCCACGCGTGAGCAACTGGTGTGCGGATGCCACGTCCATGTGTCCGTGGACTCCGACGACGAGGGCGTCGCGGTCGTCGACCGGATCCGGCCGTGGCTGTCGGTGCTGCTGGCGCTGAGCGCCAACTCGCCCTTCTGGCAGGGGAACGACTCGGGGTACAACAGTTACCGCAGCCGGGTGTGGGAGCGCTGGCCCTCGGCCGGGCCGACCGAGCTGTTCGGGTCGGCGGAGCGCTACCACCGGCGGGTGGCGGACATGGTGGCCACGGGCACGATCCTCGACGACGGGATGATCTACTTCGACGCCCGGCTGTCGGCGCGCTATCCGACGGTGGAGATCCGGGTGGCGGACGTCTGTCTGCACGCCGAGACCGCCGTTCTCCTCGCCACGCTCGCCCGGGGGCTCGTGGAGACGGCGGCGCGTGCCTGGAAGGCCGGTGAGGAGCCCGTCGACCACAGTGTGAGCCTGCTGCGGCTGGCCGGCTGGCAGGCCTCCCGCTCCGGGCTCACCGGTGAGCTGCTGCATCCCGCGACCATGCGGCGGGCACCCGCCGAGACGGTGGTGAACGCCCTGCTGGACCACGTCTCGGACGCGCTGTCCGACAGCGGGGACCTGGAGCGGGCCCGCGCGAGCTGTGCGGCGCTGCTGCGCGACGGCAACGGCGCGCGGATCCAGCGAGAGGTGTGGGAGCGCACGGGCAGCCTGCGCGAGGTCGTCACGACCTGCGTCCGCCACACCCAGGCCGACGGGGCCCACTGACCGCCGGGAGCGGCGATCGGAGCATCAGGGCCGGCGATCAAAGCATCAGGACAAGGGCGTAGGCCAGGAAGAAGGCCGCGACCAGCACGGCCAGGACGATGATCAGGGTGAGCGGGGCCTTGGCCCAGCCCTTGGTCGGGTTGTGCGTCTCGCGCGGCCCGGCCTCGGGCAGGCTGCTCTCCGCGGGCGGCGTCTCGCCGGGCGGAACGCCGCCTCCCGGTTCGAGACCGGTGCTGCGTTCGGGTTCGGGGTCGGGGCTGATGTGGGTCATGCCCCCCGAGTCCCCCCACCCTCGAGATCATCAACGCGGATTACTTATCTGTTCCCGGCCACAACCGGTCCCACCTGGGCTACATTCGACCACCGTCGATAACAGTCCTCATCGGCTGAGTCACACCCCGTACATGTCAGGAGCAGCGCATGCGCAACGTCGCCCTCGCTCCCCCAGCCGCCTCGCCCCTGACCGGAGGGCTCGCCGACAGCGTCTTCGAGACGGCGACCCGCACCCCCGCGCTTCCCGTGCTCGCCCGCCGTTCCGGCTCCGCGGGAGAAGAGGAGTGGGTGGAGGTGACGGCCCTCGAACTGCGGGACCAGGTGGTCGACCTCGCCAAGGGACTCGTCGCCTCAGGGATCTCGCCGGGCCACCGGGTGGCGATCATGGCGCGCACCCGTTACGAGTGGTCGGTGCTGTGCCACGCCCTGTGGGCGCTGGGCGCCGAGGTCGTCCCCATCTATCCGACGTCCTCCCGCGACCAGGTGGAGTGGATCCTGCGGGACGCCGGCTGCGTCGGCGTGGTCGTCGAGGACGAGCAGAGCGTGATGACGGTGGGCTCGGTGTGCGCGAACCTGCCGGCCCTGCGCCATGTCTGGCAGCTGGACACGGGCGCGCTGGACGAACTCGCACACCTGGGCCGGACGGTGTCGATCACCTCCGTGGACTCGCTGCGCCGGATCGTGCTGCCGGACTCCACCGCGGTGGTCGCCTACACCTCCGGCACCTCGGGCCGCCCGCTGGGCTGCGCCCTGAGCCACCGCAGTCTGGCCGCGCCCTGCGACACACTGCTGGCCGGCTGGGGGCGGACGGCGGCGCCGGCCGGGAAGCAGCCCTCCGTGCTCGCCTTCCTGCCGTTCTCCCATGTGTACGGGCTGATGATCCAGGGGCTGTGTCTGCGCGGCGGCATCCTCATGGGCCACGAGCCCGACCTGAGCGCCACCGCGCTCGCCGAGGCGCTGCGCACCTTCCGGCCGACCTATCTGTACGCCGTCCCCTCCGTGTTCGAGAAGATCTACAAGAACTTCCTGCGCACCGCCCAGCAGTCGGGCCGGGGGGCGGTGTTCGAGCGGGCCGCGGAGACGGCCCGCGACTTCGCGGCCGCCGTCGAACGCCAGCGGCTCGGCCGGGGTTCGGGACCGGGTTTCGACCTGCGGCTCCAGCACGCCCTGTTCGAGCGCACGGTGTACCGCAGACTGCGCGCCGCCCTCGGCGGGCGCGTGCACCGCGCCACGTCGGGCGGCTCGCCGCTCCACCGCGACCTGTCCCTGTTCTACGAGGGCATCGGCATCTACGTGCACGACGGGTACGGGCTGACCGAGACCGCCGGCGGGGTCACCATGCAGCCGCTCGGGCGGGAGAAGACGGGCACCGTCGGACAGGCCCTGCCGGGCAACGAGATCCGCGTCGCGGACGACGGGGAGATCCTGGTGCGCGGCCCGTCCGTGTTCCAGGGTTACATCAACGACGAGGGCGCGACCCGGGCCGCACTGCGGGACGGCTGGCTGGCCACCGGCGATCTCGGGACGCTGGACTCCGAGGGGTACCTCAGCATCACCGGCCGCAAGAAGGACGTCATCATCACCAGCAGCGGCAAGAGCGTGGCGCCGGCCGCGCTGGAGCAGCGGCTGCGGATGCATCCGCTCGTGCACCAGGCGGTGGTCGTGGGCGACAACCGGCCCTGCGTGGGCGCGTTGATCACGCTGGACCCCGACTTCCTGGCGCACTGGCGCGGCGGGCTGTCGCTGCACAGCGACGCCTTCAGCCGCGAGGACCGGGAGGAGACGGCACTGCGGGACGAGATCGGCCGGGCGGTGGCCGCGGCCAACAGCGCGGTGTCCCGCTCGGAGTCCATCCGCTGCTTCCGGATCCTCGCGCAGCCGTTCGACCAGTCCAACGGTCTGCTCACCCCGTCGATGAAGCTGCGCCGGGACTCGATCGTGCGGCACTACGCGGCGGAGATCGAGGCCATGTACCAGGCGCGCGCCCGGCCGCCCAGGCAGAGCCCGGTGGAAGAGGTGCTCAGCTGGGACGACGCCGACGACGTCTTCCGCTGACGGCCGCACCCGGTGTGGCCGCGCGGTGGCCCGGCGTATCTCACAGTCCGCCGTGCCGAGCCGGACGCGTAGCCTGCGCCGCCTCGGGAACCCTGTTGAGTGCGACGAGCAAGCTGCGGAAGAAAGGACGACGGCCCCGGCCACAGAGGGCCGCAACTACGACATGGCAACCGAGCCCCGTGGTAACGACTCACTGACCTCCTGGGCGATCCCGGGCCGCACCGCCCGTTTCTCGGGCGAACCGCACGACGTGACGGGCGCGCGTCTGGCCGCCGAGGAGTTCCTCCGTGACCTGTCACGGGTGTCCCGACCCGCGGCACCCGAGTACTGGCACGACATCGTGCTGATCGTCACGGAGCTGTCCTCGAACGCGGTCCAGTACGCGCCGGGTCCCTTCGACCTGCATCTGCGTCCCACGTTCGACGGCGTGCACGTCACGCTGCACGACACCAACCCCACCCCGCCGGCGCCCCGGCCGTTCCACCCCGACAGCGGGGGCGGCGGCATCGGCTGGCACCTGATCCACACCCTGTGCAGCCAGGTCAGTGTGGTCGCGGACGACACGGGTAAGGACGTGCACGTCTTCCTGCCCTGGTGAGTCACGCCGTGGCGACGGACCCGGCGAGAGGGCCCGGTGAGCGCCGCGCGGGCGGCCCCGTGATGCCATGTGAGCATCCGGGGGCCGCCCGCGCGCCGTGGGCGGTCAGCCCGTGGTCGTCCCGTGCGGGGTCAGCCGGTGGTAGTAATCGGCCACGGCCGTCAGATAGGCGGGGTCCATGGTCTCGCTGTCCGTCGTGAACCGGGGGGCCTCCTTGACCTGGTCCCCGGTGCAGGCCAGCGCGATGGAGCGGGCCTGCATGTCGACGGACTTGACGACCCCCACCGGTACGACGGCACTGCGCCCGAAGAGCCAGACCCCCGTGTCGACGACCAGGTGCCACATGCCGTGGTGGCCGTCCTCCCGTTCGACGTGGCCTATGGAGCGGTCGGCCGCCACCACGTCATACCCCGTCAGGTCCTCTCCCGCCGCATGCCCGCTGCCCGCCGGGTAGGACCAGATTCCGTCCATGGTCACGCTGCTCCCTTCTCGATTCCACCCCCCGGATACCCGCGCCCCGCGCGGGCATTCGGCGATTTCGGCCGAGGCCGGCGGCGGGCGGGTCCGGGGCGGTGTGGGGTGGGGAAGGCAGGGCACACGGAGTGCGTCCTTGATCAAGTCCGACGGTCCACGGCGGGCATTCACGAACGGAGTGAGCGGCATGAATGCCGTGACGGCACAGGCGAGAGAGACCACGGCGGAGCCGGGGGCCGCGGGCGGCCTCCCGGAGGGGGTCCCGGTCGTCGAATCGCCCACCCAGGTCAGCCCGAGGGACGCGCGACAGCTCTCGCGCCGGTTCTTCGACCGGCTGGCCGTGCTGGAGGAGGGCACGCGCGAGTACCAGTACGTGCGCAACACCTTGATCGAGATGAACCTCTCGCTGGTGCGGTACGCGGCCTCCCGGTTCCGCGGCCGTGGCGACTCGATGGAGGACATCGTCCAGGTCGGGACGATCGGCCTGATCAAGGCGATCGACCGGTTCGAGCTGTCCCGCGAGGTGGAGTTCACCTCGTTCGCCGTGCCCTACATCGTCGGGGAGATCAAGCGCTTCTTCCGCGACACCAGCTGGGCGGTCCACGTGCCGCGCCGGCTCCAGGAGGCGCGGGTCGAACTGGCCCGCGCCACGGACGAGTTGCAGACCAGGCTGGGCCGGATGCCCACCACGCGCGAGCTGTCGCAGCTGATGTCGCTGTCCGAGGAGGAGGTCATCGAGGCCCGCAAGGCCGCCAACTGCTACACCTCCGCCTCGCTCGACGCCGCCCTCACCGCCGACAGCGGCGCGGACGGCGAATCGGTGCTGGCCGACTTCATCGGCGTGGAGGAGCCGGCGCTGACGCTGGTGGAGGACTTCCACTCGCTGGCGCCCCTGATCGCCGAACTCGGCCCGCGGGAGCGGCGAATCCTGCATCTGCGCTTCGTCGAGGAGCGCACGCAGGCCGAGATCGGTCAGGAGCTCGGCATCTCGCAGATGCACGTCTCACGGCTGATCAGCCGGCTGGTGAGCCGGCTGCGCACGGGGCTGCTCGGCTCCGACCTCGCCTGAGCTCACCGGGCGCCCCGGGGGACGGGCCGCGACAGCGCCGATCCAGGGATGGGACAGGGCCGCGAAACCCTTTCCGGTACCCCGTTTCGCGCCGTGCATGCCTGATGGACGCCCGGTGGAAATCCTGTGTGCGCAAATCACGTGACGCTTTGTTCCGCCCCCGGCTCGTGGGTTAGCCTTCGGCGTATTTCTCTCCTCAGCGCACATTCGTGAGCTGCGGAAATACACGCACGACATGCGGTGCCGTCCACCCGGGCGGCCCGCGTTCCGAGCCTCCGCCCGGGGGCTCCTGGGGAGCGGAACGAGGGTACGCATGACCAGCAACGCGACCGAGGTCGTCGACACGGTCCCCGGCGAGGAGCTCAGGCGGCTCCTCGCCGGGCTCACCGCCGTACGCGACGGCGACTTCGGCACCCGGCTGCCCGCCGACGGCGACGGCCTCATGGGCGACATCGCGACCGTGTTCAACGGCATGGTCGACCAGCTGTCCGTGTTCACCTCCGAGGTCACCCGGGTGGCGCGGGAGGTCGGCACTGAGGGCACCCTCGGCGGTCAGGCCGAGGTGCCGGGGGTCTCCGGGACGTGGGCGGACCTCACGGACTCCGTCAACGCGATGGCGGGCAACCTGACCACGCAGGTCCGTGACATCGCACAGGTGGCGACAGCGGTGGCCAAGGGCGACCTGTCGCAGAAGATCGACGTGCCGGCGCGCGGCGAGATCCTCCAGCTGAAGGAGACCGTCAACACGATGGTCGACCAGCTGTCCGCCTTCGCGGGCGAGGTGACACGCGTCGCCCGCGAGGTCGGCACCGAGGGACGCCTCGGCGGACAGGCGCAGGTGCCGGGCGTGGCCGGCGTGTGGCGCGATCTGACGGATTCGGTCAACTTCATGGCCGGCAACCTCACCGCGCAGGTCCGCAACATCGCCCAGGTGACGACGGCGGTCGCCAAGGGCGACCTCTCCCAGAAGATCACCGTGGACGCCCGCGGCGAGATCCTCGAACTGAAGAACACCATCAACACGATGGTCGACCAACTCTCCGCCTTCGGCGACGAGGTCACCCGCGTCGCCCGCGAGGTCGGCACCGAGGGACGCCTCGGCGGCCAGGCCGACGTGAAGGGCGTCAAGGGGACCTGGCGGGACCTCACCGACTCGGTGAACTTCATGGCGGGCAACCTCACCGCGCAGGTCCGCAACATCGCCCAGGTGGCGACGGCGGTCGCCCAGGGCGACCTCTCCCAGAAAATCACCGTGGACGCCCGCGGCGAGATCCTGGAGCTGAAGAACACCCTGAACACGATGGTGGACCAGCTGTCCGCCTTCGCCGACGAGGTCACCCGTGTCGCCCGCGAGGTCGGCACCGCCGGCAACCTGGGCGGTCAGGCCACGGTGCGCGGGGTGTCGGGCACCTGGAAGGACCTCACCGACAACGTCAACGTGATGGCGTCGAACCTGACGGGCCAGGTGCGCTCCATCGCCCAGGTCGCCACCGCCGTGGCCCGCGGCGACCTGTCGCAGAAGATCACCGTCGAGGCCAAGGGCGAGGTCGCCGCGCTCGCCGACGTCATCAACACCATGGTGGACACGCTGTCGGCGTTCGCCGACGAGGTGACCCGCGTGGCTCGCGAGGTCGGCACCGAGGGACGCCTCGGCGGGCAGGCGCACGTGCCGAACGTGGCCGGCACCTGGAAGGACCTCACCGACAACGTCAACTCCATGGCCAACAACCTCACCGGCCAGGTCCGCAACATCGCGCTGGTGACGACGGCGGTGGCCCTCGGCGACCTGTCGAAGAAGATCGACGTCGACGCCCGGGGCGAGATCCTCGAGCTCAAGACGACGATCAACACGATGGTCGACCAGCTGTCCGCCTTCGCCGACGAGGTCACCCGTGTCGCCCGCGAGGTCGGCACCGAGGGACGCCTCGGCGGCCAGGCCGAGGTGGAGGGTGTCTCGGGCACCTGGAAGCGGCTGACGGAGAACGTCAACGAGCTGGCCGGCAACCTGACCCGGCAGGTGCGTGCGATCGCCGAGGTGACCAACGCCGTCGCCGAGGGCGACCTGACCCGCTCGATCACCGTGGAGGCGTCCGGCGAGGTCGCAGAGCTCAAGGACAACATCAACTCGATGGTGAGCTCCCTGCGCGAGACCACGCTGGCCAACCAGGAGCAGGACTGGCTCAAGACCAACCTGGCGCGGATCTCCGGACTGATGCAGGGCCACCGGGACCTGCCCGTGGTGGCCGAGCTGATCATGGACGAACTGGTGCCGCTGGTCTCCGCCCAGTACGGCGCGTTCTACCTCGCCGAGGACGGCAGGAAGGGCCCGGAGCTGCGGCTCGTGGGCGCCTACGGCTACCCCGACGACGACTCCCGCCCCACCCGCATCCCGTTCGGCCGCTCCCTGGTCGGCCAGGCCGCCCGCAGCCGCCGTACGATCACGGTCGACGAGCTGCCCGCCGGGTACGTCGCCATCTCCTCGGGGCTCGGCCAGGTCGAGCCCAGCGCGCTGGTGCTGCTGCCGATCCTGTTCGAGGGCCAGGTGCTCGGTGTGATCGAACTGGCCTCGGTCACCGCGTTCAAGGAGATCCACCGGGACTTCCTGGAGCAGCTGCGGGAGACCATCGGCGTCAACGTCAACACCATCGTGGCGAACGCCCGCACCGACGAGCTGCTCGACGAGTCGCAGCGCCTGACGGCCGAACTCCAGGCCCGCTCGGCCGAGTTGCAGTCGCAGCAGGAGGAACTGCAGCGCTCCAACGCCGAACTGGAGGAGAAGGCCTCGCTGCTGGTGGCGCAGAACCGCGACATCGAGGCGAAGAACCTCCAGATCGAGCAGGCCCGGCAGGAACTGGAGGCGCGGGCGCAGCAGTTGTCGCTGGCGTCGAAGTACAAGTCGGAGTTCCTGGCGAACATGAGCCATGAGCTGCGCACCCCGCTCAACAGTCTGCTGATCCTGGCCCAGTTGCTGGCTCAGAACCCCTCGCGCAACCTCACCCCCAAGCAGGTGGAGTACGCGGGGATCATCCACTCGGCCGGCTCCGACCTGCTCCAGCTGATCAACGACATCCTGGACCTGTCCAAGGTCGAGGCGGGCAAGATGGACGTCTCTCCGGAACGGGTGCCGCTGCGTCAGTTGCTGGAGTACGTCGAGGCGACGTTCCGTCCGATGACGACGCAGAAGAGCCTGGACTTCACCATCAGCACGGCCGCCGGCGCTCCGGCGGACCTGCTGACGGACGACTCGCGGCTGCGTCAGGTGCTGCGCAACCTGCTGTCCAACGCGGTGAAGTTCACCGAGCAGGGCAGTGTGGAGCTGCGCATCGAGCCGGTGGCGCCGGAGGAGGTGCCCCAGGGGGTGATCCGGGGCGGCACGGTGGTCGCGTTCCGGGTCAAGGACACCGGCATCGGCATCCCGGAACAGCAGTTGGAGACCATCTTCGGCGCCTTCCAGCAGGCGGACGGCACCACCAGCCGCAAGTACGGCGGCACGGGTCTGGGACTGTCCATCACCCGGGAGATCGCCCATCTGCTCGGCGGCGCGGTGACCGTGGACAGCACGCCCGGCAAGGGCAGCACGTTCACGCTGTATCTGCCGGTCGCCCGGGTCGACTTCGAGGAGCTGCTCGCCGGCGGACGGCCGGTGGAGCGCGGCTCCGAGGAGCGGCCGGCGGTGCTGATGGCGCCCGCTCCGGGGCTGCCGCTGTCGCCGGGCGGGGCCGCTCGCCGTCCGCGCCGGCTGCTCGTGGTGGAGGAGCGGCCGCGCGGGCTGCTGACCCTGGTCGCGGAGAGCGTCGTGGCGGACATGGCGCGCAGCCGGGAGGACGCCACCCCGCCGCCGCCGGTGGACGTGGTCACCGCGGTGGGGGCGCAGGAGGCGGCGGGCGCGCTGGCCGCCGAGCCGTGCCACTGCGTGGTCCTGGAGCTGGGCATGCCCGACGCGGAGGCCTCCCGTTTCCTTGAGGCGCTCCAGGCCGACTCGGCGCTGACGGGTGTGCCGGTGCTCGTGCACAGCGGGCACCGGGCCGACCTGGCGCAGGAGGAGACGCTGCAGTCCCGTTCGGCGGGCCGGCCGCTGGAGTTCCTCTCCAGCCTGGACGAGCTGCGCGAGCGCATCACCCTGCACCTGTCGGCCGAGCAGCCCGGAGACGTGCTGGCGCTGGTCCGCCCGGAGGAGCCGCAGCCGGTGGGTCCGCCGCCCGTCGACGACGCCGTCGTGGGCCGTACGGTCCTCGTCGTGGACGACGACGCGCGCAACCTGTTCGCGCTGAGCGGCATCCTGGAGCTGCACGGCATGCGGGTGCTGCACGCGGAGAACGGGCGCGAGGGCATCGAGACGCTGCGCAACAACCCGGACATCGCGATGGTGCTGATGGACGTGATGATGCCGGAGATGGACGGGTACACCGCCACCGCGGAGATCCGAACCATGCCGCAGTACGCCGAGCTGCCCATCGTCGCGGTGACCGCGAAGGCGATGCCCGGGGACCGGGAGAAGAGTCTCGCCTCGGGCGCCAGCGACTACGTCACCAAGCCCGTCGACACCCATGACCTGATGTCCTGCGTACGCCGCTGGCTGACCGTCTGAGAGCGCCCGCCCGCACCCGCCCCCGGACGTTCCAGCCGAGGAGTCTTCGCACGTGAGCATTCCCGAACAACCGCACGAGAGGAACGACACCCCGGCCGCCGCTGAGCCGGCCGAGGCCGGCCGGGGCGGCGCGGCCCGGCCGTCCGCGGACGGGACGGCCGCCGTGTCGCCGTCCCCGGGGCGGGCGACCGCCGTCGCGTCGCAGCCGGACCGGTCCCCCGGGGGCCGGTCCGGCGAGGACGGGGACGAGGAGACGCCCACGCCGGTGGGCCGGCTCGCGGCGACCGTGGCGCGGCTGCGGCGGGAGGTCCGGGCGGCGCAGGCCGAGGCCGAGGGCCGGGCCCTGGTCGAGCTCGCCAAGGGCATCCTGGTGGAGCGCCTCGGGTGCGGTCCGGCCGAGGCGGCCCGCCAGCTCACCGAGCTGGCCCGGCAGGCCGGGGTGACGCCGCTGGAGTTCGCGGTGGACGTCATCAACCAGGCCGCACGGGACCGGATGTCGGAGGTGACCGACGCCTTCATCGCCACCGTCTCCGGCGTCGACGACGGCCCCGGCGACGGTTTCGGTGAGGGCGCCGGGGAGGACTCCGCGGCCGTGCGGCTACGGGCCGCGGAGAGCGGGGCGCTCGCCGCGCACGACACGCAGGCCGTCGCCGACTCGTTGCTCCAGCACGCCCTGGGCCCGCTCGGCGCGGTGGCGGTGGCGATCTGGGCGACCGGCCCGGACGGCTCGCTCACCCTGGCCGGCAGCGCCGGCTTCGCCCCCGCGGAGGCCGCGCGCTGGCGTTACGTCCCGCCGGACGTGGCCACGGTGGCCCGGCGGGGCCTGACGGAGCGTTCGGGCCAGTGGATCCGGTCACTGGCGCACACGGGCGTGCCCACCATCGGCCGGCAGCTGTACCCCGACGGCGGCCGGGTCGCCCTGCCCGCCGGGACCGGCGGCCGGGTGCACGGCGTCCTGGAGATCGCCTGGCCCGTCCCGCTGGAGCGGCAGCCGCCGCAGGTGGTGCGCCAGGTGGAGGCGCTGGCCGAGCTGTGCGCGCACACGCTGCAGACGTACACGCACGCCGAGGGCTCCGACCGGGAGCCGCGAGTGCTGCCCGACGCCGCGGAGCTGATGGATCTCGCGGACGGACTGCACGACCCGGCGCTGGTCCTCGTGCCGCACATCGACGCGTCGGGGCAGCTGGTGGACTTCCGCATCCAGCACGTCAACGACCGCTTCCTGGACCCGGCGGGCCGTCCCCGGGCGGTGGTCAACGGCGCCCTGATGCTGGAGGCGTACCCGATGTCCGCCGGCGGGAGCGACCTGTTCCAGCGCATCGAGCGCGTCTACGCCACGGGTGAGCCGTTCCGGGCGCGGCGGATGAGTCTGACCGCGCTCGTCGACGACGTGCCGCTGTCGGCGGTCGCGGACATGAGCATCAGCCGGCACGGCACGTGCGTCCTGCTGATCTGGCGCATCGAGGACGAGACGGCGCGGCTGGCGAGCCTGCTGCAGCACGCGCAGCGCCTCGGCCGCATCGGCGGCTTCGAGGAGAACGTGCTCACGGGCGAGACCACCTGGAACGGCCAGATGTTCGCCCTGTACGGGCGGGACCCCTCCGGTTCCCCGGTGCCGCTGGAGGCGCTGGGGGCGCACGCCCACCCCGACGACGCGGTGCCCGTCGGGCGGTTCCTGCGCACGCTGATGCACCACCGGCGGCCGTCCTCGGCCGCCTTCCGGCTCCAGCGGCCGGACGGGGTGACCCGGCACATGCGGATCGTGGCCGAGCCCGTTCTGGACACCGACGCCCGGCTGGTCGCCGTACGCGGCGCCTACCAGGACATCTCGGCGCAGCACTGGACGGAGGTGGCGCTCGCCGCGACCCGTGACCAGCTGGCGCAGACCGAGCAGCAGGCGAGCGAGCGCAACCGGCTCACGCTTCAGCTCCAGCACGCGATCATGCCGCCGACGCACGCGCCGCTGGAGGTCCCCGGGCTGCAGGTGGCGGTGCGCTACCGGCCGGCCGAGGAGGAGCAGCTGGTGGGCGGTGACTGGTACGACACGGTGGTCCTGCCGTCGGGACTGGTGATGCTGTGCGTGGGCGACGTCGCCGGGCACGGCATCGAGGCGGCGACGTCCATGGTGGTGCTGCGCAACGCGCTGCGCGGGCTGGCGGTGACCGGGGCGGGCCCGGGGCAGCTGCTGTCCTGGCTGAACATCGTCGCCCACCATCTGACGGGCGCCGTGACGGCGACGGCGGTGTGCGGGCTGTACGACCCGGCGCGGCGCACCCTGCGGTGGGCGAGGGCCGGCCATCTGCCGCCGGTGCTGGTGCGCGACGCGAGCGCGACCCCGCTGCCCCTGCTGAAGGGGATGCTGCTGGGCGCCGTGCCGGAGACCACGTACGAGGAGGAGGAGATCCAGCTCGCGGCCGACGACACGCTGCTGATGTACACGGACGGGCTGATCGAGCGGCGGGACCGGTCGGTGGAGGAGTCGCTGACGCATCTGCTGAGCGAGGCCCGCACGGCCGTGGCGACGCTGGACCAGCAGCTGGACCGGCTGCTCACCTACAGCAGGTCCGACACGGACGACGACACCTGCATCGTGGGCATCAGGCTGGGCTGACCGGGGCCACACGCCGCCTTCGAGGGGTCCTCGCGCCATGAGCGTCCGATCAGGGCGCGCGCGAGGACCCCTCAGGGGTTCTCGCGGGATCTTCGGCGCATGAGCGGCGGGTTCGCGGGTATCCGCTCGTGCGCGGTGCGAGACCGGGAGCGGCAAGGCGAGGGGGAGAGACGAGGCAGGGCCCGGTGTCGGCCGGAGGATCCGTCCCGACCGCGCTCGTCCCGTACCGCAGTCACCCCCGGGCACGCGCCCGGACCGTCAGTTTTCGGAGGTATTCGTGTCCATCGCCCAGAACCCGTTGTCCGTCGAGGTGACCCTGCCCCGCGAGGACGTGGCCCTGGTCACGGTCGAGGGTCATCTCGACCTCGACACGGCGACCGAATTCCAGGCCCATCTGGCGAACCAGCTCCATCACGGCAGGCGGCACTTCCTGCTGGATCTGTCCGCGGTGCCCTTCATGGACTCCTCCGGGATGAACATCATCCTGCGCGTGTACCAGGAGGCGCGGACGCTGCCGGGCAGTGTGCACGTGATCGATCCCACGCCTGCGGTGCGCCGGGTCCTGGATCTGACCGGGGTGAGCCTCACGGTTCCCGTGTCGGACAAGGTGGAGGACGCGTTGGCGCTGATCGACGGCCCGCAGCCGGCCTGATCGAAGGGGGAAGTGATCGTTTGACAGCCGTGCGGGCAGGCCAAGAGAGTGGGCCGGTCGGGGACCTGGTTAGGGTTGTCGTCCGGCAAAGGTCACCCCGCGTCACCGCCGTCCGCGGCGGGGTCGCAGCAGCAGGACGCAGATGAGGAGTGAAGAGTGCCGGAGCACGAAGCGGCCGCACAGCACCGTACGCCGACGGAGGAAGTAGGGGCCTTCCTGGACCGCCGTCGGGAGCAGATCGCCCAACGGTGGGCTGACGAGTCCTTCTTCCGGACCGTCTTCACGGTGTCCCGGGACGAGGCGGTGGACGCGGGCCGCACGGTGGTGGACGCCCTCGCGGACGTCGTCCGCTC
The DNA here is from genome assembly GCF_044768125.1 of Streptomyces sp. NPDC101166. Classification (NCBI taxonomy): domain Bacteria; kingdom Bacillati; phylum Actinomycetota; class Actinomycetes; order Kitasatosporales; family Streptomycetaceae; genus Streptomyces; species Streptomyces sp. NPDC101166. The sequence goes on from NZ_JBIWPF010000004.1 coordinate 17,780, forward strand.
CGGCCGCGTGGAGAACTCCGACAGCGCCGGGTTCGCCGCGGTCCGCGAGCAGCTGTCCCGGATGACCTCCGCCCGCTCCCGTTTCGGCCTGAGCACGGCGCAGGTCTCCAGCGAGGTGGACGCGCTGCGGGCGCCCGCGGTGGACCTGCTGGTCGCCGACCTGGCGGACGCCTCCCCGGACCACGCCAGGGAGTGCGGCACGATCTTGACCGTGCTGATGGGCACGCTGCGGCTGGTGGTCATGGAGACCGCGCTGACCGAGGTGCAGGCCCTCAACGACCGGCAGCAGCTCCAGCTGCTGGAGGTCGCCACGCCCATCATCCGGCTGTGGGACGGCATCGTCGCCGTGCCGCTGATCGGCACCCTGGACAGCGCCCGCAGCCAGGTCGTCATGGAGACGCTGCTGGAGGCGGTCGTCGACCAGCAGGCCAAGTACGCGATCCTGGACATCACCGGTGTGCCGACGGTCGACTCGCTCGTCGCGCAGCACCTGATGAAGACGGTGGCGGCGGTGCGGCTGATGGGCGCCGAGTGCATCGTCTCCGGCATCCGGCCCGCGATCGCGCAGACCATCGTCCACCTCGGTCTGGACCTGGGCACCGTCATCACCCGGGCCGGTCTGGCCGACGCCCTGTCGTACGCCCTGCACGGTCTGGGCGCGGACATCGTGCACTCGGCGTCCGGCGGTGCGGGTCAGCGGTGAACGGCCACTTCTCCCCCACCGGTGGGGCACACGTGCCGGTGCTCCGGCTGGGTGACATCCTGCTGGTCACCCTCCAGGGCGATCTGCACGACAGCACGGCGGAACAGCTCCAGCACGACATCGTGGAGGCGATCGCCCACAGCCGGGTCGCCGGCGTGGTCATCGACATCTCCGGTGTGGAGATAGTCGACTCCTTCCTCGGCCGGGTGCTGGCCGAGATCGCGGCGAACGCCCGGCTGCTGGCCGCGCAGACCGTCGTGGCCGGCATGCGGCCCGCGGTCGCGATCACTTTGGTGGAACTGGGGCTGACGCTGCCGGGTCTGCGCACGGCGCTGAGCACCGAGGCGGCGCTGGCGCTCCTCGGCTCGACAGGCTCCCCGGCCGCGCGTGGCCCGCGCGGGGAGCCTCGGTGAGCGGGACGGCCGCGGGCGTCGAGGCCCGCCTGCCGATCCGCTCCGACATGGACCTGGCGTGGGTACGGCAGCATGTGCGGCAGGCCGCGGCCGCGCTCGGCTTCAGTCTGGTCGAGCAGACGAAACTGGTCACCGCGGCCAGCGAACTCGCCCGCAACACACTCGTTTACGGCGGGGGCGGCGAGGTGGAGACGCTGCGCGTCACCGAGGGGCGCGTGCAGGGGCTGCGGCTGGTCTTCTCCGACCAGGGGCCCGGCATCACCGACGTGGAGCGGGCGCTGAGCGACGGCTTCACCTCCGGCGGCGGCCTCGGCATGGGGCTCGGCGGGGCGAAGCGGCTGGTGCACGACTTCGCCATCGACAGCACACCCGGTTCGGGCACGACGGTCACGGTGACCTCGTGGGCGGCCCGGCCGCCCCGCCAGCGCGAGGAGGTCTGATGCCCCAGGTGTGGGAGGTCCCCGTGCACGACTCGACACGGGTGCGCGACGCGCGGGTGGCCGCCGAGGAGGCCGCCGCCCTCGCGGACCTCGACGAGTCGCGTGCGGCGGCCGCCGCGCTGGTGGCGACGGAGCTGGCCACCAACCTGCTCAAGCACGGCGGTGGCGGTCAGCTGCTCGTCGAGGTGGTGGCGCCGCCCACCGGCGGGACCGGAATGTTCGTGCAGATCGCGGCCGTGGACCACGGTCCGGGAATCGCGGACGTCGGCGCCGCGTCGGGCGACGGCTTCTCCACGGCGGGCTCGCTGGGCGCGGGCCTGGGCACCTGCCGGCGGGTGGCCGACGACTTCGACCTGCACAGCGTCCCGGGCCGCGGCACGGTCGCGCTGGCCCGGGTCGGCGCGGTCCGGCCGAAGACGTACACGCGTGACCCGGTGCCGGCGCGGGCCGGCGGGGTGAACATCCCGTTCGCCGGGAACGCCTGGTCGGGCGACGCCTGGACCTTCGTGCGCGCCGAGGACCGGCTGACGCTGATGCTGGCCGACGGACTGGGCCACGGCCCGGGGGCCGCCCGCGCGTCGACCGCGGCGGTCGAGGAACTGCGCCGTTCGGCCCATCTGCGCCCCTCCGAGGTACTGGGCCGCCTGGACGGCGCGCTGCGCGGAACTCGCGGCGCGGCGGTCGCGCTGGCCCAGCTCGACCTGCGGGCCGGGCGGCTGCGGTTCGCCGGCATCGGCAACGTGGGCGCGCGACTGCGGGAGGGCGACAGCTGGCGCCACCTGCTGTCCCGGCCGGGCATAGTGGGCGTCCACCGCCCCACGTCGCTGCCCGAGACCGAGGCGCCCTGGGGCGCGGACCGGCTGCTGGTGCTGCACAGTGACGGTCTGCCCAGCCGCTGGACGCCGCCGTCCGACCCACGGCTGCCCGCCATGGACCCGGCGGTCGCCGCCGCGGTGATCGTGCGCGACGCCAGCAGTTCCGCCCGCCCGGTGCGTGACGACACCGCCGTGGCCGTCCTGTCCCCGACCCCGCCGGACCGCCCATGATGCGCACCTGGCAGATCACCACCGTCACCGACGCGGCCCGCGCCCGGATCGCGACCACACGGCTGGCCGCCGCGTTCGGCGTCGCCCCGCTGGAGCGCACCCGGCTGGCGAGCGCGCTCAGCGGGCGGCTGCGGCAGTGTCTGACGAAGGGCGGCGTGTGGCGGCTCACCCTGGAGACGTCGGCGGGCGTGCTGCGCGCCGAGATCGCCTCCTCCCCCGCCGCCGGGGAGCCGCCGTGGCACGTCACCGTGCCGTGTCCCGAGCCGGCCGACGCCTCGATCTTCCACGGGGTGGCCGACGACCCGGCGGCCCTCGCGGAGGCCCTGCTCGGCGCGGACGAGGACACCGCCGTCGTGCTGGACAGACTCACCGAGCAGGAGGAGCTGGTGCTCTTCCACCGGGAGGAGCTGCACCAGACCAACCAGGGCGTCCTGGCGCTGCACGCCGAGCTGGACGCGGCCGGGCGGGCGCAGAAGGAGGCCTTCGCGGCGGAGCGCGCGGCGCGCCAGGAGGCGGAGAGCGCCCGGCGCCGGCTGACGTTCCTCGCGGACGCCAGCGCGGCGCTGACGGCGTCCCTGAACCACGAGGAGATCGTGCGCCGGCTGCCCGAGCTGCTGGTCCCGGAGTACGCGCGCACGGTCGACGTGTGGCTCTTCGACGCCGAGGACGACCGGCATCCACCGGCCCCGGAGACCTCGTCGTCGACGTCCGCCGCGGCGGCGGTGGTCGCGGCCCGCACGGGGCGGCCCCAGTACGCGGCCGATCACCCCGGCGGCCTGCCCGGTGTGGACGACCTGCCGCCGTCCGTGACGCACCCCGGCACGCCCGTGCTGTGCATCCCGCTGCCCACCCGGCACACCCCGCTGGGCGTGCTGACGCTGACGCCGCCCGGCGAGCGCTGGGACCCGGACGACGCGGTGATGCTGATCGAGCTGACCAGACGGGCCAGCACCGCGCTGGAGAATGCGCGGCGCTTCGAGCACAACCGGGACATCGCCGAGACCCTGCAGCACGCGCTGCTGACGCAGTTGCCGACGATCGAGGGCCTGAACCTGTCGGCGCACTACCTCCCGGCGACGTACGGACTGAACATCGGCGGCGACTGGTACGACGCGTTCCGGCAGCCGGACGGCTCTCTGATCACGGTCATCGGCGACGTGACCGGGCACGGGCTGCACGCGGCGGTGATGATGAGCCAGCTGCGCACCGCGCTGCGCGCCTACGCCGTCGACGGTGGCAGCCCCGGCGTGCTGCTGACCCGGCTGCACACCTTCCTGCACCATCTCCAGCCCGACCTGTACGCGACGGCGGTGATCGCCCGTTTCACACCCGGCGACCCGGTGCTGACGTGGGCGGCCGCCGGGCATCCGCCGCCGGTGCTGCGGGAGCCGGACGGCCGGGTGCGCACGCTGGACGCCAAGCCGGGGGCGATGCTGGGCATCCCGCTGCGCCAGGAGATCGCCGACCACACCGAGCCCCTCGCGCCCGGCACGACGCTGGCGCTCTACACGGACGGTCTGGTCGAGCGGCGCGCCCAGGGCATAGACCCGGGCATCGAGCGGCTCGCGGCGGCGCTCGGCTCGTTCCGCACCGAGGAGCTGGACGCGGATCTGCGCGGCTCCGCGGAGCGCATCCTGCACCCGCTGCTGAGCGACTCCGAGCGGGACGACGACGTCTGTCTGCTGCTGTCCCACATCGACAGCCGCACGGCGACGGTCTCCGTGGGCTCCTGACGGCGGACGCGCATCGGGGCCCGTCGGGGACCTGATCGGGACGCGGCGGGGACCTCGGGAGGAGAAACGGCAAAACGTTCGTCTGCATGCTCCGCCCCACTGGCGCGAGCACTACGGTCGCGGTGGGATCGATCGACGAGGTGCGAAGCGCCGTCCGGTGGGAACGCGCATGACGTCGAGGAAGACCGCCTGGAGCCGCAGAAAGGGATGGACATCGTGACACGACCCAGGATCCTGGTGGTGGGCGCGGGCTTCGCGGGAGTGGGGTGCGTTCGGCGTCTGGAACGCAAGCTCTCCCCCGGCGAGGCCGAGATCACTTTGGTGACGCCGTTCAGCTACCAGCTCTATCTGCCGCTGCTGCCGCAGGTCGCCTCCGGGGTGCTGACCCCCCAGTCGATCGCCGTCTCCCTGCGCCGCAGCAAGAAGTACCGCACCCGGATCATCCCGGGCGGCGCCATCGGCGTGGACCTGAAGGCGAAGGTCTGCGTCATCCGCACCATCACCGACGAGATCGTCAACGAGCCCTACGACTACATCGTGCTGGCTCCCGGCAGCGTCACCCGCACCTTCGACATCCCGGGGCTGACCGAGCACGCCTTCGGGATGAAGACGCTCGCGGAGGCCGCCTACATCCGCGACCACGTCATCTCCCAGCTGGACCTGGCCGACGCGAGCCACGACCCCGTCGAGCGGGCGTCGCGGCTGCAGTTCGTGGTCGTGGGCGGCGGCTACGCCGGCACCGAGACCGCGGCCTGCCTCCAGCTGCTCACCCACAACGCGGTCAAGCGCTACCCCCGGCTGGACCCGAGCCTGATCAAGTGGCACCTGATCGACATCGCCCCGAAGCTGATGCCCGAACTCGGCGACAAGCTCGGCCGCAGTGCGCAGGAGGTGCTGCGCCGGCGCGGGATCGAGGTCTCGCTCGGCGTGTCCATCGACAAGGCGGGTCCGGAGGAGGTCACCTTCACCGACGGGCGGGTGGTGCCGACCCGCACGCTGATCTGGACGGCCGGCGTGGTGGCGAGCCCGCTCATCGCGACCCTGGGCGCGGAGACCGTCCGCGGCCGGCTCGCGGTCACCTCCGAGATGTGCCTGCCGGGCCAGGACGGGGTGTTCGCGCTCGGCGACGCCGCCGCGGTGCCCGACGAGGCCAAGGGCGAGGAGGGGGCGGTGTGCCCGCCGACCGCGCAGCACGCGATGCGGCAGGGCACGGCCGTCGCCGACAACGTCATGGCGGCGCTGCGGGGCCGGGAGCTGAAGCCGTACGCGCACAAGGACCTCGGGCTGGTCGTGGACCTGGGCGGCACCGACGCCGTGTCCAAGCCGATGGGCGTGGAGCTGCGGGGGCTGCCGGCGCAGGCCGTCGCCCGCGGTTACCACTGGGGCGCGCTGCGCACGGGCGTGGCCAAGGCGCGGGTGCTGACGAACTGGACGCTCAACGCGTTGGCGGGCGACGATTTCGTCCGCACGGGCTTCCAGGCCCGGCGCCCGGCCAAGCTGAAGGACTTCGAGTACACGGACAGCTATCTGACGCCGGAGCAGGTGCGGGCCCACGTAGAAGGAACAGCAGGAACGGCAGGAACGGCGGGAACGGCCGGCCCCCAGGACGGGCAGGGCGCGGGGTCCGAGGCCGGCTGAGGGACGACGCGAACGGAACGGCGAGGCACGGCGAGCGGGTCGGGAGAGAGTACGGCGGCGTGAGGGCAGCGGCGACGACAGCGGTGACGGCGACGGGACCCCGATCGTTCGGGGTGCGATGGCGGGACCGGGTCGTGGCGTCCGACCCGGGGCTGCTGCGGCTGGCCGCGGGGTTGCGGACGGTCGCCGCGATCGCGCTCACGCTGGCCGTCGTCTCCCTGTCCGGCGGGGACGTCTCCCATCTGGTCGCCGGGGCCATCTCGTCGATGGTCGCGACCTTCGCGATCCGCGAGAAGCAGCTCGGCCTTCAGGCGGTCACCCTGGCGCTCGGGCTGCCCGTCGCGCTGGCCTCCGTGACGGTGGCGGCGCTGCTGAGCTCGCGCACCGTCGTCGGCGACCTCTTCTTCGTCGCGCTGATCTTCTGCGCGGTCTACGGCCGGAGGTTCGGGGACCGGGGCACGGCGCTCGGGCTGATCGGCTTCCAGGTCTACTTCATGTCGCTGTTCGTCGGCGTGACGCGCGAGAGCCTGCCCGGGTTCTGGGCGACGATCGGCGTCGCCTTCGCGTGCAGTGCCACGGCCCGGTTCGCGCTGGTGCCGCAGACCCCGGCGGGGATCCTCAGCCGGTTGCGCACGGCGTTCCGGGCCCGGCTCGCCCAGCTCCTCGACGCCCAGGGCGAGCTGATGGACGCCGGTCCCGAGGACGTGGAGAAGGCGCTGACACAGGTGCGCGAGGGCACCGCTCGGCTGCACGAGACGGCCATGATGATCCAGGGCCGGCTGGACGAGGGCACCCGCGACGAGGCGACGGCACGGCTGGTGCAGCGCCGGGTCGCCGACGCGGAGATCGCCGCCGAGCGGCTGGGTCTGCTGCTGCTGACGGCGCGCAGCGCCGAACGGGCGGACACCCTCACCCTGCACCTGCCGGGGGCGCCGGTCCCCGAGAGCGGCCTGCTGCCGGTGCGGGAGGAGGCGACGGACGTCCTGCGCCGTGATCTGCGGGCGCTCAGTCTGCTCGTACGGCATCCCGTGACGGACGGGACGGGGCTGGCGCAGGTGCGCAATCGGCTGCTCGGGTACCGCGAGGAGGAGAACCTGCCGGTCGCTTCGCCGCCCGTGCAGGACGTCTTCCGGGGCGTCGGCGAGGCGGCCCGCGCGGTGCTCGGGCTGCGGCTCGCGCTGGACGGGCCGCAGGACGAGTCGGACGACAGTCCCGAGACGGCGCGCTCCCGGGAGGAGCTCGACGCGGAGGACGCCGCGATCGGCGGGGCGGAGGAGGCGGATGACGCCGCCGACGAGCCCACCGGTCTGCGCCGGCCGACGACGCGGGCGGCCGTGCAGGTCGCGCTCGGGTCGGCGCTGGCCATCCTCGCCGGGGAGACGCTGTCCACGCAGCGCTGGTACTGGGCGGTCCTGACCTGCTGGATCGTCTTCATCAACACGGCGTCGACCGGGGAGATCCTGGTCAAGGGCTACCGGCGGTTGCTGGGCACGGTGCTCGGGGTGGTCGCGGGGATCGGGCTGACCGCGCTGGTCGGGCACCATACGTGGACGGCGTTCGCGGTGGTGCTGCTGTGCGTGTTCGCCATGTTCTACACGGCGCCGCTGTCGTACACGCTGATGTCGTTCTTCGTGACCGCGGCGCTGGGCGTGCTGTACACGCTGCTGCACACCTACAGCCTGTCGGTGCTGCTGCTGCGGGTGGAGGAGACGGCGCTGGGGGTGGCCTGCGGGGTGGTCGCGGCGGCGGTGGTGCTGCCGGTGCGGACGGACCGCCGTACGAACGAGCTGCTGACGACCGTGCTCGACCGGTTGACCGACGTCACCTCGGCGGCCGTGGAGCAGCTGAGCGGGGGGCCGCCCGCGGATCTGCTGGACCGGGCGCGGGACCTGGACCAGGCGCTGGCCGACCTCAGGGCGGCCACCCAGCCTCTGACCCACCCGGTCACCCCGCTGCGCACACGGCGCGACACCGCCCGGTACGTCGTCGCGCTCCTGGAGACCTGCGCCTACCACGCGCGTTCGCTGGCCGCCACGGCCGAGCTGCTCCCCAGCCATCCGTCGATCGCGGCGGACCCGCGGCTGCGGGGAGCGGGGCAGCGCATCCTGCACAACGTGGGCGCTGTCGCCGACCGCGTGGAGGACGACCACAGCACGGCGGAGGTCCTGACCGGCCCGAGCATCGCCTCCCTCCTGAAGCCCACGACGGCGACCCCGCCCGGGTACGCCCGGGTCACCGACCGTGTTCTGCGCCACCTCCAACGCCTGGACGAAGCGGTGACCGGTCTGGCCCGACCGTTGGACGTGCCCGTCCAGCAGGAGCAGCCGTGACGCGGTAGGACGGGCGGCTGGACGAGGGGCCCAGGGTCCGGAGTGAGTGCTGCCGGGGGCGGGCGGCCGGGGGCAGGCCTTCGGCCACCAGGGCCGGGCGTCCGGGGCGGCGGGGGCGGCTGCCGGACAGCTGGACCGGGCCGCGCCGGGCCCACGACGGGCGGCCCGGGACCACGGGATCGCAGCGGTCAGGGCCGGGACCACGGGATCGCAGCGGTCAGGGCCGGGACCACGGGATCGCAGCGGTCAGGGCCGCGTCGGCCCGGAGGCGGGGCCGGTGAAGGGGCGGGGGCCGGTCAGAAGTCCGTGGGGAGGCCGCTGGCTGCGGCGATGCCGCGGAGTTCTTCCGTGTCGCTCTGCCGGCGGCGGATGCAGCCGGCGATCTCGGCCAGTCGGTCCGGGTCGGAGGCGGTCACCGCGTCGGTGACCACCCGGACCGGTCCCGTCCCGTCCACCTGGATCTCCACCAGCTGGTTGTCGAGACGGCCGGTGACGGCCGTCGCGATGACCAGGGCGGCCTCGTCGCGGATCTCCTGGGGCAGGTCCTCGGTGTCCTGCGGATCCAGCGCGAAGTCCAGGGTCTCGGGGGATTGCTCGTCCAGTGCGCGCAGCGCGGGCGCGACGACCTTGAGCAGCATCTCGTAGTCCTCGTCGTCCATGCGGACGCGCAGGAGGTCGAGGTACATGTCCACGGGTCGTCCGTCCGGCGGGAACTCGGATTCGTTCATTCCCCCCGGGTTCCCCGGGACCGGCGTGTTCAGACCTTGCGCCAGCGGGCCATGGCGAACGAGAACAGTCCGAAGAGCACCAGCCCGGCGGCGACGCAGGCCAGCAGCCACGGACCGGCCGGTGTGTCGGCGAAGGAGCGCAGGGTGTCGTCGAGGCCCTTGGCCTGGTCGGGCTGGTAGTCGACGGCGGCACGGACGGCGAAGACCCCCGCCGCCGCGAACACCAGGCCGCGCGCCGCGCCGCCGCCCACGCCGGTCACGTCCACCGCGCGGCGCACCGCCGGTGACATCTCCCCCATCCGCATCTTGTCGTGGTACTTGCGCAGCACGGCCCGGCCGCCGATCCACAGACCGGCCACGACGATCCCGATCCCGCCCGCGCCGACGATCCACTGACCGCCGGGCAGCTCCAGCACCCGGGCGGTGACGTCGCGGGACTGCTCGTCGCTGGATCCTCCCCCGCTGCCGGAGCCCGCGGCGAAGGCGAGGACCGAGTAGGCGACGAAGGAGTAGAAGACGCACCGCGCCAGCGACAGCAGCCGCTTCTTGGGCTTGCGGCCCTCGGGGCCGACCGATCCGAAGACGACCTCGGACAGCCGCCACAGGGCCATGCCGACGAGGCCGATGCCCAGCGCCCACAGCAGGACGGAACCGAAAGGCTTCTGGGACATCTCCGCGAGCGCGCCCTGCCGGTCCGCCTCCTGGCTCTTGTTCTCGCCGAAGGCGATCTGCAGTGCGAGCATCCCGACGAGCAGATAGATCACACCGCGGGCCGTGAGGCCGGCTCTGGCGGCCCCCTTCGTCACCGACCCCCGCGCCGCCCGCTCGGCCTGCGTCCGGCCGCCTCGCGCCATGGCACTCGCGTTCATCACTGAACCTCCCCTGAAAGACTCGCGTTCGGATGCCCCGCCCACGGCCCGGCACACCCCGTTCGGGCACCGCTCCTCCACGTCACGCACACACGAGCGCCCCCGCCGCAGGGTCAGTGGCTGCGGCGGGGGCGCTCGCGACACCCCTCAGGGCCTGATCACGCGTACGCGCAGGACCTGATCACGCGTACGCGTGGGGTCCGTCCTCCGTGGTCCGGCGGGGTGCGGCGTCCGCCTCCGCCGCCGCGGCGAGCCAGCCGCGGGCCGCCTCCAGGGCGAGGGTGATGTCACGCGTCCCGGTGGAGACGCACAGCGTGTAGGCGAGGTCCTGTGCCCTGGTGTTCCCCTCGACCGGTCCTGTCGCCGTCACAGCCTCGTACTCGTCGACGAGCTTGCGCAGCACGGCGGGGTGGGGCATCAGCATGCGAGGACTCCTTGTCCCTGAACGGATCGGTTCCGTAAGCGGATCGGTGTGGGATGCGTCGGTGCGGTGCGGGCCGTCGACGCGGCGTCAGCCACGGCCGTCACGACGGCCGAGGGCCTCCTCGCGCACCATCGCGCAGCTGCGGCTGATGAGGCGGGAGACGTGCATCTGGGAGATGCCGAGGCGGTCGGCGATGCGGCTCTGGGTCATGTCCTCGAAGAAACGCATGTAGAGGATGGCCCGTTCGCGTTCCGGGAGCCGCCGCAGGCTCTCCTTCGCGGACTCGCGGTCCACGACGACGTCGAAGGAGGCGTCGGGGCCGCCGAGGGTGTCGACGAGGCTGTAACCGTCGTCGCCGGCCGGGAGTTCGGCGTCCAGCGACAGGGTGCTGAAGCTCTCCAGCGCCTCCAGGCCGGCCGCGACCTCTTCCTCGGTGAGCCCGGTGTGGGCGGCGATGTCGGCGGCCGAGGGCTCGGGGGCGCCGGGCGTCTGGGCGAGTTCCCGGCGGGCGAGGCGCACCTTGTTGCGCAGTTCCTGCACCCGGCGGGGCACGCGCAGGGCCCACATCCGGTCCCGGAAGTGCCGCTTGATCTCGCCGGTGATGGTCGGGACGGCGTAGCTCTCGAAGGCCCCGCGTTCCGGGTCGAAGCGGTCGACGGCCTTCACCAGGCCGAGTGCCGCCACCTGGCGGAGGTCCTCGATCGCCTCGCCCCGGTCGCGGAACCGGCCCGCGATCCGGTGGGCCATCGGCAGCCAGGCCGTGACGAGTTCGTCGCGGACGGCGTCCCGCTCGGGCCCTTCCTCCAGGGTGACCAGCCGGGCGAACCGGCTCGCGGTGTCGGGAGCGTCGTCATGGTTCCGGCGCGAGGGGGTGGTGGTCGCGGCGGGCGTCGGGGCGGGTGTCACGGGACGGCTTGTCGACATGTCGATGAGCATGCGGAATCGCTCCTGAACGAGGATTTCAGGGACTGACCACGGGAGGGCCACTGCCGGCCGGGGCATGCGAAGCGCCCCGAAACGGCTGTACCGCTCCCGCTGGCGCGCCTCCGGTCCGAAGCACGAACCTCCGTCTGCCCTACCCCCGGAGGAACAAACTCCGTGATTCTGAAAGGCGTTCAGAGGGCCGGGCGAGCGGCCCGTGGCCGTGCGGACGAGCTGAGCCGACGGGCCGTCAGAACACGGGGACGACAGCGGTGATGCACTTGCCGCCGGAGGGCAGATCGGACACCCGGACGTCCCGGGCCAGTCGGCAGACGATGGGCCAGCCGCGTCCGCCGGACCGGCGGCGGCCCTGTTCGTCGACCGGGTCGACGGCCACCGGGAGCCGGTCGCTGCGGTCGCTCACCGAGACCCGCACGGCCGGCCCGTCGACGTCGACGTCGTACTCCGTGACGCCGCCGCCGTGGAGTATGGCGTTGGTGGTGAGTTCCGAGGCGACGAGCAGGGCGTCGGAGAGGGCCTCCTCGTCGTAAGGGCGGCCGGTGTCCCCGCGCCGTCCGCTGACCGCGCGCCGCACGGCACTGCGGACGTCGGCCGGCCGGAACCGGCCGGCTCCGTCGTCCCGGCCTAGGCCGTCCGACGTGTCCACGCGGTCGATCGAGTACTTCGCGCGCATCCTCTCGCTCCCTGAGTCCGTCCGCTGATGAGTCCTGCTGCCTGACATGAGGTGCACCGCCACGGCGGCCGTGGCCCGCGGCGGGGCGAGGCCCGGCCGCCGCCGATCGCGCCGCTGCCGGGCGGCGGCACCCGGTCCCTCCGGCCGGCCGCGGATCGCTCCGCCGCGGCAACGCTGTCGCGGGTCCGATCCGTCACGGGCCGTGGAAGAATCCACGGTTGACACGAGTCATCCGCGTCGCTCGTGGACTTCGCCACGGCCGGTGGCGGGCCGGCCCGCCACCGGTCGAGACCTCCGTGAAGCCGGTCGCCTTCGGTCGCCGCCCGAAACCGGGAGGCGGCCGACCGGTCATGGGGTACGGTCCGGCAGGCCCGGGGCCTTCCCGTGGTCGTGCCGGTGGCCTCCGCCTGCCGGGCGGCGCGGCCCTCTTCAATTCGGCTGGCCGAAGCGCCGCTGCCCAAACCTGCTGTTTTACGACGGTGGGACGTCGAGGCGGATGAGGTCATCGAAGCGCCGCGGCTGGGTAGGCGGAGGTCATGACGGATGTCGTGGACTCGGATGAACTGTTGCGCCGCATTCAGCGGGCGAGGGCCTGTGCGCGGGAGGAACTCAAGGACCTGCGCACCCGGAGCGAGGATCTGGGCCGGACCGATCCGGACGCGGCCCGCGACGCGTACGTGCGGGGTCTGGCCTACGAGGCGGTGGTCGACGTGCTGGACGAGATCGTGACGCCGGGCCGCCACCCCGGCCCGCCCTGATCCGACCGGGTGGCGCGGGACGCCGCGCCGGTTGGGGGACGGGCTCGCGGGAACCCGGCCGGCATGGCAGCCGATCACACCCGAGCACCCGTTCTCGAAGCCCTCGTCGCCTACCACCGCCAGGGGCGCCTGGCGTTCTCGCCTCCCGGTCACAAACAGGCGCGCGGCGCCGATCCGCAGGTGCGGGAGGTGCTGGGGGACGCGGTCTTCCTGGGTGACGTACTGGCGTCGGGCGGACTCGACGACCGGCTCACCCGGGGCCGGGTCCTGGAGCGCGCCGAGGAGCTGATGGCGGACGCGGTCCACGCCGACCACACGTTCTTCTCGACCTGCGGCAGCTCCCTGTCGGTCAAGGCGGCCATGCTGTCCGTCGCCGGTCCGCACGAGAAGCTGCTGGTCGGGCGGGACGCGCACAAGTCGGTGGTGTCCGGCCTGATCCTGGCGGGGATCGAGCCCGTCTGGGTCGAGCCGCGCTGGGACACCGAACGGCACATCGCCCACCCGCCGTCCGCGGAGAAGTTCGCCAAGGCCTTCGAGATCCATCCCGACGCCAAGGGCGCCCTGGTGACGACCCCCACGCCGTACGGCGCGTGCGCGGACCTGCGGGCGATCGCCGACGTCTGCCACGCCCGCTCACGTCCGCTGATCGTGGACGAGGCATGGGGTGCGCACCTGCCCTTCCACCCCGACCTGCCGTCCTGGGCGATGGACGCGGGCGCCGACATCTGCGTCACCAGCATCCACAAGATGGGCAGCGGCCTGGAGCAGGGCTCCGTCTTCCATCTGCAGGGCGATCTGATCCCGGCGGAGCTGCTGAAGATGCGCGCCGATCTGCTGGGCACCACCAGCCCCTCGGTGCTGCTGTACGCCGGACTCGACGGCTGGCGGCGCCAGATGGCGCTGCGCGGCGAGGAACTGATGGGCGGGGCGCTGGAGTTGGCGGCGGAGGTGCGGGCCGCCATCGAGCAGATCGACGGGATGCGCGTCCACGGCCGCGAGGACCTCTGCGGTCCCGGACTGGCCGACGACTTCGACCCGCTGCCGGGCGTCATCGACGTCAGCGAACTCGGCATCTCGGGTTTCCAGGCGGCCGACTGGCTGCACGAGCACCGGTCGATGGACATGCACCTGAACGACCACCGCCGTATCGGCGCGCAGATCACCCACGGCGACGACCGGACGACGACCGGCGAGCTGCTCGACGCGCTGAAGGACCTCGCCCGCGCGGCGCCCGGGCTGCCGCCCGCGCCGCGGATGGAGGTGCCGGGGCCGGAGGGGCTGCGCATGGCGCAGGGGCTGCTGCCGCGGGACGCGTTCTTCGGCCCGGCCGAGCAGGTGCCGGTGTCGAAGGCGGCCGGCCGGGTCGCCGCCGAGATGATCACCCCGTATCCGCCCGGCATCCCCGCGGTGCTGCCCGGCGAGCGGCTGACCGAGCCGGTGCTGCGGTACCTGACCAGCGGGCTGGAGGGGGGCATGAACCTGCCCGACGCGACCGACCCGAAGCTCGAGACGATCCGCGTCGTGACCCGCGAGGCGGAGTGAGCCGTACCGCCCGCGGACAGGGGGCTCGAGACCCGCGAAGTGAAACGGGTCACGCGACCGGGTTCGGGCTTGCGCTGACCGCCCCGCGATGGTTTACGGTTCATACATACGTGGTTCGCGAGGTCGAGCGCACTCCCCCGCACACCACCCCTTGATCGGCCCTGGCTGGCTTCCCCCGTCCAGCCAGGGCTTTTCCTTGCCCGCAACCGGAAAGTCCGGTCCGCCGAGGTGCTCCCCGCACCCGTAAGGGCTGAAATGGGCAGTAGGGAAAGCCGGTGACCCCGGTGCACCCCGGTACACCCGGAAGGCCCGGAGCGGCCGGGCCCATCGCCGGCGAGGAGTCCCCCGTCATGACCAAAGCGACGAAACTGCTGACCGCCCTGCCCCCTCCCCAGCGCCAGCGCCTGATGACCCTCGCGCGGGAGGTGTCCTTCCCGGAGGACTCCCGGATCTTCGAGGCGGGGGGCAGGGCCGACCGGTTCTGGGTCATCCGCTCCGGCGCCGTCTCGCTCGACCAGCGGGTGACGACCGTGCAGCGGGTCGTCGTCGCCAGTCTCGGCGCGGGCGATCTGCTCGGCTGGTCCTGGCTCTTCCCGCCGTACCACTGGGACTTCGGCGCGGAGGCCTTCAGCCCTGTGCGCGCCTACGAGTTCGAGGCGCAGCCGGTGCTCAAGCTGTGCGAGGAGGACCCGGCGCTCGGCCTGTCCCTGGTGCGCATCGTGGCCGAGATCCTCGCCCACCGCCTGGAGACGACCCGGGTCAAGCTCATGGAGCAGTACGGCATGCGCCGGCGTCGGGCCATCTGACCGCGGCGTCCACGGGTTCACCGGGTCCGGTCCGGTCAGGCGCCCGCGACGAGCATCGCGCCGAGGGCGAGCATGGTGACGGCGACGAGTCCGTCCAGGACGCGCCAGGCGGCGGGTCGGGCCAGGAAGCGGCCGAGCAGCCGGGCGCCGAAGCCCAGCGCGGCGAACCAGCACAGACTGGCCAGCGCGGCGCCGAGGCCGAAGGTCCAGCGCAGGGGGCCGCGGTCGGCGGCGACGGTGCCGAGCAGGAAGACGGTGTCGAGGTAGACGTGCGGGTTGAGCCAGGTCATCGCGAGGCAGGTGAGCACGGCCCGCCGGCGTGAACCGGCCGTGTCCCCCTCCGTGTGCAGGGCGCCGCCCCCCGGCTTCAGCACCCTGCGCGCGGCGAGGACGCCGTAGCAGAGCAGGAACGCGCCGCCCGCCCAGCCGACGACCGTCAGCGCGCTCGGCCAGGCCACCACCAGCGCGCCCACCCCGGCCACGCCGAGGGTGATGAGCAGGGCGTCGGACAGGGCGCAGATGCCGACGACGGCCAGGACGGCGTCACGGCGGACGCCCTGGCGGAGGACGAAGGCGTTCTGGGCGCCGATCGCGACGATGAGGGACAGGCCGGTGCCGAAGCCGGCGGCCGCGGCGGTGAGAGCGGGGGTCATGGCGTCCACGCTAGGGATCCCCACATCGTAGGTACAGCTAAAGATCCTTACGTATCATTAGCGATTGTGATGATGGATCTGCCGTTGGACCAGGTACGGACGCTGCTCGCGGTGGTCGACGAGGGCACGTTCGACGCGGCCGCCGCCGCGCTGCACGTGACGCCGTCGGCGGTCAGTCAGCGGGTGAAGGCCCTGGAGCAGCGCACCGGCCGGGTGCTGCTGCTGCGCACCAAGCCGGTGCGGGCGACGGAGTCCGGGGAGATCGTCGTGCGGTTCGCCCGGCAATTGGCGCGGCTGGAACGCGACACACGGTCCGAGCTGGGCCTGAGCGGGGACGGGGAGCCGACCCGGGTGTCGATCGCGGTGAACGCGGACTCACTGGCCACCTGGTTCCTGCCGGCCCTGGCCAAGGTCCCGCAGGAGCCGCCGCTCGCCTTCGAACTGCACCGCGAGGACGAGACGCGTACGGCGGAGCTGCTGCGCAAGGGACTGGTGATGGCGGCGGTGACCTCCTCCCCCGACGCGGTGGCGGGCTGCTCGGTACGGGCACTGGGCAGGATGCGGTACATCGCGGCGGCGCAGCCGGACTTCGTCGCGCTTCACCTGGACGGCGTACCGCTGGCCGAGGGGCTCGCCCGGGCGCCCGTGGTGACCCTCGACCGCAGCGACGAGCTTCAGGACACCTTCGTACGACGGCTGCGGCGCGGCCGGGGCGGCGCTGGGCCCGTCCGGCACGCCGTGCCGACCTCGGAGGGCTTCGTGGACGCGGTGGCGGCGGGGCTCGGCTGGGGGCTGGTGCCAGAGGCGCAGGCGGGCGCGTTGCTGGAGTCCGGGCGGCTGACGCCGCTCGCGCCGGGGCGCTTTCTGGACGTTCCGCTGTACTGGCAGCAGTGGAAACTGGATTCCCCCGCGTTGGCGGCGGTGGCGCAGGCGGTGACCGCGACGGCCGGGGACGCGCTGCGGGGCTGAGGGGGACGCCGTCGGCCGGATCGTGCGGCGGCGGAGTTCCTGGCGTACCGGGTTGTGGACCTGCCGACTTCTCGGTAGGAGTGCTTGTCATGCGTGTACTGCTCGTGGGTGCCGGCGGCGTGGGCACGGCGATCACCCGGATCGCGGCCCGCCGTCCGTTCTTCGAGGCGATGGTGGTCGCCGACTACGACCGCGACCGCGCCACCGCCGCGGTCGCCGCGCTCGACGGCGACGCGCGCTTCTCGGCGGAACGCGTCGACGCCGGCGACGAGGACGCGGTGGCCGCGCTGCTCGCCGGGCACCGCTGCGACGTCCTGCTCAACGCCACCGACCCCAGGTTCGTGATGCCCCTGTTCCAGGCGGCGCGCACGGGAGGCGCCACCTATGTCGACATGGCCATGTCCCTGTCGCACCCGCACCCCGAGCGGCCGTACGAGGAGTGCGGGGTCAAGCTCGGCGACGCCCAGTTCGAACGGGCCGCCGAGTGGGAGCGGGACGGCGCGCTGGCCCTGGTGGGCATGGGCGTGGAGCCCGGCCTGTCGGACGTCTTCGCCCGGTACGCCGCCGACGAACTCTTCGACGAGATCGAGGAGATCGGCGTCCGCGACGGCGCGAACCTCACCGTCGAAGGGCTTGACTTCGCGCCCTCGTTCAGCATCTGGACGACGATCGAGGAGTGCCTGAACCCCCCGGTGGTCTACGAGGCCGACCGCGGCTGGTTCACCACCGAACCGTTCAGCGAGCCCGAGGTGTTCGACTTCCCGGAGGGCATCGGCCCCGTCGAGTGCGTGAACGTGGAGCACGAGGAGGTGCTGCTCGTGCCGCGCTGGGTGGACGTCCGCCGGGTCACCTTCAAGTACGGCCTGGGGCAGGAGTTCATCGACACGCTGAAGACGCTGCACCGGCTGGAACTGGACCGCACCGCCCCGGTGACCGTCCCGAGCGTGCACGGGCCGGTCCCGGTCTCCCCGCGTGACGTCGTCGCCGCGTGTCTGCCCGACCCGGCGACGCTGGGCGGGCGCATGCGCGGCAAGACGTGCGCGGGCACCTGGGTGCGGGGGACGAAGGGCGGCGCGCCGCGCGAGGTGTACCTGTACCACGTGGTCGACAACCAGTGGTCGATGGCGGAGTACGGCAGTCAGGCCGTGGTGTGGCAGACCGCCGTGAACCCGGTCGTCGCCCTCGAACTGCTCTCCGCCGGCGTCTGGTCGGGCGCCGGCGTCCTGGGTCCCGAGGCGTTTCCCGCCCGGCCCTTCCTCGACCTGCTGACGGCGTACGGCTCGCCGTGGGGGCTGCGGGAGCAGTGACCGGCGCTTCGCGCCGATGTTGTTTCACGGCCGCCGGGCCGGTCACCCGATCAGGGAGCAACTCTTCCGGAAACGCACACGACTTTGATCGCAGGTGACTTTCCATGGACGACTGGCGACAGCACGCCGAGTGCCGCCGCGAGGACCCCGACCTCTTCTTCCCGATCGGCACCACGGGCCCGGCACTGCTGCAGACGGAACAGGCCAAGGCGGTCTGCCGACGGTGCCCGGTGCAGGAACCGTGCCTGGAATGGGCGATGGAGACCGACCAGACCCTCGGCGTCTGGGGCGGCACGAGCGAGAACGAACGGCGGGCCCTCAAGCGCCGTATCCGGGCCCGGCAACGAAGCTCCTGACCCGCCGCGCGCCGCTCGGCGCGGCGGGCCGCCCGCCGTGTCCCGGCCGCCGCGTCTCACCCGTCGTGGGGCTCCGCCGCCGCGGGCAGGCGCAGGGTGAAGACGCTGCCGGCGCCCGGTGCGCTCGCCGCTTGCGCCGAGCCGCCGTGAGCGTCCGTCAGCTGGCGGACGATGGGCAGGCCGAGCCCGCTGCCGCCGGTGCGCCGGCTGCGTGACTTCTCCGCGCGCCAGAACCGCTCGA
Organism: Streptomyces sp. NPDC101166; assembly: GCF_044768125.1. Taxonomy (NCBI): domain Bacteria; kingdom Bacillati; phylum Actinomycetota; class Actinomycetes; order Kitasatosporales; family Streptomycetaceae; genus Streptomyces; species Streptomyces sp. NPDC101166. The sequence continues at coordinate 36,351 of NZ_JBIWPF010000004.1, forward strand.
AGACGTGCGGCAGGTCCTCCGGCGCGATACCGCTGCCGGTGTCGGCGACTTCGAGGACTACCTGGTCGCCGTCGCGCCGCCCGGTGAGGGTGACCGTGCCCTCGGGCGGAGTGTGGCGCACCGCGTTGGTGACGAGGTTGCCGAGCGCCTGCCGCAGCCGAACCGGGTCGGCGTCCAGCCACCCGGCCCCGCCGGTCTCCGCCCCCGTCCGCTCGCCCGCCCCGGCCCGCAGGGTGACGCCCGCCGCCTCGGCGGCGACCCGGTGGGCGGCGGCGACCTGCGCGAGCAGTTCGTCGACGGCGACGGGCTCCCGGTGCAGCCGCAGCGTGCCCGCGTCGGCCGCGGCGAGGTCGCGCAGGTCGTCGATGACGCGCTGGAGGACGAGGGCCTCGTCGTGCAGCGCGCCGAGCAGTTCGGCGTCGGGCTCGACGAGGCCGTCGCGGGTGACCTCCAGCCAGCCTCGGATGTTGGTGAGCGGGCTGCGCAGTTCGTGCGCGACGTCGCTGACCAGTGCCTTGCGCTGGGCTTCGAGGCGTTCACGGCGTTCGGCGAGGTCGTTGAAGGCCTCGGCGAGGATGCCGGTCTCGTCCCGTGTGGTGACGGGGACCCGCACATGCCGGTCGGGCGGCTGCTGGGCCGCCTCGGTGAGGGCGCGCAGGGGCCGTACCAGCCGGGTGGCGACGACGGCGGTCACCGCGACGGTGACCGCGAGCACCAGCCCGGCCGCGCCCACGACCTTCGTCTTGTTGGCCGGCGACATGTTCCAGCGGGGTCCGGTGGCGCTGTCGCCGCCGCCCAGGAACAGTTCGGCGACCGGGGCGACGTAGGGGTCGAGCTGGGCTCGGCGGGCCTGCCCCAGACAGCTCTGGGCCACGCGCACAGCGGCTGCCTCGCCCTTCATGATCAGGCCGGGCTCGGGCCCAGGGGTCCGAGGCGCTGGGCCGGTGAGGGCGGGGACGAGGAACAACTGCCTGCCGAGGGACGGCTCCTCGCGGGCCAGACACTGCTCGACCTGCCCCTGAAGCGCCGTCAGCGCCCTCTCCTCCGTGCGGGTCAGCGAGTTGTACAGCCCTTCGGCGCACCGCTCGGGCACGTAGTCGGGGGCGGCGGCGCCGTCGGCCGCGGTGAGGACCGTACGGCCGGACGGGGTGCGGGTCAGGACGGTGTCGATGCCGTGGCGGGTGAAGCAGCCCTGCTGTTCGCCGGCCAGGGCGTCGATTCGCGCGCGCTCCTCGGCGGTGAGCCGGTAGGGGCCGACCACCCGCGGGTCGGTGCCGCTGAGCTGCGCGCCCGGTTCGCTGTAGGTGTCGGTGCGCAGCGGGTCCACGGTGGCGGCGGCGCGCGGCGGCAGGGAGGCGCCGGGCGGGGCGGAGTCGGCGATCGGGGTGCGGTCGGCGGTGGTCAGGGCGATCCGGCGGCCGGTGCGCGCGGAGAGGTCGCGCACGGTGGCCCGGACGCCCGTCCAGTCGGGGTGGGCGGCCGCGTAGCCGCTGAGCCGGGCGAGGATGTCCATGTCGTCGGCGAGGGCCTGGCCCTGTTCCTCGCGCAGCGCGCGCGTGGTGGTGGCCACCGCGAGCCAGGCGGTCGCCGCCACCGAGCACACGGCGATGAGCACGGACGCGATCAGCAGCCGGACCAGCAGACGCTTGCGCAGCGGTATGCGGACGCGGCGGGCGTTCGGAGCGCCGCCGGCGTCGGCCACGGCCTCGGCGCCGGACGGGTCGCGCCGCCGCTTCACGCACGGCCGCCGCTGAGCTTGTAGCCGACGCCGAAGACGGTGAGCAGCCGGACGGGCCTGCGCGGGTCGGCCTCTATCTTGCGGCGCAGGTTCATGATGTGCACGTCGACGGCCCGTTCGGTGGAGGAGCGGTCGAAGCCCCGGGTGCACTGGAGCAACTGCCTTCGGGAGAAGACCCGTTCGGGTTCGCCGGCGAGGGCGAGGAGGATCTGGAACTCGGCGGGCGTGCAGTCCACGGGTTCGCCGTCGCACCGCACCTCGTGCCGCTCCGGGTCGACGGCGATGCCCGCGGCCCGTACGACGGGGCCCTCCCGGCGGCCGTCGGCGGCGCGTCCGCTGCGGCGCAGGACCGTGCGGATGCGGGCCATCAGTTCGCGCGGGCTGTACGGCTTGGTCATGTAGTCGTCGGCGCCGAGTTCCAGGCCGAGCAGGACGTCCTCCTCGGCGGCGCGGGCGGTGAGCATCAGCACCGGTATGTCGTCGCTCCGGCGCAGCACCCGGCACACGCCGAAGCCGTCGACGACCGGCAGCATCAGGTCCAGCACGACGAGGTCGGGACTCTCGCGCCGCACCGCGTCCAGGGCGGCGGAGCCGTCGTGGACGACGGTGGCGGTGTGGCCCTCGGCGAGCAGGGAGCGGCGGATGAGCTCGGCCTGCATGGCGTCGTCCTCGGCGACCAGTACATGTGCGCACACGCGGCGGTGTCCCCCTTCGGTCGACGGTTCTCGTTTCAGCGGGCCGGCCGAGCCCGCCCTCGAATCCGCCGGCCGGGGGTGTGCGGTGCGTCGTCCTGGGGTCGAGGGTGGCCGCGGGATGTGAGGAACCGGTCAGGTTCTAGCGGGTATTCGTCCGAATGTTCGGCTTGCCCGGAGCGTACAGCCAGGTGTGGAAGAGGCCGCCGAGTTCCTTGCCGGACACCCGTTCCGCGAGGCGTTCGAACTGGGCGGTGGTGCCGTGGCCGTGGCGGTGCTGGTCCGCCCAGGCGCGCAGGACGCGGAAGAACGCGCGGTCGCCGACCGCGGTGCGCAGGGCGTGCAGGGTCATGGCGCCGCGCGCGTAGACCGGGGTGCCGAAGATGTTCTTGCCGCCGCCGGGGTCGCCGGGCGGGAACGCCCACAGGTCGTCGTTCGCCGGGGTGGCGTACAGGGCGTCGAAGGAGGCCTGGGCGCTCTCGCCGCCGTGCTGCTCGGCGTAGAGCCATTCGGCGTAGGCGGCGAAGCCCTCGTTGAGCCAGATGTCCTTCCAGGAGGTGAGGGAGACGGAGTCGCCGAACCACTGGTGGGCGCTCTCGTGGACGAGGGTGCCGATGTCGGGCGCACGGTCGTACAGCGGGCGGGTCTGGGTCTCGAGCGCGTACCCGGCCTGGGGGGCGCGGTCCACGATCGCTCCGGCGGCGCGGAAGGGGTAGCGGCCGAACAGCTTGCTCTCCCAGTCCAGGACGGACGGGAGTTGTCTGAGGACCGGTGCGGAGGCGGTGGCCTCGCGCGGGTCGACGGCGTTGTAGACCTTGACGCCGTCGCGGGTGGTGAACTGCTGGACCTGGAACTTCCCGATGGTGGCGGTGGCGAGGTAGGCGGCCATGGGTTCCTGCTGCCGCCAGCGGAAGGTCGTCCGGCCGTGCGCGGTGCGCTTGCCGAGGAGGACGCCGTTGGCGACCGCCGTGCGGCCCTCGGGGACGGTGAGGAGGAAGTCGTAGGACGCCTTGTCCTCGGGGTGGTTGTTCGCCGGGAACCAGGTCATGGCGCCCTGGGGTTCGCCGGCGACGAACGCGCCGTCGTCGGTGGGGATCCAGCCGTCGAGGGAGCCGTCGGGGTCGGTGACCGGGCCGGGGACGCCGGAGTAGGTGACGGTCACGCGGAACCGTTCGCCGGCGCGCAGGGCGCGGCGCGGGGTGACGACGAGTTCCTGGCCGTCGCGCCGGTGCCGGGCCCTGGTCCGGTCGACGGTCACGCCGGTGACCTTCAGTCCGCGCAGGTCGAGGTCGAAGCGGGTGAGGCGCTGGGTGGCGCGGGCGGTGAGGACGGCTCTGCCTTCGAGGCGCCGGCTGCCGGGGTCGTAGTTCAGGCTCAGGTCGTAGTGGTCGACGTGGTAGCCGCCGTTGCCGGCGAGCGGGAAGTAGGGGTCGCCGACGCCGGGCGCGCCCACGCCCCCGGCCGCGAGGGCCGGGTCGGCCGCGGCGAGCAGCGCGGTCACGGCGAGGGGCACGGCCGCCAGGAGGGCGGGACGTCTGCGGAGGTGGATCACGTGCGCTCCTTGGGGGGTGGCGAGTGAGCAAACGTGCTCAGACTAGGCACCCGTCGGAGCCATTTCCCCCTTGAACAGGTCAAGTTCGGCCGCGTCGCCCACCGTACGGAGTCGTTCACGGCAGTACGCTCCCGGGCACAGTCCCCGTCGAGGAAGGGCCCGCCCGTGAGCGTCCGCGTGCGTCGCGTCTACGATCCGCCCGAGCCGGACGACGGCGTCCGCGTCCTGGTCGACCGGCTGTGGCCGCGGGGTGTCTCCAAGGACGCGGCGCGGGTGGACGAATGGCCCAAGGGCATGACCCCGTCGACGGAGCTGCGCCGCTGGTACCACGCGGGCGAGGCCTCCTACGAGGAGTTCGCCCGCCGCTACGAGGCGGAGCTGGCCGCCCCGGAGGCGGCCGGACTCCTCTCCCATGTGCGCGAGTTGGCGAACGCGGGCCCGGTGACCCTGCTGACGTCGGCGAAGGAACCGGACCGCAGCCACGCCGCCGTCCTGATCCGCCTCCTGGGCTGAAGTCCAGGCTCAGGAGGCCTGTCGTCAGCCTGTCTGGGCCGCCGCCGCCCGGCCCGCCGCGCGGCCGGAGAAGAGGCAGCCGCCGAGGAAGGTGCCCTCCAGGGCGTTGTAGCCGTGCACGCCTCCGCCGCCGAAGCCGGCGACCTCGCCCGCCGCGTAGAGCCCGTCGATCGGCCTGCCGTCGGCGCCCAGGGCGCGCGAGTCCAGATCGGTCTGGATGCCGCCGAGCGTCTTGCGGGTGAGGACGTGCAGCTTGACGGCGATGAGCGGTCCGGCCTCGGGGTCGAGGATGCGGTGCGGGGTGGCGACCCGGCCGAGGCGGTCGCCGATGTAGCGGCGGGCGTTGCGGATGCCCTGCACCTGGGCGTCCTTGGTGTAGGGGTTGGCGATCTGGAGGTCGCGGGCGCGGATCTGGCGGCGCAGGTCGTCGGCGTCGATGAGCGCCTTCTCCGTGAGGGCGTTCATCTTCTCGACGAGCCGGTCCAGGGTGTCGGCGACGACGAAGTCCGCGCCCTGGTCGACGAAGGCCTGCACCGGGCCGGGCGCTCCCTTGCCGAGGACGCGGTCGCGCAGGAACGCCTTGCGGTCCTTGGCGGTGATGTCGGGGTTCTGCTCGGAGCCGGAGAGCGCGAACTCCTTCTCGACGATCTTGCGGGTGAGGACGAACCAGGAGTGGTCGTGGCCGGCGAGGCCGTCGGCGGTGCGCAGGTGGCGGAGCGTGCCGAGGGTGTCGTAGCCGGGCAGGCAGGGGTCGGGCAGCCGGCGGCCGAGGGCGTCGAACCACAGGGAGGACGGGCCGGGCAGGATGCGGATGCCGTGGCCCGGCCAGATCGGGTTCCAGTTCTGCAGGCCCTCGGTGTAGTGCCACATGCGGTCGCGGTTGACGAGGCGCACGCCGGCCTCGGCGCTGATGTCGAGCATGCGGCCGTCGACGTAGGCGGGCACGCCGGTGACCATCTCGGCGGGCGGGGCGCCCAGGCGCTCGGGCCAGTGGCGGCGGACCGTCTCGTGGTTGGCGCCGATGCCGCCGCTGGTGACGACGACGGCCTGGGCGGTCAGTTCGAAGTCGCCGACGCGCTCGCGGCTGGAGGCGACGCCGCGCGGGGAGTCGTCGGGTGCGAGGACCGTGCCGCGTACGCCGCGGGCGGCGCCGCCTTCCAGGACCAGTTCGTCGACGCGGTGGCGGTGGTGGAAGGTCAGCAGCCCGTCCCTGGCGGCCTGCCTGGCGTGGCGGACGAACGGTTCGACGACGCCGGTGCCGGTGCCCCAGGCGATGTGGAAGCGGGGCACGGAGTTGCCGTGCCCGTCGGCGCGCAGGTCCCCGCGCTCGGCCCAGCCGACGGTGGGCAGGAAGCTGATGCCGTGTCCGGCCAGCCAGGACCGCTTCTCCCCCGCCGCGAACTCGACGTAGGCGCGCGCCCAGCGCACCGCCCAGGAGTCCTCGTCGTCGGTGCGGTCGAACTGCGCGCTGCCCTGCCAGTCGTTCCAGGCGAGGTCGAAGGAGTCCTTGACGCCGAGACGCCGTTGTTCCGGCGAGTCGACGAGGAACAGACCGCCGAAGGACCAGAACGCCTGGCCGCCGAGGTTGGCGGCGTTCTCCTGGTCGACCAGGGCGACCCGTCGGCCCTTGCTGGTGAGTTCGTGCGCCGCTACGAGGCCTGCGAGGCCCGCTCCGACGACGATGACGTCCGCGTCCATGGCGACCGTTGCCCTTCTCTGTTGATGGAAGCCGTTCTTTCCCCGGTCATCGCGGGGTGCCGCTGCCGTCGGTCAGCAGCGCGGTGAGCAGTTGCTTGAGCCAGGCGCGGGCGCCGTGCACGTCCTTGTCCAGCAGCAGTTGGGTGGTGACCCCGTCGTAGGCTGCGACCACCGCGTGGGCGGCCGAGTCGGCGTCACCGAGCACGGCGGGCAGCGCGGCGCGGCCGCGGGCTCGGGCGAGCCGGTCGGCGACGGCTTCGCGCAGCCGGGAGCGGTGTTCCAACAGGGTCTGCGCCACGGCCGGATCGCGGGCGGCGTGGACCAGGAAGTCGGTCTTGACCAGGAGCCAGTCGAGGTCGAGGAGGAGCACCTCGGTGACGCGGTCCACGGAGGCGGGCACGTCGAGGTCGGGGCCGTCGCCGGCGAGGGCGTCGGCGACCTGGCGGGCGATCAGGTCCGCACGCTGCCGGTACAGCGCGAAGAACAGTTCGTCCAGGCTGGCGAAGTTGGAGTAGAAGGCGCCCCGGCTGTAGCCGGCGGCCTCGCAGACCTCCTCGATGGAGACCCGGCCGAAGCCCTTCGCGGCGAACACCCGGAAGGCGGCGTCGAGCAGGTTGGCGCGGGTGCGCACCCGGCGCTTGGTGACACGCCCGGTCGCCGGCTCCGCCGGGTGCTCCGCAGGTTGTGCCGCCTGCTCCGCCGTCATGGTGTCGGACCTCCGTTCGATACGCGAATGTATCGGATACACCGGTGTATCGAAAAGGTCTTCGACCAAGACGCCCGATCGAGGGATCTTGTGATGGAACACATTTTCGATTTAGGAGTACGCTGGACGCCATGACCAGGCATCTCCAGGGCTCCCTCTTCGACCAGACCGACGAGCTGCGCCTCGGCTCCCTGGACGGGATCCGCCGGACGGCGCTGGACGCGGGCGCCTGGATCGACGTGCTGCCGGGCTGGCTCGCCGGATCGGACGCGCTGTTCGAACAGCTGGCCGCCGAAGTGCCGTGGCGGGCCGAGCGCCGGCACATGTACGACCACGTGGTGGACGTCCCCCGGCTGCTCGCCCATTACGGACCGGACGACCCGCTCCCCCACCCCGTCCTGGACGAGGCCCGCGCCGCGCTCAGCGCCCACTACGCCGAGGAGCTGGGCGAGCCCTTCGTCACCGCCGGCCTGTGCCACTACCGCGACGGCCGGGACAGCGTCGCCTGGCACGGCGACCGCACCGGCCGGGGATCGCACGAGGACACCATGGTCGCGATCCTCTCGGTCGGCTCGCCCCGCGACCTGCTGCTGCGCCCCGTGCACGGCGGCGAGACGGTACGGCGACCGCTCGGGCACGGCGACCTGATCGTCATGGGCGGCTCCTGCCAGCGGACCTGGGAACACTGCGTCCCCAAGTCCACCCGCGCCACGGGCCCGCGCGTCAGCGTCCAGTTCCGCCCGCGCGGCGTGCGCTGAGGCCGGTCCGGCGGGCGCCTGGGCGGTACGGACGCGGAGCGCGCGCTTCCGCCCCGCCGTGCCGATGGCCGCCGGGGTCTGCTTTGCTGTCTTCCGTCGGGTACGGACCTCACCCCACGGGGCGATCATGCGGGCAGACGTACAGCAAGTGGCGGACGGCGCCCACCTGGTGCGCGGGGGCGAGACCAACTGGGTGATCCTCACCGAGGGGGACGCGGTCACCCTCATCGACACCGGCTACCCGGCCGACCGGGAGCGGCTTCTCGACTCCCTCGCGCAGGTGGGCAGTTCACCGGAGGCGATCGTGGCCGTGCTGGTCACCCACGCCCACAACGACCACCTGGGCTCCGCCGAACACCTGCGCACGGCCTACGGCGTCCCCGTCTTCCTGCACCCGGCCGAAGTCCCGCACGCCCGCCGGGAGTTCCTCCAGCAGGTGAGCGTCGGCACGGTGCTGGCCAACGCCTGGCGTCCCGGTGTCCTGCCGTGGATGGTGCACGCGCTGCGCTCCGGCGGCGCCGAGCAGCACCCGGTCGCCGCGCCCGAGCCCTTCCCCGCCGCGTCCGGCCCGCTGGACCTGCCCGGCCGGCCCGTGCCCGTGCACACTCCCGGCCACACCGACGGCCACGCCGTGTTCCACCTCCCTCAGGCGGGCGCGGTGGTCTCGGGCGACGCCCTGGTCAGCGGTCACGCCACCGCTCGGCTGAAGGGCCCGCAACTGCTGCCCTCGATGTTCCACCACGAACGGGACCGCGCCGTCGCCTCCCTGGACGTGATCGGGGAGCTCCCGGCCGACGTGCTGCTGCCCGGGCACGGCCCGGCCCACCGGGGCTCCGTGAGGGAGGCGGCCGACCGCGCCCGGCAACGCGCCGTCTAAAGTCAGGCCATGGCTTTGCAGATCAGTGCCACCAACCCGGAGCACCCGGCCCTCCTGCTGGAGCTGCCCTGGCACCTGCCGCTGGAGGAGTGGCCCGAGGACATCCTCGTGCCGCTGCCGCGCGGCATCTCGCGTCACGTGGTGCGCTACGCCCGCGCCGGCGCCGAGGTGATCGCCGTCAAGGAGCTCGCGGAGCGCCCGGCGCTGCGGGAGTACGAGCTGCTGCGCGACCTGGACCGGCTGAGCATCCCGGCCGTCGACGCGCTGGCGGTGGTCACCGGCCGCGCCGACGGCTCCGGCGACCCGCTGGAGTCGGTGCTCGTGACCCGGCACCTGGGCGGCTCGATGCCGTACCGGTCGATGTTCGAGACGACCATGCGGCCTGCCACCATGCACCGGCTGATGGACGCCCTCGCGGTGCTGCTGGTGCGGCTGCACCTCGCCGGGTTCGCGTGGGGCGACTGCTCGCTGTCCAACACGCTCTTCAGGCGCGACGCGGGCGCGTACGCCGCCTACCTCGTCGACGCCGAGACCGGCGACCTGCATCCGCAGCTGAGCAGCGGGCAGCGCGACTACGATCTCGATCTCGCCCGGGTCAACATCAGCGGCGAGCTGCTCGACCTGGAGGCGTCGGGCGCGCTGCACCCGTCGGTGGACCCGGTGGAGTTCGGCACGGAGATCTGCGCCCGCTACCACCGGCTGTGGGAGGAGCTGACCCGCGTCTCCGTCTACCCGGCGGGCAAGTACCACTTCATCGAGCGCCGTATCCGCCGCCTCAACGAGCTCGGCTTCGACGTGGCCGAGATGCAGATCGAGCACTCCCCGGGCGGCGACTCGGTCACCTTCGTGCCCAAGGTCGTGGACGCCGGCCACCACCAGCGGCAACTGCTGCGGCTGACGGGCCTGGACGCCGAGGAGAACCAGGCCCGGCGGCTGCTGAACGACCTGGAGAGCTGGATGGCCACCCAGGACGACTACGCGCCCGGCGACCCCCTCGCCGCCCGCCCCGAGGTGCTCGCGCACCGCTGGGTGCGGGACGTGTTCCGGCCGACGGTGCGGGCCGTGCCGGTCGAGCTGCGCGGCTCCATGGACCCGGCGGAGATCTACCACGAGCTCCTGGAGCACCGCTGGTTCCTCTCCGAGCGGGCGCAGCACGACATCGGGCTCGACACGGCCGTCACCGACTACATCGAGAAGATCCTCCCCAGGGCGCGCGAGACGCTGGAGCCGACCCTCCCGCAGTGAACCCGCCGCTCAGTCGTGCGGGACGACGGCGACCGGGCAGTCCGCGTGGTGCAGGACGCCGTGGGCGACGGAGCCGATGCGGGCGCCGACGGCGGTGCGGTGGGCCCGCCGGCCGACGACCATCAGCTGGGCCCGCCCGGACACCGACAGCAGCACCTGCCCCGCGCTGCCGATCTCCACGTGCTCCACGACCGGCACGTCGGGGAAGCGTTCCCGCCAGGGGGCGAGGGCGTCGGTCAGCGCTTTGCGCTCGTACGGCTCCAGGCCTCCGGCGTCGTCGAGGAGCTTGAGCGAGGCGGGGCTGTAGGAGAACACCGGCGGGAGCGTCCAGGCGCGGACGACGCGCACGGAGGCGCCGCGGGCGGCGGCCGTCTCGAACGCGAACCGCAGGGCGGGCGCGCTGTCCTCGGGGGCGCCCTGCTGGCCGACGACGATCTCGTGCCCGGCGACCTCGTCGCTGGGCTTGTCCCCGGCGCGGACCAGGACGACCGGGCGCGTGGCCTCGGCGATCACCTGCTGGCCCACCGAGCCGAGCAGGAACCCGACGACCGGGCCGTGGCCGCGCGAGCCCAGCACCAGCGTCTCGGACTGCGCGGCGGCCTCGGTCAGCGTGTCGACCGGGTCGCCCTCCAGCACGTCGGTGGTGATCGCGAGGCCCGGGTGCCGTGCGGCGACCTCCGCGGCGGCCTGCTGGACTTCGGCCCGCACCCACTGCTCCTGGGCGGTCCGGTCGGCCACCTCGGCGGCCGCGTTCGGCTGGAACCGCCAGGCGTGCACCACCCGCAGCGCCCGGTCCCGCCGGACGGCCTCCCGTGCCGCCCAGGCGAGCGCCGCGAGGCTCTCTTCCGTCCCGTCGACCCCTGCCGTGATCGGGCGCGTCATCCCGCTGCCTCCTTGAGTGTCGTCGTCGATCGCTTGCGCCCAGTCTTCACCACCGCCCGGCCGGTCAGGCCCCCGGATGGGGTGAGCGCCGCGCACCCGGCGAGGGCTTGCCCAAGAGTGCCGGGATCTGAACCAGGGGCGCACCCTCTCCCCCGGCCCCACAGCGGTCCGGGGCGATCGAACATACGATGGCTGGAGCCCGCGCGGGGTGTGCCGTGCGGCGCGTTCCGACCGTTCTCGGGGTGGAGACGTATGGCACAGGCCGCCGAATCAGCGCGGACCGTCATCCTGACCGTGGACGACGACCCGGGGGTCTCCCGCGCCGTCGCCCGTGACCTGCGGCGTCGCTACGGCGCCGGGTACCGGATCGTCCGCGCGGAGTCCGGCGAGTCCGCGCTGGAGGCGCTGAGGGAGCTGAAGCTGCGCGGGGACCTGGTCGCCGTGATCCTCGCCGACTACCGGATGCCGCAGATGAACGGCATCGAGTTCCTCGAACAGGCGCTGGACGTGTACCCGGGCGCGCGCCGGGTGCTGCTGACGGCGTACGCCGACACCAACGCGGCGATCGACGCGATCAACGTGGTGGACCTCGACCACTACCTGCTCAAGCCGTGGGACCCGCCGGAGGAGAAGCTCTACCCGGTGCTGGACGACCTGCTGGCGGCGTGGCGGGCGAGCGATCACCGGCCGGCGCCCAGCACCAAGGTGGTGGGGCACCGCTGGTCGGCGCGCTCCTCCGAGGTGCGGGAGTTCCTGGCCCGCAACCAGGTGCCCTACCGCTGGTACTCCTCCGACGAACCGGAGGGACGGCGGCTGCTGGCCGCGGCGGGGCAGGACGGGCAGCGGCTGCCGCTGGTGATCACCGCCGAGGGCACGCCGCTGGTCGAGCCGGACGCGCCCGAGCTGGCGTCGAAGGTCGGTCTGGCGACGACGCCGACGGCCGACTTCTACGACCTGGTGGTGATCGGCGGCGGACCGGCCGGGCTCGGCGCGGCGGTGTACGGGGCCTCGGAGGGGCTGCGGACGGTGCTGGTGGAGCGGTCGGCGACGGGCGGGCAGGCCGGGCAGAGCTCGCGGATCGAGAACTACCTCGGCTTCCCCGACGGCGTCTCCGGAGCGCAGCTCACCGACCGGGCGCGCCGTCAGGCGACGAAGTTCGGCGCCGAGATCCTCACCGCGCGTGAGGTCACGGGGCTCGAGGTCAACGGCGCGGCGCGCGTGGTCCGTTTCTCCGACGGCTCGGCGATCGCCGCGCACAGCGTGATCCTGGCGACCGGTGTGTCGTACCGGGAGCTGCGGGCTCCCGGCTTGGACGACCTGACCGGCTGCGGGGTGTTCTACGGGTCTGCGCTCACCGAGGCGGCCTCCTGCCAGGGACACGACGTGTACATCGTGGGCGGCGCCAACTCCGCGGGCCAGGCGGCGATGTACCTGTCCCGGGGCGCGAAGTCGGTGACGCTGCTGGTGCGCGGCCCCGACCTGACGGCGTCGATGTCGTACTACCTGATCCAGCAGCTCGGTGAGGCGCCCAACATCTCGGTGCGCTGCGGCACGGTCGTCGACGCGGCGCACGGCGACGGCCATCTGGAGCAGCTGACGCTGCGGGACGTGGAGAGCGGGGCGACCGAACTGGTCGACGCGCAGTGGATGTTCGTGTTCATCGGCGCGGCCCCGCTGACCGGCTGGCTGGACGGCACGGTGCTGCGCGACGAGCGCGGGTTCATCCTGGCCGGGCCCGATCTCACGCCGGACGGGCGTCCGCCGGCGGGCTGGGAGCTGGACCGGCCGCCGTACCACCTGGAGACCAGTGTTCCGGGCGTGTTCGTGGCGGGCGACGCACGTGCGGAGTCCGCGAAGCGGGTCGCGTCCGCCGTCGGAGAGGGAGCCATGGCCGTGATGCTCGTGCACCGGTACCTGGAGCAGTCGTGAGCGGGCGGGCGATGCCCTGCAGCCCGAGCGAGATCGGCGCGCTGTTCCTGTTCGAGAAGCTCTCCCCCGAGCAGCTGGGACGGCTGTGCGCCGAGGGGCGCGTGGAGAAGTTCGACCCCGGGCCGGTGTACGCGGAGGGCGATCCGGCGACCTGCTTCTACGTGATGATCGAGGGCACGGTCGTGCTGTCCCGCCGGGTCGGCGGCGACGACGTCGAGGTCGTGCGCTCCTCGCAGCGCGGGGTGTACTCCGGGGCCATGCAGGCCTACCTCGGGGACCGGGTGCCGCAGGTCTACAACAACTCGATGCGGGTGACGGAGCCGACGCGGTTCTTCGTGCTGCCCGCGCAGTCGTTCGCGGACGTCATGCGGGAGTGGTTCCCGATGGCCGCCCATCTGCTGGAGGGGCTGTTCTTCGGCACGAAGAACACCCAGCGGGCCATCGGCCAGCGCGAACGGCTGCTCGCCCTGGGCTCGTTGTCCGCGGGGCTCACGCACGAGCTGAACAACCCGGCAGCGGCGGCGGTCCGGGCCACCGCGACGCTGCGGGAGCGGGTGGCGAAGATGCGGCACAAGCTCGCCGTCATCGCCCAGGGCTCGTACTCGCCCGAGACGCTCGCGGAACTCATCGAAATCCAGGAACGCACCGCCGAACGCGTGGCGAAAGCACCGGTGTTGAGCCCGCTGGAGGCCTCCGACCGGGAGGACGAGCTGACCGACTGGCTCGACGACCACGACATCCCGGACGGCTGGCGGATCGCGCCGACGTTCGTGCAGGCCGGGCTGGACGTGGACTGGCTGGAGCAGGTCGCCGCCGCCGTGGCCGCCGACATCCTGCCGGGCGCGATCGGTTGGCTCAACTACACCGTCGAGACAGAGCTGTTGATGGACGAGATCGACGACTCCACCACCCGCATCTCCCATCTGGTGGACGCCGCCAAGCAGTACTCGCAGCTCGACCGGGCCCCGTACCGCGTCGTCGACGTCCACGAACTCCTCGACAGCACCCTGCTGATGCTCTCGGGCAAGATCGGCCGGCGTATCGAGGTCGTCAAGGACTACGACCGTGACGCGCCGAAGGTCCCGGCCTACCCCGCGGAGCTCAACCAGGTGTGGACGAACCTCGTCGACAACGCCGTCTTCGCCATCAACAGCAGCGGTGGCGAGGGGACGTTGACCGTGCGGACGGCGCGGGAAGGGGACCATCTGCTGGTGGAGTTCCGCGACACGGGGCCCGGCATCCCGGCGGACGTCCGGGACCGCATCTTCGACCCCTTCTTCACCACCAAGCCGGTGGGCGAGGGCACCGGGCTGGGCCTGGACATCTCCTGGCGGATCGTCGTCAACAAACACCACGGCGGCATCCAGGTCGAGTCCGTGCCGGGCGACACCCGCTTCCAGGTCCTGCTGCCGCTGTCGGCGCCGGACCCCGAAGAGGCCGGGGCCGACGACGAGAACATGATCACCGAGGACAGCGCATCAGCGGAGGAGCCCGTATGACCGACGCCCACGCCATCGACCCGAACGTCCCGCCGAGCGGCGCCGGCTGCGTCGAGTGCGACGCCGCGGGCGGCTGGTGGTTCCATCTGCGGCGCTGCGCCCTGTGCGGGCACATCGGCTGTTGCGACTCCTCCCCCGGCCGGCACGCCACCGCCCACTGGAAGGCGACCGGGCATCCCCTGGTGCGCAGCTTCGAACCGGGCGAGGAGTGGTTCTGGGACTACGGTGACGACGAACTGTTCGACTCCGGACCCGAACTGGCCCCACCGGTCAGCCGACCGGAGGACCAGCCGGCTCCGGGCCCGGCGGGCCGGGTGCCGGCGGACTGGGCACGCTCGCTGCAGCGCTGAACTCACGCGCCCACCTGAAGTCACGCTCACCGCACGGCTGAACTCACGGCGTCCGCCCCGGACACCGGGGCGCGCACGCCCAAATGATCGCTTTCTTCCGTCCCCGCGCACATACTGAGCCGACCACGCGCGGTGACCTCTCGGTCACCAACTGCGCTTCGGCTGCGGAGATGTGACGGGACGAAAAGCATGTCACTCGGGGTGTTCGGAAAGTTGACGAGGGCGGCACTGTGCGTGTCGCTGGGGGCCGCCCTGGCGACCCTGCCGGCGGTCACCGCGCAGGCCGCGCCGCCTAAGCCCGATCTCAGCGGGCTGCGGGGCGTCCTGCGCACGGCGGTGAGCCAGGGCGCGCCGGGGGCGGCGGCGCTGCTCGACGACAACGGGGCCGTCCACCGGCTCGCCGTGGGCGTCTCCGACCGGAAGACGGGCCGCGCCCTGACCGCCGGCGACCGCTTCCGCATCGGCAGCGTCACCAAGGTCTTCTCGGCGGTGGTGCTGCTGCAACTCGTCGACGAGCACAAGCTCGCCCTCGACGCGCCGGTCAACCGCTATCTGCCCAGGCTGCTTCCCGACGGCCGCATCACGGTCCGGCACGTGCTGAGCCACCGCAGTGGTCTTTACGACTACAGCAACGACATGTTCGCCCGGAGCGTCTCCGGCTTCGAGGCGGTCCGCACCAAGGTGTTCACCTACCGTCAGCTGCTGGACCGCTCGCTGCGCCGGCCGCGCACGACCGCGCCGGGAGGTGCGTACTCCTACTCCAACACCAACTTCGTCGTCGCCGGGATGCTGATCGAGAAGCTCACCGGGCGTCCGGTGGGCGCGGCGTACCAGAGCCGGATCATCGGTCCGCTGAAGCTGCGGGACACCTTCTACGTCCATCCGGGCACCGGCATCCCCGGCGTCCACACCCGCGGCTACCTCACCCCCGACGCGCCGGCCACCGCCTTGGTCGACGCGACGCGGCAGACGGCGTCCTGGGCGCAGAGCGCGGGCGCCCTGATCTCCAGCATCCGGGACCTCACCACGTTCCTCTCGGCTCTGCAGCGCGGCCGGCTGACCTCGGCGGCGGCGCTGGCGCAGATGCGGCGATGGGTGCCCGCGGGCCCCCGTCAGGCGTACGGGCTCGGGCTGCGACGGCGCGACCTGTCGTGCGGGGTGTCGGTGTACGGGCACACGGGCGCGGTGCAGGGCTACTACACGTACGCGTTCACCTCCTCGGACGGCCGTCGCAGCCTGGCCGCGCTGTCCAACGCCTCCAACAGCTCCCGCGTCCACAACACGATGCTGCGCACGCTGGAGTCGGCGTTCTGCGGCGTGGGTAGGCGCACACGCACAGGCAAGGACGACGCCCACCGGGACGCCGTACCGCCGTACGAGCGACCCGAGGACGTGTTCACACCATGACCGAAGTTCCCGAGATCTCTAGCCTCCTGCACGTCTCGGCCGTGGAGGCCATGGCGGAACGGATCGCCGGACACGTCCTGCGCACTCCGACGCTCCCGAGCCCCGGGCTCTCCGCGCTGCTGGGCGCCCCCGTCACCGTCAAGCTGGAGTTGTTGCAGCGCACCGGGTCCTTCAAGGCGCGCGGGGCGACGGCGAAGCTGCTGTCGCTGAGCGAGGCCGAGCGGGCGGCGGGTGTGGTGGCGGTCAGCGGCGGCAACCACGGGATCGCGGCGGCGGTCATGGCCGCGGCGCTCGATGTGAAGGCCACGGTGGTGATGCCGCGGGCGGCGCCGGCGCGTTCGGTGCGGATGGCCGAGGAGGCGGGCGCGTCGGTGCGGCTGACCGACGGTATGGCGGAGGCGTTCTCCCTGGTGGACCGGTTGCGGGAGGAGGGGCTGACGCTTGTCCACCCGTTCGACGATCCGGCGGTCGTCGCCGGTCAGGGCACGGTCGGCCTGGAGCTCGACGAGGACGCGGACGACCTGACCGACGTCCTGGTGAGCGTCGGGGGCGGCGGGCTGATCTCCGGCGTCGCGGCGGCCCTGCGGGCCCGTCGGCCGGGAGTGCGGGTCTGGGGCGTGGAGACCGAGGGCGCGGAGGCGATGTCCCGGGCGCTGGCGGCGGGCGGCCCGGTGCCGGTGGAGCTGTCGTCCGTGGTCTCCACGCTGAGCGCTCCCGCCGTCTCGCAGCTGACGTACGACCATGTGGCCGCGCTGGTGGGCGAGGTGCTGGTGGTGCCGGACCGGGAGGCGGTGCGGGGCTCGGTGGAGTTCGCCGAGCACGGCAAGGTGTGGGCCGAGCCGGCCGCCGGATGTCTGCTGCCGGCCGCGCGGCGGGTGCTGGAGCGGGTCGGGGGCGACGCCCGGATCGGATTGGTGGTGTGCGGGGGCAATGCGTCGGCCGGGGACATCGCGTCCTGGGTCGAGCGGTTCGGGCTGGAGTGAGAGAGGAAAAGCCGCCGGGGCGCCTCCGTGATGCCAATGCGCCTCGGCGCGGCGAACGGGTTTGCGAAGACGGCCGAGGGCGGTCCAGGGGCGTTTACCGCTGGTTACACACCTGGACGGCCCCAGGTAATTTCCTTTCGTCGTACATATTGCCCGGCTTTTTTGAATGAAAGACAGGAATCCGTTCCCGTCGCGGTTCTTTTGAACGCAAGCCCTCTCGGCCGCCGTACCACTGGGAAAGGAGAACTCCGGCGGCTCAGCGAAGGATGGCCATGGTCAAGGCGCACGTCTCCAGGAACGAGCTGGTCGCCGGGCGGTACCGGCTTCTCGACGTCGTCCACCGCGAGACGAACCGCGTCAGCTGGTACGGGGAGTACGACGAGGACCCGGCCGGCCCCCGGCCGTGCCTGGTCACCCGGATCGGACTGCCCGAGGGCCAGGACCCGGAGGACGCGCTCCGGGCAGCCGACCGCGTGCTGCGCATGTCGCAGACGATGGCGCGGCTGTGCCCCGGCCGGGTCGCCACCGTCCTGGACGC
Source organism: Streptomyces sp. NPDC101166 (assembly GCF_044768125.1). Lineage (NCBI taxonomy): Bacteria > Bacillati > Actinomycetota > Actinomycetes > Kitasatosporales > Streptomycetaceae > Streptomyces > Streptomyces sp. NPDC101166. The sequence continues at coordinate 53,718 of NZ_JBIWPF010000004.1, forward strand.
CCTCACCGAGGACGGCTCCCTGTGGACCGTCACCGAGTGGATCGACGGGCTGCCGCTCGGCCAGCTCATCGAACAGAAGGGCGCCTTCCGGACCGCCCGCGCCGCCGCCATCGGGCTGGAGCTGCTCGACGTGCTGGAGGCCGCGCACGGCGAGGGCATCACCCACGGCGAGCTGAGCCCCGGTCAGGTCTATGTGCGGGCGCGCGGCCCGGTCGTCGTCACCGGGTTCGGCCTCGCCGGCGCCACCCTCGCCCCGCGCGTGGCCGCCCCGGCGTACGCGTCCCCGGAGCAGGCGCGGGACGACCGGATCGGTCCGGCGGCCGACCTGTGGGCGCTGGGCGCGATCCTGTACACGATGGTCGAGGGACGGCCGCCGTACCGGGACCGGGACCGGCCCGAGACCACGCTCAAAGGCGTCGACCGGCTGCCGTTGCGCACCCCGGTGCGGGCGGGCGCGCTGACGTCGACCGTGCAGGGGCTGCTGCGCAAGGACTCCCGGGAGCGCCTGACCCGGGCGGTGGTGCGCCAGGCACTCGACCGTGCCCTGGACGAGGACCCGCACGCGCCCGTGGCCGAGACGCGACTGCCCCGCGCGTACACCGCCGGGCGGTTCGGCGGGAGCCGGTGGAGCAGCCGGACCGTGACCGCGGGGGCCGCGCTGGCCGTCGTCGCGGTGGCGGTGGCCGCGCTCGCGGCGACCGGACGGCTGCCCGGCACCGGCGACTCCTCGTCCACCGACGCGCAGAGCGCGCCCAGCGCGTCCCCGAGCGCGCCGGGCGGCGACGGCGACACGAGGCCGAGCGCACCGGCCCCGGCGCCGCCCGCGCCCTCGACCCCGGCGACGTCCGCCCCCGCGTCGCCTCCCTCGGCCTCGCGCGGCCCGTCCCCCAGCCCGAGCCCCACGCCCACGGCGACGCGCTCCACCGACGCCCTGCCGGCCGGGTTCCGCGTCTACCGCGCCCCCGAGGGCTTCTCGGTCGCGCTGCCGGGGAACTTCAAGCGGGTGGACACCTCGCGCTCCTCCGACCTCGCCTACCGCGTGACCTTCGGAGCGGCGGGCGACCCGCGCACCCTCGCGGTGACCTACAGCGAGGTGCTCGGCCCGGACCCGGTGGCCGTCTGGCGCGAGACGGTCGAGCCCGGCCTGCGCAAGACGGACGGCTTCCGCCGCATCGGCGACATCGAGGCGACGACGTACCAGGGGTACAAGGCGGCCGACATGGAGTGGGTCATGGACGTCTACGGCAAGCAGGTGCGGGTCTTCGGCCGGGGCTTCATCATCGGCGACCACCGCGGCTTCTCACTGCGCTGGACGACACCGGCCGCGGACTGGAACGAGGACGAGAACGAACAGGCCCTCGCCGCGTTCCTGAAGACCTTCCGGGGCACGTCAGCCTGAGCGGCGCGGCGCCGAGCGGCCGGGCGCGCGCAGCCGCCGCAGCGGTCCGCCGTGCAGGGGCCGCGTCGCCCAGCGGGCGTCGAAGGTGCGGTCGGCGAGCGAGCACGACACCCGCAGCCGGTGCGGGGTCTCCAGGAAGACCACATCCACGGCGAGGACGCCGGCATCGGTCCAGCCGCCGCTCACCGCGAGGGGCAGCGGCTCCTCGGCCACCCGCCAGCCCTCACGGCCCGGGCGCAGGACGGTGCGGTGACCGTTCTCCTCGAGGGTCAGCCCCCAGCCGTCCCCGTCGGCGGTGACGACGACGCCGGTCAGACCCGGCTGGTCGGCGCAGACACCGCCGTGCGGCGTGAACCGCGCGCCCGCCCACTCCCCCGCCCGCTCGGGCGGCGCGGGCTTTCCGGCGGCCGGCGGCAGGGCGAGGTCCGCGAGCCGCTCGGCGAGGTCCGCGTCGGCGCGTTCCCGGCCGGTGAGCGGGCCGGGCCGGAACGCCGGCAGGAGGTGTTCCCAGACCAGGTCCAGCAGGGCCTGCATGTCGCCGGTCTCCGCGGTCGTCGCGATCACCGCGTCCTGCTCGGGCAGCACCAGGCAGAACTGCCCGTACGCCCCGTCGCCGCGGTAGCCGTGCCGCGAGCGCCAGAACTGCAGGCCATAGCCCTGGTCCCAGTCCGGCCGGTCACCGTCTCCCATGGCGCCCGCCGTCGGGATGTGGACGCGGGTCGCCTCGGCGACCCACTCGGCGGGCAGCAGCCGCTTCCCCTGCCACCGGCCTTCGCGCAGGTACAGCAGGCCGAGCCGGGCGACCGCGTCGGTGGCGCCGTGCAGGCCGCTGTAGCCGAGCTCACGGCCGGAGCGGTCGCTCAGCCAGGCGACCTCGCCGATGCCGAGCGGATCGAGCAGCCGGGGCCGCAGCCAGTCGGTGAGCGGGGCGCCGGTGACGCGCTGGACGATCGCCGCGAGGGTGAAGGTGGCGGGCTGGTTGTAGGCGAACACCGTGCCCGGCTCACGGTCCGGCGGCAGCAGCAGGAAGCCCCGGACGAGGTCGTCGGGGTCGAGCGCGTGCGCCCGGTCCACGGTCTCGTTCTCGTGGCCGCTGGCCATCGACGCCACGTGCCGCACGCGCAGGGCGCGGCTGCGCGGGTCGGTGACGTCCGCGTCGAGTTCGGGGAAGTACCGCAGCACCGGGTCGTCGAGACCGATCAGCCCCTCGGCGACGGCGAGGCCGGCGGCCGTGGACGTGAAGCTCTTGCTGAGCGAGTACAGCAGATGGAGACGTTCCGGTGTGTACGGCGCCCACCAGCCGGCGGCCACGACGTGGTCGTGCCGCAGGATCATCAGGCTGTGCGGGTCGACGGTCTCGCAGGCGTCGACGGCGTCGAGGAAGGCGTGGACTCCCGCGGCTTCGACGCCCTGGGCGGACGGCGGACTCACGGGCAAGGGGCGCGCGCTCATGAGGGCATCCTTATCCACGGGCCGGGTGCGTATCGACGTGTTTTTCCGCACCGCCGGCGGCCTGTTTCCACCGTCGTGGGCCGGGGACTCGGGGCGCATGGTGCGAATCGGATACACGATGATGACCGAACAGGCAGGCCCGCGGGAGCTGGTCGACCATGTGGTGCGTGCGGAGGAGGTCGGTTTCGACTTCTCGGTGACGTCGGACCACTACTTCCCGTGGCTGCGGTCCCAGGGCCACGCGCCGTACGCGTGGAGCGTGCTGGGCGCCGCCGCGCAGGCGACGTCGCGCATCCCGCTGATGACGTACGTGACGTGTCCGACCTTCCGCTACCACCCGGCGGTGGTGGCGCAGAAGGCGGCGACGCTCCAACTGCTGTCCGAGGGCCGTTTCCGGCTCGGCCTCGGTTCCGGTGAGAACCTCAACGAGCATGTGGTGGGCGGCGGTTGGCCTGCCGTGGACGTGCGGCACGAGATGCTGGAAGAGGCCGTGGAGATCATCCGCGCGCTGTTCGACGGCAAACACGTCACCCGGCACGGCACCCACTTCGACGTGGAGTCGGCGAAGCTGTGGGACCTGCCCGAACAGCCGCCGGAGATCGGCATAGCGGTCTCCGGCGAGCAGTCGTGCGAGCTGGCGGGACGGCTGGGCGACCTGGTGATCGCGACGGAGCCCAAGGCGGACCTGCTGGAGGCGTTCGACCGGCACGGCGGCACGGGCAAGGCGCGTGTGGGCCAGCTGCCGGTCTGTTACGACCCCGACCGGGAGGCGGCGGTGGAGCGGGCGCACTCGCAGTTCCGCTGGTTCGGCAGCGGCTGGAAGGTGAACGCCGAACTGCCGCACCCGGACTCCTTCGAGGGGGCGACCCAGTTCGTCAGGCCCGACGACGTCTCCGCGGCGATCCCCTGCGGCGACGACCCAGAAGCCTTCGTGGAGGCCGTACGCCCTTACGCGGAGGCCGGGTTCACCGAGGTCGCCCTGGTGCAGATCGGCGGCGACTCGCAGCCGGCGTATTTGGACTGGTCGGAGAAGACGCTGCTGCCGGCGCTGCGCGACGCGTTCGGATGACGTCACCGGCCCCCCGCCGGGACGGGCGGGGGGCCGGACGAGGCTCGTGGCGTCAGTGCTCAGTGCTCAGTGCTCAGTGCTCAGTGCTCAGCGTTCAGCCAGCCCTCGGCGCTCAGCGCGAGGAGTAGCGGTGCCGTGTCCACATCGGCACGCCGAACCAGAACAGCAGGTACCACAGGACCACGGCGCTGACGAGGTAGGGCACGAAGCCGTCGTGGGTCGCCACCCTGAGGATCAGCAGCAGTGACGAGGTCATGGTCGCGAGCAGCAGCACCAGCCCGACGAAGGTCATCCGGGAGGCCCAGGCGACGGCCTGCGGCTTGACCTGACGGCCGGAGACGAGCCGGTGCAGGGAGACCGGGCCTATCAGGGCCCCGGTGGCGCAGGCGCCGAGGACGACCGTCACGATGTAGATCACCTGGTCCGTGTCGGCCAGCTGCGCGTAGCGCGGGGTGAACACGACCGTGAGCAGGAAGCCGAAGAGGATCTGGACGCCGGTCTGGGCGACGCGGACCTCCTGGATCAGCTCCCCCCACTTCCGGTCCGCTCTCTCCTCCTCGGTCTCGTCGCGCCCTCTGCGCCGCTCGACCCCCGCTGCCGTGTCCGTCACCTGTTCCTCCCCGGATGTTCGTATGACCGTTCGGTCTCCTGTCCGGCGAGTACCCCCTGATCGGCGTTTTCTTCCGCCGGGTTCTCCGGCGGCCGGGACGGGGCGCGGTGCGGGGGACGCGACGGTCGCAGCGGGGGCGGCGCGGCTACCAGCGTCCTTCGACGTGCTGCCTGATCCGGCGTTCGTACAGTTCCCGGATCGCCGCGAGCGTCTCGCCGGGGAGATCGGGCAGCTTGGCGGCGGCCGCGTTGGCGCGGGCCTGCTCGGGTGAGCGGGCGCCGGGGATCACGGTGGTCACGCCGGGCTGCTGGACGATCCAGCGCAGGGCCAGCTGGGCCGGAGTCCAGCCGTCGGGGGCGAGGGCGGCGAACTCGGCGGCGGCGCGCACCCCGGTGTCGTAGTCGACGCCGGAGAAGGTCTCGCCCTGGTCGAAGGCCTCGCCGTGCCGGTTGTAGGTGCGGTGGTCGTTCTCCGGGAAGACGGTGGCCTCGGTGTACTTGCCGGACAGCAGCCCGGAGGCGAGCGGGACGCGGGCGACGACGCCGACGCCGGCCTCCCGGGCGGCGGGGAGCACCTCGTACAGGGGCTTCATCCGGAACGGGTTGAGGATGATCTGGACGCTGGCCACGCCCGGGCGGGCGATCGCCGTGAGGGCCTCGGCGCAGGTCTCCACGCTGACGCCGTACGCGGCGACGCGCTCCTCCTCGACGAGGGTGTCGAGGGCGTCGAAGACCTCGTCACGGGAGTAGACGGGGGTGGGCGGGCAGTGCAGTTGGACCAGGTCGACACGGTCGACGCCGAGGTTGCGGCGGGAACGGTCGTTCCAGGCGCGGAAGTTGTCCAGGACGTAGTTCTGGGGGATCTGTTCGACGCGGCGGCCCATCTTCGTGGCGACCAGCACGTGCAGGTCGGGCCGGCCGCTCAGGAAGGCGGCGATGGTCTGCTCGCTGCGTCCGTCGCCGTAGACGTCGGCGGTGTCGAAGAAGGTCACCCCCGACTCGGCCGCCGCCTCCAGAACGGTGAGGGCCTCCTTGTCGTCGACGTCACCCCAGTCGGCGCCGAGCTGCCAGGTGCCGAGACCGACGACGGATGCGTGCTGATGAGACCTGCCGAATTCGCGCTCGTCCATGGCGCAAGTCTGTCACCCGCGCTCCCCCGGCGCGGACCGGCCGCGGCAGGGGGCGCGTACGAGGGGGCGCGTACGGAGGCCGCGTACCCGGAGGTCACTCGCGTGAGGCGAGTTCGCGGGCGTGCGCCGTGCGGGCGAGCCGGGGGCCGAGCCACCGCTTGAGGCGGCGCAGCGACTCCATCTGTCCGGCGGCCCGGTCGAGCCGGTAGTACAGCTGGGGCGGGACGTGGGGCAGCAGGGGCGAATGGCGCTGGCCGAGCAGGGCGAACATCCGCTCCGGGGGGAGGCCGATGTAGCGGTCCAGGTTCTCGTACCACTGGGCGCTGTAGCGGGCCGCGCTCTGCGGGGACAGCAGCTCGGACCGGCGTTCGCGCTCGTACCGGGCGAGGGCGTGCGGGAGGTCGGGGCACTCGCGCAGGGCGGCGGCCAGCGCGAAGGCGTCCTCCAGGGCGAGGGTGGTGCCGGCGCCGATGGAGTAGTGGGTGGTGTGGGCGGCGTCGCCGAGGAGCACGAGGTTGCCGCGGTGCCAGGTGCGGTTGGTGAGCGTGCGGAAGGTCAGCCAGGAGGTGCTGCCGTCGGCGGCCGCGCGTCCGGTCAGGGGGTGGCCGTCGAGGATGTGCGCGAAGAGCTTCTCCAGCCGGGCGAGTCCGTCGGCCTCCGCCCTCCCGCCGGGCTCGCAGGCGCGGTCGAGGCCGAGTCCGGCGAGGGTCTCGGGGCCGCACTCGATGACGCAGGTGCTCCGCTCCTCGCTGAAGGGGTAGCCGTAGCACCAGATCCAGCCGTGGTCGGTCTCGACGAAGGCGAAGGTGAAGGAGTCGAAGACCTTGGTGGTGCCGAGCCAGACGTAGGGGTTGCGGCCGGGCGTGAGTTCGGTGCCGAAGTGCCCGGCGTGGTGGGTGCGCAGGGCGCTGTGGACGCCGTCGGCGGCCACGACGAGGTCGGCGTCGGGGACGTTCGCCGCGGTGATCTCGTGGTCGAACTCCAGGCGTACGCCGAGGGCGCGGGCCCGTTCGGCGAGGATCTCCAGCAGCCTGTGGCGGCCGATGCCGTGCCCGGCGTCACCGGGCTGACGGGTCGACAGTCCCCTTACGTGAGCGACGCCTTGGGTCCAGCGGACGGAGCTCTCCTCGACGGCGCGGGCCGACTCGGGGTCGTGCGCGTGCAGCCGGTCCAGGAGGGCCCGCCAGTAGGTGACGCCCCAACCGTAGGTGGATCCTTCCGGGTTGCGTTCGTAGACGGTGATGTCGTGGGACGGGTCCTGCCGTTTGAGCAGGATCGAGAGATACAGGCCGGCGGGCCCGCCGCCGACACAGGCGACCTTCACGCACACCCCTAGGTATTACCGGACGCGTTCAGTTGACGACGCAGGGTAGCAACGCCCGGGCGGTGCCCTGGAGGGCCCGACTGCCGGATTCCGTCAGTTTCCCCACGTGAGCCACACCACCGCCGGTGCCACGCCGCGCCAAAAGTCCCCCGAAAGAGTGGTGCGGATGGAAAGGAATTGCCCCTTCCGCCCGTCGCCGCAGCCACTCGGCGGCAAGATCATCTTCATTCAAGATTGCACGACATGTGATTGATTGTCCTGATCGCAGCCAACCGATCTTGAGGGATTACCCCGGTTCCAGGACCTGCGGATAGGCATGCGGAGTCCCCACCGCGACACACCTCAGGAGGTCCCGCATGCCCGAACTCAGCCGTCGCCGCGCGCTCACCGCCGCGGCCGCCCTCGCCGCGACCGCCGGCGCCCAGACCGTGGCCCGCGCCGCCACCCCCGCCACGGCGGGCGACGGCCACGCCACAGGATCCGCCTCCGCCGCCGGTTCCCCCGCCGCCTTCGACGAGGTCTACAAGGGCCGCCGGATACAGGGCCGTCCGACGGCCGGGGGCGGTCACCACGGCGGCGGCCACGGCGGCGGTCACCACGACTCCGGTTACGCCGTGTTCGTCGACGGCGTCGAACTGCACGTGATGAGCAACGCCGACGGCAGCTGGATCAGCGTCGTCAGTCACTACGACCCGGTGGCGACCCCGCGCGCCGCCGCCCGGGCCGCCGTGGACGAGCTGCGGGGCGCCCCGCTGCTGCCGTTCCCCGCCAACTGACCGTCCGTCCCGCATCTCTGGAGCCTTCGCACATGACCGTCCGCAAGAACCAGGCGTCCCTCACCGCCGACGAGAAGCGCCGCTTCGTCGCCGCCGTCCTCGAACTCAAGCGCAGCGGCCGCTACGACGCGTTCGTCACCACGCACAACGCCTTCATCGTCGGCGACACCGACAACGGCGAACGCACCGGCCACCGTTCACCGTCGTTCCTGCCCTGGCACCGCAGATTCCTGCTCGAGTTCGAGAGGGCGCTCCAGGCGGTCGACGCCTCGGTCGCCCTGCCCTACTGGGACTGGTCCGCGGACCGCACGGCCCGCGCCTCGCTGTGGGCGCCGGACTTCCTCGGCGGCACCGGGCGCAGCGTCGACGGCCGGGTGACGGACGGGCCGTTCGCCGCGTCCACCGGCGACTGGCCGATCTCGGTGCGGGTCGACGGGCGGACGTATCTGCGGCGCGCGCTGGGGGCCGGCGGGCGCTCCCTGCCCACGCGGGCCGAGGTGGACTCGGTGCTGGCGATGTCGACGTACGACATGGCGCCGTGGAACAGCGGCTCCGACGGCTTCCGCAACCATCTGGAGGGGTGGCGGGGCGTGAACCTGCACAACCGCGTCCATGTGTGGGTCGGCGGGCAGATGGCGACCGGGGTCTCCCCCAACGACCCGGTGTTCTGGCTGCACCACGCCTACATCGACAAGCTGTGGGCGCAGTGGCAGCGCAGGCACCCGGGGTCGTCGTACGTCCCGGCCGCGGGGACGCCGAACGTCGTCGACCTCCACGAGACCATGAAGCCCTGGAACGACACCTCCCCCGCCGACCTCCTCGACCACACCCGGCACTACACCTTCGACACGGACTGACCTTCGACGCGAGGTGATCGCGGACGCGTGGTTTGCCGCGCAGGGCACGGGTACCCGGGCGACACGTACCCGCAAGCGAGCGAAGGAGGAGACGACCGTGACGCAGGTCGAGGAATCCATCGAGGTCAGCGTGCCCGTGCACACGGCCTACAACCAGTGGACGCAGTTCGAGACGTTCCCCGAGTTCATGAGCGGGGTGGAGCGCATCGAGCAGCGCACCGACACGCTCACGCACTGGGTGACGGACGTGAACGGCGTGCACCGCGAGTTCGACGCCGAGATCACCGAGCAGATCCCGGACGAGCGAGTCGCGTGGACCACGGTCGCCGGGGAGTCCCGGCAGGCCGGCGTGGTGACCTTCCACCGCCTCGACGACGAGCACACCAAGGTGATGCTCCAGCTCGACTTCGAGCCGGAGGGCCTGACCGAGACCCTCGGCGACAAGCTGGGCTTCGTCAAGCGGCAGACCAAGGGCGACCTGTCGCGCTTCAAGGAGTACATCGAGGAGCGCGGCCGCGAGTCGGGCGGCTGGCGCGGCGTGGTCAGCTGACCGGCGCCGCGACGCCCACCCGGCGTGCTCAACCCGCGGCAGCGGTACGGCACTCCGGGTGGCCCCAGCCCTGATCGTTCTTCGCGATCGGCTCCCCCGCCGCGTACGCACGCCCGCACATACAGCGGCCGGGGAACTTGGCCTTGATGGTGCGGGCGGACGAACCGCCGGGCCGTCGGGGGGACTTCCCCCCGGCGGCCTTTCGGCGTGCGCCGCCGCCGGCCGCCGGGGTGTCGGGAGAGGGCGGCGGCTCGGGTGAGCCGAGTTCGCTGCCCGCGGCCTGCTGGGCGCTCGCCGCCTGGCTGGCCGCCCGGTCGGCGAAGTCGTTCAGCGGGTCGCCGTCGACCTGGTGGGCGGGCACATAGCGGAAGTCGACGGCGCGGCCGTCGAGCAGTTCGTCGATACGGACGACGAGTTCCTGGTTGGCGACCGGCTTGCCGGCGGAGGTCTTCCAGCCGTTGCGCTTCCAGCCGGGCAGCCAGGTGGTGACGGCCTTCATGGCGTACTGCGAGTCCATCCGGACCTCGAGCGGAACATCCGGGTCGGTCGACGCCAACAGGCGCTCCAGCGCCGTGAGTTCGGCGACGTTGTTGGTGGCCCTGCCGAGCGGGCCCGCCTCCCAGCGGACCGGCGTCCCCGAGTCGTCGGACACCACCCACGCCCACGCCGCCGGTCCAGGGTTCCCCTTCGAAGCCCCGTCGCACGCGGCCACCACACGTTCACGCATGCGCACGATCATGCCATGGTCCGGCGCCCGCCCTCCCCCGCGCCCGGCCCTCAGGACACCTCGGTGGTTCGCGGGGGCTCGCCCTCGGTGGTGGTGACATCGATCACCGACAGGTTCGCGCCCTGCGGGTCGCTGAGGGCGGCGAACCGGCCGAACGGGGTGGTCATCGGGCCGAACCGCAGGACGCCGCCGAGCTTGGTCGCCCTGGCGACGGCGTCGTCGCAGTCGGCGACGGTGAAGTAGACGTTGACGTAGGAGGGGACCTCGGGCGGGAACTCGTCCCCCATCCTCATCCGGCCGAGCAGCGGGCGCTCGCCGAGGTCGTAGAGGCGGAAGTCCATCTCCTCGCCCTCCATGCGCTGTTGCCGGTAGCCGAAGACCGCGGAGAAGAACGCGTCGGCCTTCTCCGGTTCGCGGGTGAAGACCTCGCTCCAGGCGTACGCGCCGGGCGTGGCCATCGACTCGAAGCCCTCGTGGGCGCCCGCCTGCCACACCCCGAAGACGGCGCCGCTGGGCTCGCGGGCCAGGCACATGCTGCCGAACTCGCCGACCCGCATCGGCTCCATCAGCAGCTCCCCGCCGTTCTCACGGATCTTCGCGGCGGTGGCCGTGGCGTCCTCGGCGGCGAGGTAGAGGCACCACTGCGACTGCCCCTCCTGTCCGGGCATGGGCGGGACGACGGCGGCGACCGCCTTGCCGTCGGCGTATGCCTGCGTGTAGTTGCCGTACTCCGACGACGACTCGCCGAAGGTCCAGCCGAGGACCTCGGCGTAGAAGCTCTTGGCTCCTTCGATGTCACTGAACATCGCGTCGGCCCAGCAGGGCGCTCCCTCAGGTTGCACGGCCATGGCGCGGCCCTTCCACGAGGTGGATCGTCTGTTTCCTCACGCTATCCACCCGCCTGCCGCCCCGCGCGCCGAACGGCTGAAGGGTGGGGCGGCGGGCGGCGGGCGGCGGGTCGGCTATCGGCCTTCGTAGGCCTTCTCCAGGGCGGCGATGTCGAGCTTGCCCATGGAGAACATGGCCTTCATGGCGCGGGCGGCCTTCTCGCCGGGGCCGTCGATCATCTCCTGGAGCCGGCGGGGGACGACCTGCCAGGACACGCCGTACTTGTCCTTGAGCCAGCCGCACGGGCCGGGCTCGCCGCCGCCGTCCAGCAGCCTGCTCCAGTAGTGGTCGACCTCCGCCTGGTCGGCGCAGTCGATCTGGAAGGAGACCGCCTCGTTGAACTTGAACTCCGGGCCGCCGTTGAGGGCGACGAACCTCTGGCCGTTCGCGGTGAACTCGACGGTGAGCACGGTGCCGGGGACGCCCGGACCGGCCTCGCTGTAGCGGGTGACGCGGCCGACGCCGGAGTTCTCGAAGATCGACGCGTAGTGGTGGGCCGCTTCCTCGGCCTGGCCGTCGAACCAGAGGCACGTGGTGAATCCGTCGGTGGTCATGGGGTCCTCCTGGAAGGGGGCGGGCGCGGAGCGCGGTCATCAGTGTCGACCGGTCCGCGCGCCGGAACTCATCGGCCGCGCCGCGCGCCGCCCCCGAACGGGTCAGGCGGCCAGGGCGAGCCCCCGGTACGGCGCGGCGCTCGTCGCCGACGGAGCCGACCGCCTCGACGGCGCGGCCGCCGGGCGTGCGGGGCGACAGCGGTGACTGTCGAGGCGGGCCGGCGCCGCGGCGGGCGGCGGCGCCAGTTCGCGCTGCGCCCGGGCCAGGAGGTCGCCGAGGCCGAGGCCCAGGGCGTGGGCGGCGGCCGCGAGGACCTCCGAGGAGGCCTCCTTGCGGCCGCGCTCCACCTCCGACAGATAGGGCACGGAAACGCGGGCCGCGTCGGAGACGTCCTTCAGCGTGCGGCCCTGGGCCCGGCGCTCGCGGCGCAGGACCTCGCCGACGAGGTCACGCCAGAGGGGCTCGGCAGAGGTGCGCAGCGGGATCACACGGTCCGTGTTCGGCGCTTGATTGTTCACCCTCACAGCCTAGAATCGTCTCTCGCCGGGGACAGGTCCCGGCGTTCCGCCCAGAGGGGAAACGGAGCGCGGGCCACCGCCCCGGCCGGTGTTCCGGTCCGTTCCGGAACCAGTTGGGCATGGGTCGGCGAAGTCGGGGTATCCGCTCCGCAAGCAGGCCCTCGGCGTCCCGGCCCCCTCCCGGACCGGGCACAGCACACATCGAACCGTGACTACGTGACATTCGTGGGAGAGGCAATGCACACCGCCGTGATCGGGTCGCAGGCACAGGTCGTCGAGGACACCGCCCAGGCCGGCACGGGCTGTGCGCCGCTCCCGGAGGTCGACGACCCCCGCGCCGTGGCCCCCCGCGACGCGCGGGAGCTCTCCCGCCAGTTCTTCCGCCGGCTGGCGGAGCTGGAGGAGGGCACGCCCGAGCGCCAGTACGCGCGCAACACCCTCATCGAGATGAACATGTCGCTGGTGCGCTTCGCGGCCGGGCGCTTCCGGGGCCGGGGCGACGACATGGAGGACGTCGTCCAGACCGGCATGATCGGCCTGATCAAGGCCATCGACCGGTTCGAGCTCTCCCGTGAGGTGGAGTTCACGTCCTTCGCGCTGCCGTACATCGTCGGCGAGATCAAGCGTTTCTTCCGGGACACCACCTGGGCGGTGCACGTGCCGCGGCGGCTTCAGGAGCTGCGCGTGGAGCTGGCGAAGGCGCGCGACGAGCTCGCCGGCCGCCTGGACCGGGAGCCGACGGTCGCCGAGCTGGCCACGCTGATGAACCTCCCGGAGAAGGAGGTCGTCGAGACGCAGATCGCCTCCAACGGCTACAGCTCTTCCTCTCTGGACGCGGCGCTGACCGGTGACGGCCCCGAGCACGGCGAGGCGGTCCTGGCCGACTTCATCGGCGTGGAGGAGGACGGGCTGCGGCTCGTGGAGGACTTCCAGTCGCTCGCCCCGCTGATGGCGGAGCTCAGCGAGCGGGACCGGGAGATCCTGCACATGCGGTTCGTGGAGGAGGCCACCCAGGCGGAGATCGGCGAGCGGCTCGGCTGCTCCCAGATGCACGTCTCCCGTCTGATCAAGCGGATCATCGCGCGGCTGCGCCGCGGCATGCTCGGCGAGCTGGGCTGCGCCTGAGCGGGGCGGCCGCGGGAGCGGCCGCGAGGGTCACCCGCCGAGCGTGAGCCGGGCGCGTACCCGCTTGCCGACCGGCACCCGTTCGGCGGTGACCTCCGCGGCGACCGCGTGGACGATCTCCAGGCCGTGCTGGCCGATGCGCTGGGGGTCCTTGGGGTAGCGCAGGGGCAGCGCGTCGCTGCTGTCGTAGACGGCCACCGAGACGACGGCGTCCGTGCCCTCCAGCTCCAGGATGTACGGGCCGTTGCTGTGCCGTTCGGCGTTGGTGACGAGTTCGCTGACGACCAGCATGAGTTCGCCGTTGAGCCGCTCGTCGACGGCGGCGCACCATTCCGTGCGGAGCTTGTCGACGAAGTGGGCGGCGAACTCGCGCGCCTCGGCGATGCAACCGGGCTCGCCGGTGTAGTGCGCCGCTCGCCGGAGCGGTTCCACGGGTACGTCGAAACCAGTCGGTATCACTGCCCCGTCCAGGTGCTCGATCATGCGTTTCTCTCTAGGAGGCCGGACTGGCCGGACGCTGCTGCACCACTGCTCGTACCCCGTGCCGTGCGACGCAGTCCACCCGTTCGTGCGGCGCCGGCATGGAGTGGCTCACAGCGTGGGCTCGCCGGTCGCGGAGCCCGGGGGCACTCGGGGAGTCACGCCGTGTTCCGCCGAGGAGGGCGCCGAGTCGCTGGGCGCCTCGGTCTGCGGCGGCGGCTCGGGCTGTGGTTCCTCGGTCTCCGGCGCGCTCTCCGGTGCGCTCTCGGGCTCGCGCGTCACTTCGGTGGACGGGGGCGGCTCGGAGGGCGGCGATTCGGGCTTCTTGGGCGATTCCGATGCGGGGCCGGGCGGGGAGGGGGCGGTGGACGGCGAACCCGGGCCTTCGGACGGGGAGTCGCTCGGCGCGAGGGTGCTCGGTGACGGTTTCGGCGTGGTCGCCGGGGGCTCGGCGGGGCGGTCCTTGTCACCGGTGTCGCCGCGGTCCCGGGTGAACCAGGCGTGGGCGGCGGGGTCGTAGAGCACGAACGCCTCGACGGCCTTCGCCGCCGGTGTGATCACGACGACGTTCGAGGCGTCGTATCCGGGCCAGGGCTCGCCGGTGGTGCGGGGCGTGGTCCGCTGGGCGACGGGCGGGGTGAGCGGGTTGCCGCAGGCGCAGCGCACCCGGGGCACGCCGCGCGCGTCGACGAGGACGGCGGTGCCGCTCTGCAGGACGGCCTGGTAGGGGGTGGCTTCGCCGTCGCGGTAGCCGTGGTTGGTGACGCGGGTGTCCATGCGCAGCCGTACGGGGGTGAGCGAGCGCAGATAGGCGGGGACGGCGGCGGGTCCGACGCCGGCGACGGAGGCGAACGCGCTGTTCTTGGCGGGCTCCGCCTTGAGCGCGTCGATCTGTTTCTCCACGTCGCACGCGGCGACGTTGCGGGTGCCGCCGTACAGGCCCGGGGTCGCGCCGTCGACGCCCCGCAGGGTGTTGGCGGGCGCGGAAGCCTTGCCGGACGGTGGAGCGGAGGCGGTGGGGGCGGGGGTGGGCGAGGAGCTGCCGGTGGCGGTGGACTCGGTGAACGGGTTCGGGCCGGTCTCCCCCGCCGCCTGGAGGAACACCTCGCCCTGGCTCGCGGGGGCGCCGCCGCCACCGCCGCCACCCCGGGTCAGGGTCACCACGAGGGCGACGACCACCGCGACGACGAGGGCGGCGGCGAGCAGGGCGGTGCGCGACGCGGCCTTCCACCAGGGGCGGTGCGGTCCGGGGCCGTCGGCCGACGGGGCGCCGCCCGACGAACCGCCGGGAGGGCCGCCGGGAGGGCCGCCACCGAAGTCGCCGGGCGGGGCGGGCGGGGGCTGGGACGGGCCGGACAGGGGGCCCGACGGCGGGCCGGTGGGGCGGGACCCCGCCCGGCCGTCCGGGGGTTCGACGCTCACGAGCACTCCCCACCCGCGCGGTTGCCCTGCGCGCTGTCTGCGGCGGCACTGTCGTCCATGGCGGCACTGTCGGGCGAAATGCGCCGTTTTGATCCACAACATCCCCATTGTGTGCTCCGGTCGTGCGCCGCCCGCAAGCGGACGGCGCCCCCGGAGGGAGGCCGAGGGGCGCAGACGGCTCTCCTTGACGCGCGCGGGTCCGTCGGCGTGCTTAGCGTGGCAGGGTGAGCCGGCCCACCCCCTCCCACCAGGCAGTCGCCCGTCGTCACGGCTGGCTGCAGGCGCTCGGCGCGGCCCTGGCCACGCTGGCCGTCATGGGCGTCGTGGCCTCGCTCGGGCTGTGGGCGGCGGGGGCGGCGGATCTGCCCGACGGGGCCTTCCCCCGGGTGGTCGCGGCGACCGTCGTGACGGCCGTGGGCGGCACGGTCGAGCTGTCCGGGGACGCGGGCGGCATCGCCGACACGCGGGCGGGCCTGACGGTGATGCCGCTTTCGGTGACGCTCGCCGGGGCGCTGGTGGCGGCCGCCGGGTTTCTGCGGCCCTTGCGTCATCGCGCGGTCGCCGGAGCGGCGGAGTTGGCGGGCTGGGCGGCACGCATCGCCGTGGTGTTCCTGCTCGGTCTGCTGGCGGCGGCCCTCGCCGCCCGGCAGACCTTCGCCGTCCCGCTGGGCGACGACACGCTGACCGACCTGGGCGAGGTGTTCGGCGTGGCCCCGCGCGTCGGCTTCACGACGAACGTGCCGCTGACGCTCGTGGTGGGGCTGCTGTGGCTGGCCGGGGTGCTGGTGCTGGCCCTGCTGGTGTCGAGCGGGGCGCCGCTGCCCGGCCGTCTGCTGCGCCGGCGGGAGACGGTGCGGCCGGCGGCGTTCGCGATGGTGGCGCTGCTGCTCGCGTGCGTGGCGTTGGGCGTGCTGGCCGCCCTCGTCGCAGCGGCGAGTCGCGGCCAGCCGGCGCGGACGGCCGCGGTGGTGCTGCTGGGGCTGCCCAACCTGGTGTGGCCGGCGTTCACGGTCGGGCTCGGCGCGAGCTGGGAGGGCCGGGTGCAGGGGCCGTTCGGGCTGCCGATGCCCCCGGTGCTGGACGAGGTGCTGCGGGGTTCGGACACCGCGACGCTGAGTCTGAGCACGCTCGCCGAGCGGGACGGCCGGGTGTGGTGGCTGGTCGTGCTGGACGCGGTGCTGCTGGTGGGTGCGGCGTCTCTGATGGCGGGCCGTTCGCCGGGGCGGACGCCGGTGTGGCGGCTCGCCGTGCGGATGGGCGTCGCGTCGACGGTGACGGTGCTGGCGATCTGCCTGCTGGGGCGGGTCTCGGCGCACTACGGACTGTCGCTGTTCGGGATCAGCGACCTGGGGGGCGGGGGGCTGTCGGGGGACGTGTTCCTGCGGCCCCGGGTGTGGACGGCGTTGGGGCTGGCTCTGCTGTGGGGGGTGGCCGCGGGGTTCCTGGGCGGCCTGGTGGCCCGGGCGGCGCGCCGGCAAGACGGGGCGAGGGCGGATTGACGTCCGGACGGCGGTGCGGGGCCGTCAGTGGCGGGGGACGTCGATGACCGGGGTGGCCCAGGGTGGCGGCGGGGGCGGGGGGTGCGGGCGGGGCTGGGTCGGGGGGTGGGGCGAGGAACGGGAGGCGCCGGCGGTGCGCAGGGCCGCCACGAAGGTGAGGCAGGTGGGGTGGCGGTCCTCGGCCGCCTTGGCGAGGGCCCGGGCGAAGACCTCGTCGACGGGCGGGGGCAGATCGGGGCGCAGCTCGGTCAGCGGGGTCGGCTCGTCGTACTGGTGGGCCCACAGCAGGGCCATGTCGTCGTCGCGCCGGAAGGGCGGCCGGCCCGCGAGGGTCTCGTAGACCACGCAGGCGAACCCGTAGACGTCGCAGCGGCCGTCGACCGGGCGGCCGGAGATCTGCTCGGGGGCGACGTAGTCGAGGGTGCCGACGAACTGGCCGACGCTGGTGAAGCCGGTGAGGGACAGAGACTTCTTCGTCAGGCCGAAGTCGGTGAGGTAGACGTGCTCGGGATGGTCGCTGTCGGTGCCGCGCGCGACGAGGATGTTGCCGGGCTTGACGTCCCGGTGGACGAGCCCGTGCTCGTGCGCCGCGTCGAGCGCGGAGGCCACCTGGGCGG
Organism: Streptomyces sp. NPDC101166; assembly: GCF_044768125.1. NCBI lineage: Bacteria > Bacillati > Actinomycetota > Actinomycetes > Kitasatosporales > Streptomycetaceae > Streptomyces > Streptomyces sp. NPDC101166. The sequence goes on from NZ_JBIWPF010000004.1 coordinate 70,715, forward strand.
CGATGCGGACCGCGGACGGCAGCGGCAGCGGGCCCCGGCTGTCGATGAGGTGGCGCAGGTCGCTGCCGGGGACGTAGCGCATGGCGATGTAGAGGACGCCGTCGGTCTCGTCGGCCTCGAACACGGGCACGATGTGCGGGTGGTCGATCGCGGCGGCCACCCGGGACTCGTGGGTGAACCGTCTGCGGAAGGTGTCGTTGCGGGCCAGCTCGGGCGCGAGCAGCTTGAGGGCGACCGTGCGGTCCAGGCGCAGGTCGCGGGCGCGGTAGACGACGGCCATGCCGCCGCGCCCGATCTCGGCCTCGATGCGGTAGCTCGCCACCTCCCGGCCGACCAGTTCGGAGGGCCGGCCGGAGAACAGGCTCGACTCGCGGGTCATCGGGGTCCGTTCTTGGGGGTGACGACCCGGGTGGGGGCGTGCCCGAGGTCCTCGGAGGCGGTTGCGGCGTGTCCGGCGTCCTCGGGCGGGGCGGGCGGTTCGTCGGCGGCGTAGGTGCTCAGTCCGGTGCCGTCGCCGTACGCCCAGCGCTCCTCGGCCGGGTCGTACAGCCACATGGACTCGCCGTCGACGACGACCCCGATGCGCAGTCCGCTGGTGCTGCGGCGGAAGGCCTCCCCGTCGAGGCCGCCGTCGGCGAGTTCCTCGACGGCGGCCCGGTAGCGCGCGAGGGCCTGTTCGGCGCGGCCGAGCAGGGGCCGGGGATCGGCGACGGCGGTGCGGGGGGCGTCCGTGCCGGGCGGGTCCTGGGGTACGGCGATCAGGCGGCGGCCGTCCACCCATGCGGACCAGCCGTTGGCGCACAGCACGTGCCCCCAGTCGCCGCGCCGTTCCGTGAGCCGTACGGGCAGCAGCGCGTCGAGGGAGACGGTCGGCCGGGCGGGGTCGGGGGCCTCCCAGGCGGGCATCCCGTGCGGGGGGACGACATGGGTGGGCAGGAAGCCGGGGGTCGCCATCGCATCGCCTACTTCCGCATCACGGCGGGCTCGTGCCGGCGCAGCAGCCGGGAGACGACGTACCCGAAGACCGCCGACAGGACGACGAGCATGCCGATGTCGAGCAGCCACACGCCCGCGGAGTGCCTGAAGAGCGGGTCGCCGGTCAGGTGGCCGGGGACGATGCGGGCGAGGTCCAGGGTTCCGGCCATGGCGCCGAACGCCCAGCGCGAGGGCACCAGCCACGCGAGCTGCTCCAGGCCCGGCACGCCGTCCAGTTTCAGCAGCGCGCCGCAGAACACCACCTGGACGATGGCGAGCAGCACCAGCAGCGGCATCGTCACCTCTTCTTTGCGCACCAGCGCGGAGACCAGCAGGCCGAGCATCATCGCCGTGAAGGCCAGCAGGGCGACGGCGAGGGTGATCTCGATCAGCGGCGGCATCAGCACGCCTTCACCGCCAGGCGCGTCGAGGTCCGCTCCGAGCAGGGCGACGAGCGTCAGGACGACGGCCTGCACGATCGTGACGGCGCCCAGGACGACGACCTTCGACATCAGGTACATGGATCTGGACAGGCCCACCGCGCGTTCACGCCGGTAGATCGTGCGTTCCTTGACGAGTTCGCGCACGGCGTTGGCCGCGCCGGTGAGGACGCCGCCGACGCACAGGATGAGCAGCGCGTTCATGGCGGTGTCCCGGGTGAGCTGACCGCCGGCGAGGGCGCGGGCCATGGCGCCCATCACGAACGGCAGGGCGATCATGATGATCAGGAAGGTGCGGTCGGCGATCAGCGCGGCCGTGTAGCGGCGGACCAGCGTGCCGAGCTGGGCGATCCGGCTCCGGGGCCGGGGCGGCGGCAGCATGATCACGGGGCCTTCGCGGTCCAGGTGCGGCTGGGCGCTGGAGTTGACGACGTAGTGCCGCCGGAAGGGCGAGTCGCGGTACTCCCCCGCCCAGTCGCGTTCCCGGTCGCGTTCGAAGGCCTCGAACGCCTCGGGCCACTGTGTGAAGCCGAAGAAGGCGAGGGCGTCCTCGGGCGGGCCGTAGTAGGCGACCTTGCCGCCGGGCGCGAGGACGAGGAGCCGGTCGCACACGTCGAGGCTGAGGACGCTGTGGGTGACGACGATGACGGTGCGCCCGTCGTCGGCCAGACCGCGGAGCATGTGCATCACCGAGCGGTCCATGCCCGGGTCGAGTCCCGAGGTCGGCTCGTCGAGGAAGAGCAGCGACGGCTTGGTGAGCAGTTCGAGGGCCACGCTGACGCGTTTGCGCTGGCCGCCGGAGAGACTGTGCACGGGCTGGTCGGCGCGCTGTTCCAACCCGAGTTCGCGCAGGACCTCCTCGACCCGCTCCCGGCGCTCGGCCCTCGCGGTGTCCTGCGGGAAGCGCAGTTCGGCGGCGTAGGCCAGCGCGCTGCGCACGGTCAGCTGGAGGTGCAGGATGTCGTCCTGCGGGACGAGGCCGATGCGCTGGCGCAGTTCGGCGTAGTCGCGGTAGAGGTCGCGGCCGTCGTAGACGACGGTGCCGTGGTCGGCGGGGCGCTGGCCGGTGAGAGCGTTGAGGAGGGTGGACTTGCCGGCGCCGCTGGGGCCGACGACGGCGAGCAGGCACTTCTCCCCCACCGGGAACGACACGTCGTCGAGGAGGACCTTGCGGCCGTGTTCGACGGCGACGGTGAGGTCCTGGACGTCGAGGGAGACCTCGCCGGTGTCGACGTACTCCTGGAGCTCGTCGCCGACCAGGCAGAACGCCCAGTGGCCGATGCCCACGATGTCGCCGGGGCCGATCGGGGCGGCGGTGACGGGCAGGCCGTTGAGGTAGGTGCCGTTGTGGCTCTCGAGGTCGGCTATCTCGTAGCCGCCGTCGGGCAGGGCGTGCAGTTCGGCGTGCCGGCGGGAGACGACCAGGTCGTCGATGACGAGGTCGTTGTCGGGCGCGCGGCCGATGCGGACGGTGCGGGCGGGCAGCGGGCGGACGCTGGTGGGGTGCCGGAAGGTGCCGGTGAGCGCGGGTTCGGACACCGCGGCCGGGCCGGGCGGCTCGGGGGCGGCGGGGGCGGGGTGGCCGGTGAGCAGGACGCTCGGGCCGTCATCGGGGCTGCCGAAGCGCAGGACGCTGCCGGGGCCGATGTCCGAGACGTGGACGCGGTGGCCGTCGGCGTAGGTGCCGTTGGTGCTGTCGGCGTCCTCCACCGTCCAGTGGTCGCCCTCGGGGCGCAGGACCGCGTGGTGCCAGGAGACCCGGGCGTCGTCGAGGACGATGTCGCTGAGCGGGTCGCGGCCGACGTGGTAGTCGCGGCCGGGAAACATCACTGTGGAACCCGTCTCGGTGTTCAGGACGAGTTCGGGAGCCGTCGAGGCGAACGGGCGCTCCACCATGACCGGATTCTATCGATTCGCCACCTGGTGCGCCCATTCGAAGTACGGAATCGAGGCTTTCGTCAGCCGACGGGGAGCACCAGCGCCGGGATGGTGCGCTGCATGCGCAAGGCGTCGACCGACTCGGCGAGCAGTTCGTACTCGGTGGTCTCGTCGCTGACGGCGATCCGCACCAGCCGGCCGCCGGCCAACTCGTCGCCGACCAGTTCCTGCCGGTCCGGATCCGCGCACCAGGCGCGCAGCAGACGGGGCACGTCGGCGACGGTGTCGGCCACCGGGACGAGGGCGCCCGGCGGGAAGGCCTCGTCGTCGGGGCTGGGGTCGAGCCGTTCGGCGATCCAGGAGGCCCGATCCCGCAGCCACCACAGGGCGAGGGCCAGGGTCGGGGCCCGGTAGGTGCCGAGCGGGACGCCGATGCGCCGGCCGGCGCAGACGCCGTATGCGGTGACATGGCACAGGAATTCGTCGTGCACGACCTTCTCCCCCGTCGCTCGCCTGCCGGTGCGGCCTCGCTTTCCGTGCGGCTCCTGTGGGGTGAACTGCCCCTGACCTTCGAGTATGTTCACATCTGAAACACTGTCACCACGACATTCCGGCCAGTCTCCTGGCATATTCCGTGGCGTTCATGGCCGAAAGCGTTTGCCGGTAGCAGACGGGGGAGGTCGTCGGCACCGGGTCGCGCTGCGGGAGTTCGCCGCCGGCCTGCGCGGACGCGCGTGCGGGGCTGGACGGCTGGCCGGGGCGGGGCAGTCGCGGGGGCCGTCGCGGGGCGGAACTTCGTCGACTTCTTACGGCCCCGCGGGCTTGTCAGGACCCGCGGGGCCGTCGGGGGACGCCTGCGACGTCAGCGCACCGTGGCGGCATCGGCGGCGGCGGCGCACTCTGCCGCGGACGGCCGGAGTGGCTCAGCCGTTGATCACCGCGTCGATCCGGGCCAGTTCACCGGCCTCGAAGTCCAGGTTGTCCAGGGCGCCGACGCTGTCCTCGATCTGCCGGGCGCTGCTCGCGCCGACCAGGGCGGAGGTCACGCGCCCGCCGCGCAGGACCCAGGCCAGCGCCATCTGGGCGAGGGACTGGCCACGGGACTTGGCGATCTCGTCCAGGGCGCGCAGCTTGCCGACCAGTTCGCCGGTGAGCTTGTCGGAGTTCAGGAACGGGCTGTCGCTCGCGGCCCGCGAGTCCTCCGGGATGCCGTCGAGATAGCGGCCGGTGAGCACGCCCTGCTCCAGCGGGGAGAAGACGATGGAGCCGATCTGGAGTTCGTCCAGGGCGTCCAGCAGGCCGCCGGTCTCGGGCCGGCGGTCCAGCATCGAGTAGCGCGGCTGGTGGATGAGGAGCGGGGTGCCCAGCTCGCCGAGGATGCGGGCGGCCTCCCGGGTCTGCTCCGCCGAGTAGTTGGACACGCCGACGTAGAGCGCCTTGCCCTGCTGGACGGCGGAGTGCAGCGCGCCCATCGTCTCCTCCAGGGGAGTCTCCGGGTCGGGGCGGTGCGAGTAGAAGACGTCGACGTAGTCCAGGCCCATCCGCTTCAGGCTCTGGTCCAGCGAGGACAGCACGTACTTGCGCGAACCCCACTCGCCGTACGGGCCGGGCCACATCAGGTAGCCGGCCTTGGTGGAGATCACCAGCTCGTCGCGGTAGGCCGCGAAGTCGGACTTCAGGAAGCCGCCCAGCGCGGTCTCGGCGGCGCCGGGCGGCGGGCCGTAGTTGTTGGCGAGGTCGAAGTGCGTCACGCCGAGGTCGAAGGCGCGCCGCAGGATCGCCCGCTGGGTCTCGGCGGACCGGTCCGGGCCGAAGTTGTGCCACAGGCCGAGCGACAGTGCGGGGAGCTTCAGGCCGCTGCGTCCGGTGCGCCGGTAGGGCATGTCCGCGTAGCGGTCGGGGTGTGCGGTGTACAACGCGACTCCAGGAGAGGTTGGCTCGGACGCCGGGCGTGCCGACGGGGTGTCGGCGTGGTGGGTCCGGGTGGTCGGTTCTCGGGAACGCCCCCGTCCACTCTGTCGCGACCTGCGGGTAGTGGTCCAACAGAAGAATCCGATGGTATTCAGCGGATACGCTTCTCAATCATGGAACTGCGCCACCTCCAGCACTTCGTCGCGGTCGCCGAGGACCAGCATTTCACCCGGGCCGCCGAACGCCTCATGGTGTCCCAGTCGGGCCTGTCGGCGTCGATCCGGGCGCTGGAACGGGAGCTGCGGGCGCCGCTGTTCGTGCGCACGACCCGCCGGGTGACGCTGACGGAGGCGGGGCGCGCGCTGCTGGCCGAGGCGCAGCGGATCCTGGCGCAGGTGCGGGCGGCCCACGAGGCGGTGGCCGCGGTGCAGGGCGTGGTGCGGGGCACGCTCGCGGTGGGCACCGAGCAGTGCATCGCGGGCGTGCACGTGGCGGGGCTGCTGGCGGCGTTCCGGCGGCGGCACCCGGACGTGGAGATCCGGCTGAGGCAGTCCGGCTCGGGCGCGCTCGCCGAGGAGGTCGCCGCCGGGCGGCTGGACCTGGCCTTCGCCTACCGCACCCGGGCCGACAGCGACCAGCTGCGCTCCGTCCCCCTGGCCGGCGAGCCGATGTACGTGCTGTGCCACCCCGACCACCGGCTGACCGGCGGCGCGGCGGCGCTGAGCCCGGCCGACGTCGCCGGGGAGGTGTTCGTCGACTTCCACCCGGACTGGGGGCCGCGCCGGGCCACCGACGCCGCCTTCGCCGCGGCCGGTGTCCGCCGGACGGTCGCCCTGGAGGTCAACGACGTGCACAGTCTGCTGGACCTGGTGGACGAGAACCTCGGCATCGCCGTCGTACCGCGCCACTTCCGGCACAAGCGGACGGCGCTCACCGCGCTGCCGCTGAAGGGCGCGGGCGAGGTGGTGTACGAGACGGTCGCGCTGCTGCCGCCCCCGGAGGCGACCAGCCCCGCGGCGCGGGCGTTGATGGCGCTGCTGGAGACGGGAGGCGGCGAACAGGACGGCGACGGGGGCGGGTGAGCCGGGGCGACCGAAAGGGCCGGATCGGGGGCGGGCGCGGGCGGGGTGCGCGATGGTGGACGTATGCATGCGAAGGACATCCTCATCGACGCCTACGACCGCATCCGGGAAGAGGTCCACGCCGCCGTCGAGGGCCTGGACGCCGACGAGCTCAACGCCCTCCCCACCGCCGAGACCAACTCGGTGGCCTGGCTGGTCTGGCATCTCACCCGCGTCCAGGACGACCACATCGCGGACGCCTTCGGGCTCGACCAGGTCTGGACGGCCCAGGACTGGGAGAAACGGTTCGGCCTGGACCTGCCGCGCCTCGACACCGGTTACGGCCACAGCGCCGGGCAGGTCGTCCGGGTGCGGGTCGACTCACCCGGCCTGCTGACCGGATATCACGACGCCGTCCACGCGCAGACGCTCCAGGCGCTGCGCACGCTGACCGCTGCGGACCTCGGGCGGGTCGTGGACGAGAACTGGGACCCGCCGGTGACGCTGGGCGTACGCCTGGTCAGCGTCCTGTCCGACGACCTCCAGCACGTCGGACAGGCCGCCTATGCGCGCGGGCTGCTTCAGAGCGCGGCGGCGTAAGCCGGCAGGACGACGTCCTCGATCAGGGCGTTGCGCTCGTCGAACGGGACGAACGCGCTCTTGAGGGCGTTGACGGTGACCGTGCGCAGGTCCTCGACCGTCCAGCCCGCCTCCTCCACGAGGAGGGACATCTCCCGGGTCATCGTCGTACCGGAGACCAGGCGGTTGTCGGTGTTGAGGGTGACGCGGAAGCCGAGGTCCTTCAGCGCGGTGATCGGGTGCTCTGCGATGGAGGAGGCGGCGCCGGTCTGCAGGTTGGAGGTGGGGCACATCTCCAGCGCGATCCGGCGGTCGCGCACCCAGCCGGCCAGCCGGCCGAGCTTGCCGCCCGCGAGGTCGGGGATGTCGTCGGTGATGCGCACGCCGTGGCCGATGCGCTGGGCGCCGCACACGTGCAGCGCCTGATGGATGCTGGGCAGGCCGTGGGCCTCGCCGGCGTGGATCGTGAACGGCACGTTCTCGCCGCGCAGGTGCTCGAAGGCGTCGAGGTGGTCGGCCGGCGGGAAGCCGTCCTCGGCTCCGGCGATGTCGAAGCCGACGACGCCCGCGTCCCGGAAGGCGACGGCGAGGTCGGCGGTGGCGCGGGTGCGGTCGAACATGCGCATGCCGCAGAGCAGGGTGCCGACGCGGACCGGCGTGCCGGCGGCGGCCGCCCGGGCCATGCCAGCGGCGAGCCCCTCCTGGACGGTCTCGACGACCTCGGCGAGCGTCAGACCGCCCTTGAGCATCAGCTCGGGGGCGTAGCGCACCTCGCCGTAGACGACGCCGTCGGCGGCCAGGTCGAGGACGTACTCCTCGGCGGTGCGCAGCAGCCCTTCGCGGGTCTGCATCACGGCGAGGGTGTGCTCGAAGGTGGCGATGTAGCGGACCAGGTCACCGGAGTTGGCGGCCTCGACGTACCAGGCGGCCAGCTCTTCCGGGTCGGTGGTGGGCAGCGTGTGGCCGACGGCCTCCGCGAGCTCGACGACGGTGGCGGGGCGCAGTCCGCCGTCGAGGTGGTCGTGCAGGACGGCCTTGGGGAGCCGGCGGATCAGGTCGGTGTCTACGCGCGTAGCGGTCATGGTGTGCGGTTCCTCGGACGTGCGGGAGGGAGGTGGAACGGGAGCAGGAAGGGCGCGGGGGGATCAGCCGGCGGGCTGAAGCAGGTCCCAGCGGTTGCCGTACAGGTCCTGGAAGACGGCGACGGACCCGTAGGGCTCATGGCGGGGCTCCTCCAGGAAGGTCACGCCGGCGGCGCGCATCCGGGCGTGGTCGCCGGCGAAGTCGTCGGTGTGCAGGAAGAAGCCGACGCGGCCGCCGGTCTGGTCGCCGACCCTGGCCCGCTGGGCGTCGTCCTTGGCGCGGGCGAGCAGCAGCCCGACGCCGCCCTGACGCCCACCCGGCCGCACGACGACCCACCGCGACCCGTCGGACCGCGGCTCGTCCTCGACGAGCCGGAAGCCGAGGGCCTCGGTGTAGAAGCGGAGCGCGTCGTCATAGTCGTCGACGACGAGGGTGACCAGGGCGATGTCTGCCATCGGGACCTCTCGGAGGGGCGATTGACGGGAGAGGTTATACGTAAAACCCACTGGACGCCAGTCGGTGGTCCGGGCAGGCGGATGGTGCACGGTGCGGCGGCCGGCAGGCGGGTCTCTCCCGCGCACGCGCGTCGAGCGCGGCGGCGACGGCGGGCTGCGCGGCACGGCTGGCGGGCACCACCTGCCCGTGGGCGGGGACGGGCCGCCGGGGGCCGCGCGTCCCGCCGGGCACCGCCGCGCACCGGCCGGACCCGCCCGGGAGCACGGGCGCCGCGACCCCGGCCCACCGAGCGAGCACGGATCACCGGCAACCCGCGGCCCGCCACGCCACGCCCGCCCCGCCGCGCCACGCCACGCCCGCCACGCCAGGCACCGCCGCGCACCGGCCGGACCCGCCCGGCGGCACGGGCGCCCCGCCCCCGGCCCACCGAGCGAGCACGGATCACCGGCAACCCGCGGCCCGCCACGCCACGCCCCAGCGCCGCAAAGGACCGGTGCACGAGGCCGCTTGGGCGGGGAGAACGCAACTCCGACACGGCTCGCGGAGGCGGCTGCCTTCATCCGGTCCTCGGCGGTCGCCCACGGCCGCACAGGAGTTCCCTCAGGCTGAGCCGGCCGCGACGGGATGAGCGCCGTTCGGGGGTTCCGCGGCTTCCGGCCGCCGCGTTCCGCCGGTCCGGCGGGGCCGGTCAGCTCAGGGGCTTGTCGAGGACCGCCTTGCGGTGGCTGAAGGTCTCCAGGGAGTAGCGGCCGTGGTAGTTGCCCGTGCCGCTCTCCCCCACGCCGCCGAACGGGAGGTCGGAGACGGTGAGGTGGGCCAGCGGGAGGCCGTGGCCGAGGCCGCCGGAGGACGTCTCGGCGGCGACGCGGCGGCGGGTGTCCTCCGACTCGCTGAAGACGTACAGGGCGAGGGGCTTGTCGCGGTCGTTGATGAAGGCGATGGCCCCGTCGAGGCCGGAGACGGTCAGGATCGGCAGGACGGGGCCGAAGATCTCCTCCCGCATGACGGGCGACTCGGGGTCGACGTCGGCGAGGACGGTCGGCGCGATGTACTTGGCGGTGCGGTCGCTGTCGCCGCCCACGACCGTGCGGCCCGAGTCGAGCAGGGCAGTGAGCCGGTCGAAGTGGCGCTCGTTGACGATGCGGCCGTACTCCTCGGAGACCTGCGGGTCCTTGCCGTAGAGCGCCTCGACGGCGGCGGCGAGGGCGGGTTCGAGGGCGGCGGCGGTCTCCGGGTCGGTCAGGACGTAGTCGGGGGCGACGCAGGTCTGGCCGGCGTTGAGGAACTTGCCTCGGGCCAGCCGGTCGGCGACGACCGTCAGGTCGGTGTCGCGGTCGACGAACACCGGTGACTTGCCACCGAGTTCGAGGGTGACCGGGGTGAGGTGCTCGGCGGCGGCGCGCATCACGACGCGGCCGACGGCGCCGTTGCCGGTGTAGAAGATGTGGTCGAAGCGCTCGGCCAGCAGCGCCGTGGTCTCGGGGACGCCGCCCTCGACGACCGCGACGGCGTCGGTGTCCAGGTAGGCGGGCAGCAGCCGGGCCAGCGCGGCGGAGGTGGCGGGCGCCAGCTCGCTGGGCTTGGCGACGACCGCGTTGCCCGCGGCCAGGGCGCCGACCATCGGGGAGAGCAGGAGCTGGGCCGGGTAGTTCCAGGGGGCGATGACGAGGACGACGCCGAGCGGGTCGTACTGCGTCCAGGCGGTGGCGTCGGCTCCGAGGTGGGCGGGGACGGGGGCGGGCTCGGGGCGCAGCCAGTCGTCGAGGCGGTCGAGGGTGTGGTCGATCTCGCGGACGGTGAAGTCGATCTCCGTGCGGTAGGCCTCGGTGCGGCTCTTGCCCAGGTCGGCGTGGAGGGCGGCGGCCAGTTCGGGGCCCTGTTCCGTGAGCATCTCGCGCAGCCGGCGCAGCTGCCGCGTGCGCCATTCGACGGGCTTGGTGCGGCCGGTTCGGAAGGCGGCGCGCAGTCGGGCCACGATCGCCGCGGGCTGCTCGGGGGTGTGGTTCATGGGTGCCTCGCTGGGGTGGTGCGGATCCGGGGCCCGTGGGACGGGCTCCGGCTCGTCGTACGGGTCCGGCTCATCAAATGTGCTTGTCGGATGCGTCCGGCTTATTGGATGTAATGGCCAACCATCTCCGCCTGCCCCGCATTCCCGCTTTCACTCACCGGTCTCCAGGGCTCGGCCGCACCACCGCTCCACCGGCGGCCCCGCATCGGGCGGCCCGCGGCAGGCGCCCCGGGCCGCCGACCGGAAGAATCGTCCGCATGACCGACGTCCCGCACCCCCTCGTGACCGCCGCCCGGCGGCTCGCCGACGATCTCCTCGCCCCGCACGCCGAACGCGTCGACCAGGAGGGCGTACCCCTGAGCCATCTCGCGGAGATCCGGCGCTCGGGACTGCTCGGGATCAACGCCCCTGCTCAGGACGGCGGTTCGGCCGCACCCGCGCCCGTCGTGCGGGAGACGGCGGAGATCCTGGCCGGGGCGTGCTGCTCGACGTGGTTCGTGCAGACGCAGCACCACACACCGGTGCTGACGCTGACGAAAGGCGAAGGCCCCGCGCGCGAGCGCCTGTTGGGCCCGCTGGCCCGCGGGGAACTGCTGTCCGGGGTCGCCTACGCCCATCTGCGGGCGTATCCGAGGACGCCCGTCCGGGCGATCCGTGAGCGCGGCGGCTGGCGCTTCGAGGGAACCGTGCCCTGGTACACGGGGTGGGGTCTGAACGACGTGATGCTGCTGGCCGGCGTGACCGACGCCGACGAGGCGCTGTTCGTGTTCGTCGACGCCCGCGAGCAGCCGGGCCTGACCGCCTCGGAGCCGATGCGGCTCGCCGCGCTGACCGCCGCCCGGACCGTGTCCCTGCGCCTGGACGGGCTGCGGGTGCCGCAGGAGGCGGTCGCGCTGCGGACGCCGTACGAGCGGTGGGCAGCGGCGGACCGTCCGAAGACGGTGAGCGCGAACCCGGCCGTCTTCGGTCTGGCGCGGGCCGCCCTCGCGCTGCTCGACGAGGACACCGCCGCTCCCCTGCGCGCGCGCCTGACCGACGTCCGCCGCCGGGCCTACACCCTGGCCGACCACCCGGACCCGCAAGGGCACCCGGCGGAGCGGCTGGAGCTCAGGACGCGGGCGTACGAGATCCTCCAGGCGGCCACCGTCGCCGCCGTGGTGTCGGGCGGCGGCCGCTCGATGCTGCTGACGAACCGGGCCCAACGGCTGGCGCGGGAAGGCCTGTTCCTCCTGGTCCAGGGGCAGACACGGGAGTCACGGGCTTCCCACCTGCGGGCGCTGGCGAACTGACCTCGTACGGAGGTCAGCTCGCGAACGGCACCTGCGCCGAGGGGGCGGTGTCGGCGCGGAAGGGGTGGCGCCACACGCCCTGCTCGGCGAGGATCGGCAGCACGCCCTCCCCGAACCAGTACGCCTCTTCCAGGTGCGGGTACCCGGACAGCACGAACTCCTCGATGCCCAACTCCGCGTACTCCCGGATCCGTTCGGCGACCTCCGCGTGGCTGCCCACCAGCGCGGTGCCCGCGCCGCCCCGGACCAGTCCGATCCCGGCCCACAGATTGGGGTGGATCTCCAGCCCGTCCCGGCCGCCGCCGTGCAGGGCCAGCATTCGCCGCTGCCCCTCGGACTCGCTGCGGGCCAGCCCGGCCTGGACGCTGCGCACGGTCTCGGGGTCGAACCCGTCGAGCAGCCGCCCTGCCTCCGCCCACGCCGCCTGCGAGGTGTCCCGGGTGATGACGTGCAGCCGGATGCCGAACCGCAGCCGGCGCCCCTGCTGCGCCGCGAGCCCCCTGATCCAGGCGATCTTCTCGGCGACCTGGGCCGGCGGCTCGCCCCAGGTGAGGTAGACGTCGACGTGCCGGGCGGCGACCTCCCCCGCGATCGGCGAGGAGCCGCCGAAGTACACCTCGGGCACCGGGTCGGGCACCCGGGCGAGCCGGGCGTCCTCGACCTGGAGGTGCTCACCGTGGAGGTCGACGGTCTTGCCGTCCCACAACTGCCGCACGATGTCGAGGAATTCGCCGGTGCGGCGGTAGCGGCCGTCCTTGTCGAGGAAGTCGCCGTAGGCCCGCTGCTCATGGTTCTCACCGCCGGTGACGACGTTCAGCAGGAGCCGTCCGCCGGACTGCCGCTGGAACGTGGACGCCATCTGCGCGGCCAGCGTCGGGGAGACCGAGCCGGGCCGGAAGGCGACGAGGAACTTCAGCCGCTCGGTGTTCTGGCTGACCATCGCTGTGGTCAGCCACGCGTCCTCGCACCAGGCGCCGGTCGGGGTGAGCGCGCCGACGAAGCCGAGGTCCTCCGCGGCGCCGGCGATCCGGCTCAGGTAGGCGACCGTCGGCGGGCGGTCCCGTCCGGAAGCGGTGGCGGGGGTGCCGTGGCCGCCTCCGACGACATGGCGGCTGTCGCCGTTGGTGGGCAGGAACCAGTGGAAGGTGAGGGACACGTGGGGTCTCCGATCGGGGGGCCCGCCGGCGGGCGGGGCGTGACGGCTGCAGCAGGGGTCGCCTCAGCTCGCCGCGGCAAGGTGGGGAGTGCGGCCCAGGACGCCGGAGAACTGGTCGAGGACCTGGCCGAGGGCCTCTGCGGCGGCCGGGGCGAGAGTGACCGAGCCGTCCTCGTGGGCGGTGATGTCCTTGTCCAGGGTGAACCAGCCCTGCACGATGTGGGCGGCGCCCATGGAGTTCAGGACGGGCCGCAGCGCGTAGTCGATGGCCAGCACATGGGCGACGGAGCCGCCGGTGGCGAGCGGCAGCACGGTCTTGCCGGCGAGCGCGTACTGCGGCATCAGGTCGAGGAGCGCCTTCAGGACGCCGGAGTAGGACGCCTTGTAGACGGGGGTTCCGACGACGATCCCGTCGGCGCGGGCGAACAGTTCGGTGGCCTCGACGATCGCGGGGTGCCGGAAGTCGGCGCCGAGCAGGGCCTCGGCGGGGACGGTGCGCACGTCGAGGGGGATCACCTCGTGGCCCTGGGCGGCGAGCCGCTGGTCGAGGTGGCGCAGCAGACGGCCGGTGCGGGACGAGGCGGAGGGGCTGCCGGAGACGGACAGGACGGTGGCCATGGGCCCTCTTTTCGGGTGTGGTCAGGCGTGGGCGGGGAGGGAGCGCGGACCCCGTGTCTCTTCGTCCGGGAGCGCGGCCTCCGACTCGCGGACGAGGGACGGGACACGCCTGCCGAAGTACTCGACCTCCTCGTGGTGGTGGAGGAGGCCGGGAATGTTTTCGGGCACGCCGAATTCACATGGTGCGCCGTTCACATGACGCGCGGGCGGCGCGGAAAAGCCCGGGCGGGCACAGGAATGCCCGGACGCGCGGAATTCGGGCGGGAAAAGGGAAAAGCGCGGCGGTTCTCGTCGGAGAGGAGGGAATCAGGCCGCGGTGCGACAGGAGGCGCTGGAGACGCGCGCGAGGTCGACGTGGCGTCGCCGCGTGAGGTCCGGTCGCATCTTCATGCCGTAGAGCCTGGCAGCCGTCCGTCCGGGCCGTCAAGGCAAACCCGACCGGTCTCGTATCGCGGACCATCGAACAGGAACTGCGCCTTTCGCAGCCCGCGTTGAGCGGGACCGCGCGCGATCCGGAGTCTGACTTCGGCGTAGACCTGCGGGGGCATCATGCGCACCGGCTGCTCGGCGGCCGGGGCCCGGCCTTCGCCCGCTCCACCGACGGGGCGGAGACGGGCGAGCTCATGGTCGCCGAGGGGCTGCTGATGCCGGGCCGGCCCCTTCAGCGGCCGGCCCGGCCCGTTCACTCCTCGTCGCCCGCCGGCACCACGACGAGGAACGCGTCCGACTTCAGGTCCATGACGACGGTCGCGGGCTCGCCCTCGGCCCGCCGCCGCGCCGCGTACTCCTCCGCCGGCCACGATCCGCGCGGAGCTCCCGCAGGAAAACGCTCCAACACCTTCGCGCCCATAGCGGCAGACACCTCCAGTTCCGACCCCGACGACTCGCTGTCTCCAGACTTCCTGACTCCGCGTGTGCCCGGGATCGACGCGAGCATGTTCAGGTGCGTGCGGCGAGGTCCGGGCCGCCCGCGTCCGTGGGACCGGCCGGTTTGGCGGGTTCGGCGGCGCGGCTGAGCTGTCCGGGCCACCAGGCGCGACGGCCGATGTCGCGCACCAGGGCGGGCACCAGCAGCGAGCGCACGACCAGCGTGTCGAGCAGGACGCCGAAGGCGACGATGAAGGCGATCTGGGCGAGGAAGGCCAGCGGGATCACGCCGAGCGCGGCGAAGGTCGCGGCGAGCACCACGCCGGCGGAGGTGATGACGCCGCCGGTGGTGACCAGCCCGCGCAGGACGCCTTCGCGCACCCCGTGCCGCAGTGACTCCTCGCGGACCCTCGACATCAGGAAGATGTTGTAGTCGACGCCCAGCGCCACCAGGAAGACGAAGCCGTACAGCGGCACGGAGGGATCGGTTGCGGTGAAGCCGAGGACGTGCTGGAAGACGAGGCTCGAGACGCCCAGCGTGGCGAGGAAGTTCAGGGCCACGGTGGCGACGAGGAGGGCGGGCATCAGCAGCGAGCGCAGCAGTGCGGTCAGGATGAGGAAGATGATCGCGAGGACGGCGGGGACGATGAGGGCGCGGTCGCGTTCCGCCGTGCGCAGGGTGTCGTACTGCTGGGCGGTGTAACCCCCGACGAGGGCGTCCGCGTCGGGCACGGAGTGCAGGGCGGTGCGCAGGCGCGCCACGGTGTCCTTGGCCGCGTCGCTGTCGGCGGCGGCGTCGAGGGTGACGTCGACGCGGACGCGGCCGTCGACGACCAGGGGCGTCCCGCCGGGCCGTCCGGACGCGGCGACCGGCGCGGCGGAGGCGACGCCGTCGGTGGCCTCGGCGGCGGTGACCACGCGCTGGGCGCGTGCGGCGTCGGCGATGACGACCGTGGGGTTGCCGGCGCCGCCGGGGAAGTGCCGGGCGAGCGTGTTCTGGGCGGCGACGGACGGGGCGTCGTCCACGAAGGTCTCGTCGAGGGGCACACCCCGGGAGGCGAGGGTCGGGGAGAACGCGGCGCAGGCGAGCAGGCAGGCCAGGGAGATCGCCCACACCTTGCGGGGCGCCCGGTCGACCAGCGCCGCGATCCGCTGCCACACGCCGGCGCCGGCGCCGGCGCTCGGGCGGGCCGGGCGCGGCGTCGCCGGCCAGTAGGCGGCGCGGCCGAGGAGGACCAGGACGGCGGGCAGGAAGGTCAGGGTGCTGACGACGGCGGCGGCGATGCCGATGGCCCCGACCGGTCCGAGGGCCCGGTTGTTGGTGAGGTCGCTGATCAGCAGGGCGAGCAGCCCGAGAGCGACGGTCGCGGCGCTGGCCACGATGGCGCTCCAGGAGCGTCGCAGCGCGGCCCGGGCGGCCGTGAACCGGTCCGTGCGGGCGAGTTCCTCCCGGTAACGGGCGGTGAGCAGCAGGGCGTAGTCGGTGGCGGCGCCGATCACGAGGATGGACAGGATGCCCTGGACCTGTCCGTCGACGCGCACCACGTCGTGGTCGGCCAGCGCGTAGACGACCGCGCAGGCGAGCCCGAGGGAGAACACCGCGCCCAGGATGATCACCAGGGGGAGCAGCAGGCTGCGGTAGACGAGCAGCAGGATGACGAGGACGGTGAAGAGGGCGACCGCGAGGAGCAGTCCGTCGATGCCGGCGAAGGCGTCGGACAGGTCGGCCTGGGTGGCGGCCGGTCCGGCGAGGTGGACGGTGGTGCCCGGGACGCGTTCGGCGGCGGCGCGGACGCGGTCGAGGGCGGGGGCGAGTCCGTCGCCGAGGTCGGGGCGCAGGGGGACGACCCCTTGGACGGCCTTCCCGTCCTGGGAGAGCAGCGCGGGCGAGGCCCGGCCGGTCACGCCGGGGGCGTCCGCGAGGGAGGCGAGGGCCCGGTCGGCGTCCGCGCGCCGGTCGCGGACCGTGCCGCTCCCGTCCGACGTCCATACGACGATCGCGGGGAGCGCCTCGTCCTGCCGGAAGGCCCGCTGCGCGGCGATCACCTCGGTGGACTCGGCGCTGCGGGGCAGGAACGCCGCCTGGTCGTTGGTGGCCACCTCGCCCAGGCGCCCGGCGTAGGGGCCGAGGACGCCGCCGACGCCGAGCCAGACGGCGACGAGGAGCAGCGGGACGAGCCAGCGGGCGCGTCGGGATGTGACGGACATCGTTCTCCCACGGAAGGTGCCTCGACGGCTGACAATCTCAATGATCGAGTTACTTTGCCGGGGCGATCGTAACCGGCACAGGTTCTTCCGCCGACGGGCGGCCCCCGGATGCGGGAGTTCGAAGCCGTTCTAGCGGACGGGTGGCGTGACCTGCGCCAGTTCCTCACTCATCGCCGTCAGGAAACGCAGCACCACCGACAACTCGTCCTCGGTGAAGCGCGTGCGGGCGGCCTCGGTCGCCTGGGCCAGCGGCCTGAAGTAGGTGCGGGCCGCCGACCGCGCGTCGGCCGCGTAGTGCAGATGGACCACACGGCGGTCGGCGCTCTCGCGCACCCTGCGGATGTGCCCCGCGCGCTCCAGCCGGTCGACGCAGGCGGTGACGGCCCCGGAGGTCAGCCCGAGGTGCTCGCGCAGCCGCTTGGGCGTCATCGGCTCCTCGGAGTCGAGGATCGCGGCCAGCGCCTGGACGTCCGTGGCGTGCAGCCCGTGGTCGCCGGCGAAGCCGTGGACCAGCCGGTTGATCTCGCCGTTCATCCGCCGCAGCCGGACGGCGAAGGCGTGCAGGTCGGTCGGCGCCGCGGGCGTGTCGTCGTTCGCTGTGGCCACGCGGTCAGCGTAGTCGCTGACCGGATCACCCGTTCGTGCGCACGGCACCGGGTGGCCGCATCCGCGGACGGCCCCCGGGTGGAAGCGATACCGAGGGGGCCCGTCGACACGGAGGACCGACAACCCATGACCGCAGACGGCCGCGGCGCCGAGGCGCCGCTCTGCCTGGTGACCGGCGCCACGGGGTACATCGGCGGCCGGCTCGTCCCCGAGTTGCTGGCGGCGGGCCACCGGGTGCGCTGCCTGGCCCGCTCACCGGAGCGGCTGCGCGACCACGAGTGGGCCGGCCGGGCCGAGGTGGTGCGCGGGGACGTGACCGACGCGGACTCGGTCGGGGAGGCGATGCGCGGCGTGGACGTCGCGTACTACCTGGTGCACGCGCTGGGCACGGGCACGGACTTCGAGGAGACCGACCGGCGGGCCGCGCGGATCTTCGGGGAGCGGGCCCGCGCCGCCGGAGTGCGCCGGATCGTCTACCTCGGCGGGCTCACCCCGGCGGGAGTGCCCGAGCGTGAGCTGTCGCCGCATCTGCGCTCCCGCGCCGAGGTCGGCCGTATCCTGCTGGGCTGCGGCGTCCCGGCGACCGTGCTGCGGGCTGCGGTCGTCATCGGCTCCGGCTCGGCCTCCTTCGAGATGCTGCGCTACCTCACCGAGCGCCTCCCGGTGATGGTCACCCCGAGCTGGGTGCGCACCCGGATCCAGCCGGTCGCGGTACGGGACGTGCTGCGGGCCCTCGTCGGCAGCGCCGGGATGCCGCCGGACGTCAGCCGGGCCTTCGACATCGGCGGGCCCGACGTCCTCACCTACCGCCAGATGATGGCCCGTTACGCCGCCGTGGCGGGGCTGCCCCGGCGCGTCATCGTGCCCGTGCCGGTGCTCACGCCCCGCCTGTCCAGTCACTGGGTCGGCCTGGTGACGCCGGTGCCCGCCTCGATCGCCCGGCCGCTGACGGAGTCGCTGCGGCACGAGGTGGTCTGCCGCGAACACGACATCGCGCGGTACGTGCCCGACCCGCCGGGCCATCCGGTCGGCTTCGACGAAGCGGTGCGACTGGCCCTGAAGAAGGTGCGCGACGCCCAGGTGACCACCCGCTGGTCCTCCGCGTCCCTGCCCGGCGCGCCCAGCGACCCGCTGCCCACCGACCCCGACTGGGCCGGCGGCAGTCTG
The DNA here is from genome assembly GCF_044768125.1 of Streptomyces sp. NPDC101166. NCBI lineage: Bacteria > Bacillati > Actinomycetota > Actinomycetes > Kitasatosporales > Streptomycetaceae > Streptomyces > Streptomyces sp. NPDC101166. Next base: position 89,017 of record NZ_JBIWPF010000004.1, read on the forward strand.
TACACCGATGAGCGCGAACTGTCCGTGGACGCCTCGCGGGACTCGCTGTGGCGGGTCATCGAGGGCATCGGCGGCGACAACGGCTGGTACTCCTTCCCGCTCGCGTGGGCGGTTCGGGGCCGGCTGGACCGGCTGGTCGGCGGGGTGGGCCTGCGCCGCGGGCGGCGGGACGCGGCGCGGCTGCGGGTCGGCGACTCGCTCGACTTCTGGCGGGTCGAGGAGATCGAACCCGGGCGGCTGCTGCGGCTGCGCGCCGAGATGCGGCTGCCGGGCCTGGCCTGGCTGGAGATGCGCGCGGAGTCGGACGACGCAGGCCGCACCCGCTACCGGCAGCGCGCGCTGTTCCACCCGCACGGGCTGCTCGGCCAGGCCTACTGGTGGGGCGTGTCGCCGTTCCACGCGGTGGTGTTCGGCGGCATGGCCCGCAACATCGCCCGGACGGCGGCCGCCACGCCTCCCGAGAGGACGCCGGCGACGTGACGGCGGATTCGCACACGGGCTCAACCGCCGTCCCCCCGCACGGGTGGTGTCGTCTCCTTCCGCTCTTCCCGCATCCGTGGGCCGCGCCGGGGCGGAAGCACCGAGCGGCCCGCCCGTCTCACCCGGAGTCAGCGTCATGAACGTCTCGGTCGTCCTGTTCACCTCCGATCTGCGTCTGCACGACCATCCGCCGCTGCGCGCCGCGCTCGACGGAGCCCGTGAGGTGGTGCCGCTGTTCGTGCGCGACCGGGCCGTGGACGCCGCCGGGTTCGCCGTCCCCAACCGGCTGGCGTTCCTCGCGGACTGTCTGCGGGACCTGGACGCGGGCCTGCGCGAGCGGGGCGGGCGGCTCGTCGTGCGCTCGGGGGAACTGGTGGAGCAGGTGTGCCGGGTGGCCGCCGAGGCGGGCGCCGACGAGGTGCACATGTCGGCCGACGTGAGCGCGTACGCGAAGCACCGGGAGGAACGGCTGCGGCGCGTCTTGGAGGCGGACGGCGTGCGGCTGCACGTGCACGACGCGGTGACGACGGCCGTCACCCCCGGTGTGCTCACCCCGTCCGGCGCCGACCACTTCGCCGTCTTCACGCCGTTCTACCGGCACTGGTCGCAGAAACGGCTGCGGGATCCGCTCGGCGCGCCCCGGAGCGTGCGCGTGCCGGACGGCGTCGGCTCGCAGGAGTTGCCCTCGGACAAGGGGACCTCGCCGGGGCTGGCGCCGGGCGGTGAGAGCGAGGCCCGCCGACGGCTGACGGCCTGGCTGCGCAAGGGAATCACCGGGTACGAGGACCGGCATGACGACCTGGCCGGCGATGCGACCTCACGGCTCTCGCCGCACCTGCACTTCGGCGCCCTCTCCCCCGTGGAACTCGTGCACCAGGCGCGCGCGGTGGGCGGCCCGGGCGCGGGGGCGTTCGTACGGCAGGTCGCCTGGCGCGACTTCCACCGCCAGCTGCTGGCGGCCCGCCCGGACACCTCCACGGCCGACTACCGCACCCGGCACGACCGTTGGCGTACGGAGCGCACCGCGCGGGAGGACATCGAGGCATGGCGGGAGGGCCGTACCGGCTATCCGGTGGTGGACGCGGCGATGCGGCAGCTGCGGCACGAGGGCTGGATGCACAACCGGGGCCGGCTGCTGACCGCGAGCTTCCTCACCAAGACGCTGTACGTGGACTGGCGCATCGGCGCGCGGCACTTCCTGGAGCTGCTGGTCGACGGGGACGTGGCGAACAACCAGCTCAACTGGCAGTGGGTGGCGGGCACCGGCACGGACACCCGCCCCAACCGGGTCCTCAACCCGGTGCTCCAGGCCAGGCGTTACGACCCGGACGGCACGTACGTACGCCGCTGGGTGCCCGAACTGGCCGGGATCGACGGCCCGTCGGTGCACGAGCCGTGGAGGCTCCCCGCGCGGGAACGGGCCGCGCTCGACTACCCGGACCCGCTGGTCGAGCTGTCCGAGGGGCTGGCCCGCTTCCGCAAGGCGCGGGAACGGGACTGACGCGGGCGGCAGTTCAGGCTCGGCAGGGTCCTGATCCGGCCGGGAACCCGATGCGGCCAGGACCTTCACACGCCGGGCGGGACGGTCGGTGATCCCGGTCGGGCTCCCGTGAGCAGGTTCAGGGCCTCGCGCAGCCCTGCCGGCCGGGGCATGCCCGGGATGGGGCGTCCCGCCCAGCCGGGGCCGCCGAGCACCACCGTGGGGCTGCGCCGGGCGCCGCTGACGCCCCAGCGGGTGTCCGCGAGGTGCCGGGCGAGGGCGGTGCTCGCCGTGGACCGGGACTGCGCCCACAGCACCACCGCGGCCGGGCCCAGCCTGCGGACCGCCGCCGTCAGCGCCTCCGCGGGCACCGCGGCGCCGAACATCCGCGCCGGGACGCCGAGTCGGGCCAGCCCGGCGTTGAGCGCCTCCAGCGGCAGCGTGTGCTGTTCGCCGGGCACGCAGGCCAGCATCACCGCGCCGGGTGCGGCGAGCGGCTCCGTGAGCGGCCGGGCGGCGCGGCGCAGCACGGTGGAGACGTGCCAGGACAGCAGGTGCTCGACCTCGACGTAACGGTCGTCGGACGACGCCCACTTGCGGCCCACGGCGTGCAGGGTCGGCACCATCACCTCCTGCCAGGCGACGGTCAGCCCGTGCCGTTCGACGGCCTCGCCCAGCTGGTCCTCGACGGCGGGCGCGTCGAGGCGTACGGCGGCGCGGGCCAGCCCCCGGCACTCCTGGCGCACGTCCCGTCCCAGCGGGAGCGCCCCGGCCGCGCGCGAGCGGCCGACGGGCCGGGGGGGCTCGGGGTGCTCGGGGGGCTCGGGGTGCTCGGGACGGTCGGGGTGCTCGTCGGTCCGGCCGGTGGACGCCGTCGTGCCGTCCGTCGGATCTCCGCCCGTCGTGCCCGCCTTCGCCGCCCTCGCCGCCTCGGCGGGCGGCACGCCCGCCGAGGTGAGCCGGCACATCGCCTCCAGGACGGCCACGTCGTCCGGCCGCCAGCGGCGGTGCCGGCCGTCGGCGCGGACGGCGGGGCCGATGCCGTAACGGCGGTCCCAGGAGCGCAGCGTGGTGGGCGCGACGCCCAGCCGGCGGGCCAGCGCGCCGGTCGTCAGGCCCGCGCCCTCGGAGGGAGGGGCGGTGCTCGACGGGGTGGTGCCGGAAGGGGCGGCCTCGGAAGGGATGGCCTCGGAAGGGGCGGTGCTCATACCTCGACGATACGACGCAAGAACGATGCATGTTGAGTGACCGACGCACCGCTTCGCACGATGACGCCACCGGGGCCCGCCCCGGCGGACGTCCGCACCGGCCTCGCGACAGGCCGCCCGATGTGTCAGGAGCCGTCGCCATGAGCCAGCTCGCCATGATCGCGCAGCCGAACACCCCGGCCGCTCCGCGGCCCCTCGCCGAGGACTCGCTGCCCGACGAGGAGGTGGCCCGGCGTCTCGGCGCCGGGGAAGAGGCCTGCCTGGCCGTCGCGTACCGACGCTGGTCCGCCTTGGTCCACACGCTGGCTCTGCGTTCGCTGGGAGACGCGAAGGAGGCCGAGGACGTCACCCAACTGGTGTTCCTGGGCGTCTGGCGCGGCCGCGCGGGATACCGCCCCGAGCGCGGCGCGTTCGGCGCCTGGATCGTCGGCATCACCCGCCGCAAGATCGCCGACGCGCTCTCCGCGCGGACCCGCCGCCGCGATCTGGTCGCCTCGGCGGGCTCCGACCTCGCCCTCGCCGACCCCGCCCGCGACCGCCCCGAGACCTCTCTCGACCGCGTCCTGCTCCACAGCGAGCTCGCCCGGCTCCCCGCGCCCCAGCGGTGCGTGCTGCGGCTGACCTTCTACGAGGACCTCACCCAGACGCAGATCGCGGCGCGCACCGGCTGGCCCCTGGGCACGGTCAAGAGTCACGCCCGGCGCGGCATCCACCAGCTGCGTCGGCGCCTGGATCCGGACGCGTGGGACTGAGAACGCATCGTGTGCCGACCTCTACACATAAAGACCGAATAAGCGCAGAATGAACCTGCGCGGCGCTTACCGCACACCGCACCAGACGCGGTCGGCCAGCAAGTCAAAGGAGACGAGTCATGGCCAACGTCTCGCCCACGAGAGGCGACATGTCGACTCACCCGGATGTCTCAGAGATGCGGACGAGGTACGACCGCATGCTCGGCGGCCGTGATGTGGCGCTCGTCGACGGACCGGTGTTCCTGCTCGGTCTGTACTGCGCCGTATCCCCGTGGATCGTGCACTACAGCGCCGGCCAGCCCGCGCTCATGACGCACAACCTGATCGTCGGCACAGCGATCGGCGTGCTGGCGCTCGGGTTCACGGCGGCTCCCGCCCGGATGTACGGGCTGAGCTGGGCCATGTGCGCGCTGGGCATCTGGATGATCATCGCCCCGTGGGTCGTCGGATCCAGCCCCGACGCCGGTGTCGTCGTGAACAACATCATCATCGGCGCCCTGGCCCTGATCCTCGGGCTGATGTGCGCCGGCACGGCGGCGAAGAGCGTCCCCAGGTCGTAAGCGGCCCTCGGGCCTCAGGCCCTCTGTGGTCCCCAGGGGATCACACCCGCACAGGAGGAAGGGCGGCTCGGCCGGTCCGCCGTGGCGCGGGCCGGCCCGGTCGCGTCAGGGCCTGACCGGTGGACAGGCCCTACCGGCGCGCCTGCGGCTGGTGGACGTACGGCGTCGTCGTGGTCAGGGCGGCGAAGCCGAGGCGTTCCAGGATCGGGCGGCTCTGGTCGGAGGCGTCGACCTGGAGGTAGCGGTAGCCGCGGTCGGCGGCGATCCGGGCGCGGTGGGCCACCAGGGCGCGGTAGACGCCGCGGCCGCGCCAGGCGGGGGCGGTGCCGCCGCCCCACAGGCCGGCGAAGCTCGTGCCCGGGATCAGTTCCATGCGCGCCGAGCTCACCGGCTCGTCGCCCGCGAGGGCGACCACGGCGACGGTCTCGTCCGGGGCGATGTCGAGCCGGGCGAGCATCCGGTCCCGCAGCCACGATCCGTCCCTGCCGAACGCCTTCTCGTTCGCCTCGACCATGAGGTCGACGCCGGCCCGGTCGGTGACGGGGACGATGCGCATCCCCTCGGGCGGCTCGGCGGCGGCGAGCTGTGTCTCCGTCTCGGCGATCATCAGCGTCTCCTCCGGCTCGGCGGTGAACCCCGCCGCCGCGAGTCGTCGTCCGAGGTCGGCCGGGCGGTCGTGACCGTAGAGCTTCCACTCGAACTCGTGCCCGAGACCGCTGAAGCACGCGATCTGCTCGGCGATCGCGGCGTCGACGTCCGCCGGGTCCAGACCGTCGAGGCCGGACCAGAGGACGCCGTTCCAGCCGTCGGCGGCGGCGATCTGCCGGACCACGCTCCCGGCGCGCTCCACACGGGCGTCGGGGCTGTCGGGGCGGGCGCCTTCGCGCATGTCCCGGTCGTACAGGGCGAGTGTCGCTGCATGATCCATGCGGGTACTTCAGCAGGCCGGCCCGGCTGCCTCAACGCAATTACCGTGCGGGCGGGGCGAGAAGGAGCCGGCGGTCAGTCAGGGATGCGGATCCTGCCGAGCCGGCCGGCCACGGCCGGGTCGCGGTGGTCGAAGAACTGGGACACTCCGGTGTCCAGAGCGGCGATGGACGCCATCTGCTCGTCGGTGAGCTCGAAGTCGAACACGTCGATGTTCTCCCGCATGCGGTCCGCGCGGACCGACTTGGGGATGACGACGACCTCCCGCCGCACGAGCCAGCGCAGCACGACCTGCGCCACGGACCTGCCGTGCTCGCCGGCGATCCCGCTCAGCACGGGGTGGGTGAAGAGATCGTTGCGGCCCTCGGCGAACGGCGCCCAGGACTCGATGCGCACGCCACGCTCCCGCATGAGCTCCTGCTCGGCCGTGCGCTGGAAGAACGGGTGGGTCTCGACCTGGTCGACCGCGGGCGGGATCTCGTTGTGGTCGATCAGGTCGACGAGCCGGTCGGGGTAGAAGTTGGACACCCCGACGGCCCTGGCGCGCCCCTCGCGGTGGATCTCCTCCAGGGCGCGCCACTCGCCGTACACGTCGCCATAGGGCTGGTGGATCAGACAGAGGTCGACGTGGTCCAGGCCGAGCTTGTCCAGCGAGACGCCGAAGGCGCGCCGGGCGTTCTCCTCGGCGGGCGCGTCCTGGATCCACAGCTTGGTGGTGACGAAGAGTTCCTCGCGTGGGATGCCGCTCCTCCTGACGGCCCGGCCGACGGCTTCCTCGTTCTGGTAGGCGGCGGCGGTGTCGATCGAGCGGTAGCCGACGGCGAGAGCCTCGGTGACGGCCTGCTCGGTCCGCTCCGGAGGGATCTGATAGACGCCGAAGCCGAGGATCGGCATCTCCACGCCGCTGTCGAGGGTGACGGTCTGCATGGCGCTGCCCTCCGTCCTGGACCCGCACAGGGCACGGTCGCCGGCGGGTGGAACGCCACCCGGGTTCCACGAGCCACGCGATTCAGACGCGCCGACGGGCACCGCCCCCCGTCCGCTCGACGGCGGTGGGCCGGGTCATTCCGGGTGGGCCACCGCGTCCTTGTGGAGTGTCGCCGCTGCCAGGAGGGACAGGGTCGGTTCTGCCTGACGCAGGGCCTTCACCGCCGCTGTCGAGTCGATGGGGCCGGTGAAGCCGACGGCTGCCAGGCGGGTGCGCACCCAGTGGGCTCGCAGGCGGGGCTCCGAGGCGGCCGCGGTGGACTCGACGAGGGCCGCGGCGCGTTCCAGGCCGGGCCGGTCCTCGGGTGAGGCGTCGGCCAGGGCTTTGCGCAGGGTGTCGGCGATCAGGTCGGAGTCCCGGAGGACCAGGACGACGTCGTGTTTCTTGTTCGGTCCCAGCAGGGGTGTCATGGGCGCCATCGTGGACATCATGTGGCGGGATCGGCAAGGGACTTGAGGGTTTTCAGAGGCCTGCGCGACCGCCGGGTCCTCCGTACGCCCCCGCTCCGGGGACGTACGGCGCGGTTTCGTCGCGGGCCTCGCGGTAAACGGGAAACGCATGTCCGAAACGCCACACGGCAGTCACGCCAAGCCGCCGACGCCCGCGGAGCGACGGGCTCGGCTCAAGGAGTCGCCGTTGCTGCCGGCGGCCGTGCTCGTGCTGATCCTCACCGCCGCGGCGGCCCTGTTCGCGGGTTCGTACACCTACTCGATGGCGAATCCGACCCCCCACTCCGTGCCCCTGGCGGTGACCGGATCGTACGAGGAGCCCCTCGGCCGGAAGTTCGTCGGCGGCATGGAGGAGGCGCTGAACGCGGGCGTGAAGGTCCACCTCTACGACACGCCCGCCACGGCCCGGACCGCCGTGGAGCAGCAGCGCGACTTCGCGCTCCTCGACGTGCGCGACCAGGGACGCTCCGTCGTGCTGGACCTGTCCTCGGCGTCCGGCGCCTCGGTGGCGGAGGTGCTGGCCAAGGCTGCTCCGGCGGTGGGTGAGAAGACGGGGGTCGCGGTCACCGTCCGGGACGTCAACCCGCTCCAGGAGGGCGATCCGCGCGGGCTGGCGATCTTCTACGTCTCCCTCGCCGCCGTGATCATCGGCTTCGTCGGAGCGATCCAGCTCAGCGTGCACGCCCGGGCCCTCACCCCGGTCGAACGCATCGCCTGCACCGTCGTGTACGCGCTGCTCGGCGGGTTCGCCATCGCCGCGACCGTGGACTGGCTGCTCGGCGCGCTGGACCTGCCGTTCGTCGAGTCGTGGCTGATCCTAGCGTTCACGATGTTCACCAGCGGCATGGTCTTCACCATGTTCAACACGCTCGTGGGCCGCTGGGCGATGCTGCCGACCTGGGGCCTGATGGTCCTGCTGGGCAACCCCTCCTCGGGCGGGGCGGTGTCCTGGCCGCTGCTGCCGTCCCCGCTGGGCGTGATCGGCCGGTGGCTGCCGCCGGGCGCCTCGGTGAACGCCCAGCACACGGCGGTGTACTTCGCCGGGCACCAGCACGTCTTCCCGTTCCTGGTGCTGGCCGGGTGGGCGCTGGTGTCGTGCGCGGTGTTCTGGATCTGGCGGCACCGCCACCCCGGCGGCCGGGAGACGGCGCCCGCGCACGCCGCCCCCTGAGAAGCGGCGCACGCCGCCCCGCGTTCCGTGGCCCGAACGCCGAGTGACGTGCGCTCTCGTGGGGAACCCGGTCGCCGTCTTTGTCGTGCCGGTCAATCTGTCTGGAGAGGACCATGAGTGTGCTGCGTCTGGTCGGTCGTCCCCTGCTCGCCTCGATGTTCGTCTCGGGCGGCCTGGGCTCCCTGCGGGCGCCCGAGCAGGTCGCCCCGGCCGCCGAGCCCGTCGTACGGCCCGTCACCGACAGGGTGACGGCTCTGCCCGACCGCACCGAGGAGGTCGTACGGCTGAGCGGGGCCGTACAGGTGGCCGGCGGGCTGCTGCTGGCCACCGGGCGTGTCCCGAGGGTGGCCGCGCTCGCGCTCGCCGCGACCCTCGTGCCGACGACCCTTGCGGCGCACCGGTTCTGGGAGGCGGAGGACCCCGACGAGCGCGCCCGGCAGCGCATCCACTTCCTGAAGAACGCGTCCATGCTGGGCGGTCTGCTGATCGCGGCCGCGGACACGGCCGGCAACCCGTCCCTCGCCTGGCGGGGCCGGCACGCCGCCCGGGACGTACGGCGGGAGGCGCGGCTGGTGCGCCGGTCGGTGCGGGCCGCCGCCCGTCCCGCGGCCAGGGCCGGCGCGGCCCGCGCACGGCTCCCCCACTGACCCGGCGGGCAGCGAACCGAACGGCCTGCGGCCCCTGACCACGCGAGACGTGGTGAGGGGCCGCAGGCCGTCGCGCGCTGTCTGTGCGTCAGGCAGCGGTGGTGTGAACGGCGGTGGCGGTGCCGAGACCGAGGCCCTCCGCCGAAGCGACGGACAGGACGTCGGCGCACACGCCCACGAGCGGCGTCTCCAGCTGGAGACCGCCGGACCCGACGGCGGTGAAGCCGGCGTCGGCACCGGCGCCGGCGAGGCCGTCCAGGTCGGAGTCGGACAGCTCGACGGTGTCCACCTGAGCGGGGAGGTTCATCACGCGCGGTTCCCTTCACACGGTTCTTCCATGGCAGGAGTCCGCCGGACATCCCAGGTGGGACGGCTCCCGGCGACTCCAGGACGCGAGGATCCAAACACGCCGGACGGAGCGGGGACCAGCCGTTCGGCGGCCCGCCCGGGCGTGTCGCCCCGCCCGCCTCCACGGGTGTGACCGCCCGGTGAGCGAATACCGCGCCACCTTCACAGAGCCTCCCGCCGGGGCCGCCGTACGACGCTCTCCCGGAGGTGGGCCGGCCGGTGCGCGCAACCCTTGCCGCCGGTCTCGACAGGGTCGTCACGAGCGGTCCAGGTCTTGTCCGCCGATGCGACCGCGGTGTGGGGGGTTCCCGGATTTTCCGCCGCCATCGGGTGCGCACACCCCGGCCGGCGCCGCCCGGGGCAGGATGCTCCCGTGCACCTGACTTTCCGGATCGATGAACGATCCCGCACCGGGACCCCCGCTCGCACCCGCTGGGCGGCCGCCACGGCCGCGCTGGGAACCGTCGGCGCGGGGCTCGGGCTGCGGGCCGTCGCGGCGGGCGAGGTGGCCAAGTACGGCGGGGACGCGCTCTACACCGTCCTGATCCTCACCCTCGTCGTCCTCGCCGTGCCGCGGGCGACGCCCCTCGCGTCGGCGGGCGCCGCCCTGGCCGTCAGCTGGGCGGTGGAGTTCCTCCAGCTCAGCGAGGTCCCCTACGAGCTCTCCCGCCGCAGCGCACTCGCCCGCCTCGTGCTCGGCTCCACCTTCAACCCGCCCGACCTGCTCTGGTACGCGATCGGCGCCGCAGCGGGGTGGCTCGCCCACACCGCACTGCTCCGGACGACGGCAGCGGCCCGACGGCGGCGGGGAGCATGAGGGCCGCCGCCGTCTCGCGGTCGTCAGCGTCGTCCGTGTCGTCGGCGTCGTCGGCGTCCACACGGCCGCGTCGGCAGGCCGGGCGATGTCACACCCCCGTGCCACACTGCGCCCCATGTCCCTCGCTGATCTCACCCTCGCCCGGTGGCGGACCCTCGACCCGTCCGCCGCGCTCCGCACGGGCCGCCGGGCCGCCGATCTCGTGGGCGGGCGGGTGAGCGGTGTGGAGACCGTCGAGCACCTCGGCGCCCCGCTGCACCGCGTGCGGATCGAGCGGAACGGACAGGAGTTCGCTCTCGTCCCCGGCGGCACGGTGCGTCTCGGCTTCGATCCGGACGCCTGGCGGCCGACGCCCGAGCAGGCCGCCGACTACGCGGAGAGCCTGGAGCAGGGTTTCTGCGACGCGCCCGATCCGCGGGGACATCTCGCCGAGACGCTGAGCGCGCCCCGTACGGCCGAACTGCCCGCGGTGCTCATGGCCGTCGAGGACGAGCGGCTGACCGAGGCCCCCGCCGACATGCCCGCCGTCCTGGCGTCCCGCGGGCTGCGCATGCCGACGTCGGACGAGTGGGAGCACGCCTGCGGCGCGGGCGCGCGCACCCTCTTCCGCTGGGGGGACGACTGCCCGCTCGACCTCGACCCCTACGGCGACCGCGCCGGTCCTCGCAACGAGCTGAACGCCTTCGGCCTGCGCATCGCCTACGACACGTACCGCGCGGAGCTGACGAGCGACGGCGCCGCCGTCCACGGTGGGGACGGCGGCGAGTCGGTGTGCGGCGGTTACGGTCGTCTGCTGGCGTGGCTGCCGCTGGCCACCGCCCAGCGCAATCCCGCCATGGCCGAGTTCGTGTACGGCCCCGAGGGCGAGGACATGTACGACGACTTCTCCACCCGGCCGGTGCTGACGCTCTGAACCGGTCGGCGGCGCGGGGAGTTCCGGGTCAGTGTCGGCTGAACTGGGCTGCCGTGGGCTGCAGGACGTCGGGGCGGACCGGCAGGGCGTCGATCTCCAGTCGTTCGCCGTAGATGTCGGTGACGCGCAGGGACTTGCCGCAGCCGACGCCCTGTTCGGACAGGAAGTAGTTGAAGTCGGCGCGGGGCAGGGCGCGCCAGCCGCCGTCGGCGGCGACCTCCAGCTCGGCCACGGGGTTGCGGTGGCCGACGACCTGGATGCCGCACCAGTACGCGCTGGACCCTGTCTTGTAGCGGACGGAGATCTTGTCGGAGGTGCTGGGGCTCACCAGGCTCCAGGTGACGGAGAGCCGGCCGGCGGAGAGGTCGGCGAGCTTGGCGAACGCCTGCTTGCTGAGGTCGACCTGTCCGGGAGCACAGGGCAGCGGGCACTCGTTGGTGACGCGGACCGTGACGGACGCGCCGGCGGCCGTGCGGACGACGATGTACGCGCCGCACGCCTTCGCCGACTCGTAGTCGGTGTGGTTCATCGCCGCGATCATGAGGTCGTCGGTCGGGCCGTACAGGCACGCCCCGTTGCCGTCCCCGGCGTCGTAGTGCGTGGCGAGCCCACGGTATTCGACGCCGGGGCGGATCCGGCCGGCCGAGGGCGTGCCGGCGGCCGTCGCCCGGGAGGCGGCCCTGGCCGACGCGCGAGCCGTGGGTGACGCCGACGGGGTCGGGGAGGCCGTCCTGCTCGGGGTCGCCCTCGTGGAGGGGGACGCGGACGGGGACGGTGTGGCCGACGCGGTCGTGGACGGCGGCGCGGGCCGGGAGGCGGCGGTGGCGACGGCGGCCCGGCCGGCGGCGCCCGCCCGGGATCCGGCCGCGGCGTCCGTGTGGGCGCCGGGGCCGGATCGTACGGTGATCACCAGGTAGACGAGCACGCCCAGGGCTGCCAGCGCCGCGGTCGTCGTGGTCCACAGTCCGCGCCTGCCGGGGCGGCGTCGCGCGGCGTGTCTCGTAGCCTTCATGTCCGTCCGTTCGGAAGTGCGTGTAGACGTCTCGTCGGTCAGTCGCCACCCGGGGCGAGAAGGTTGCCGCGTCCTCGAAACTTTTCGGGCCCGCCCGGCGACACCCACCTCGGGCGGCGCGGTCGTCGGCATCACGTCGGCTCTCGGAGCGCGGGGCCGCGCGCGACGCCGGGGAGTCCGCGACACTGGGTGGACTCAGCGGTCCTCGCGTGGGCGTGGGCGCGTGGAGAGGAGCGCTCATGGTGAAGCGGCCCTCGCTGCCCGAGTCCCGCAGGGCCGGGCGGCGCGCCGCCCGGGTCACGGCGGCCGCGGCGGCCGGGTTCTACCCGGCGCTGTACCTGCTGGACCAGCCGGTCATGGCGATCTACGCCCTGTTCGCGCCCATCTCCTTCGGTGTGCTGTCGCCGGTGCCGGGCTCCGGCCGCCGGCGCGCCCGCACGCTGCTTCGCGCCTTACCGGCCGCCGCCCTCCTGACCGCCCTCGGCACGGCGCTCGCCGTGGCGACCTGGCCGGCCGTCGCCGGCATGCTGTTCGTGGGCTTCGCGCTGACCTTCGCGGCGGCCTGCGGCCCGCGCCTCGCGGGCACCGCCCCCGGACTCCAGCTCTTCTACATCCTCGCCTGCTTCCCGCCGTACGCCCCGGACACCCTGCCCCAGCGGCTCATCGGGCTCACCGCCGGGACGGTGCTGCTCGCGCTCGGCGAGGTGCTGCTGTTCCCGGAGCCGGCGCAACCGTCGTACCGCGTCCGGCTCGCCGACGCCCTGGACCTGGCGGCCCACGCGGCCGGCTCGTTCGCGGGCGCCGGCCGCAGAAAGGGAACGGACGTCGGCCTCGCCGCCCGGCTCAGGGCGACCGGGCGGAGCCTGCGCTTCTCCCAGCAGCCGCCCGGCGCGCGCCCGACCGGCGCCGGACGCACCGACCGCGCGCTCGCCCAGGCCGGCTCCGCGACCCGGCGACTGCTGGACCAACTGGCCGGGCTCGCGGGGCCGGCCCCCGACCCCGCCGACTCCGCCTCGAGCGACCTGCTGCGCGGCGTCGCGTCGACGTGCGCCGCGACGGCGGGCGCCCTGCGCGGGGCCGGGCCCGTGGCCGGGCCCGAACTGATCGAGGAGATGACCGCCCAGTTCCTGGCCGCGCGCGGCGCCGCTCCCGACGCCCGCGCCGCCCCCTCGCGGGCGTTGCTGCTGCGGCAGTCGACGGTGCTGACCTCGGCGGTGTCGGCCGTGACCGTGCGCGCGGCCGTCGTCCTCGCGCTCGGCGGGCCCCGGCCGCTGTTCGGGCTGCCCCGGGCGCAGTTCTGGTACGCCGCGACGCCGACGGTCCGCCTGTGGGCGCTGCGGATCTTCGGCAATGTCACGCCCCGCTCCGTCGTCTTCCAGAACGCCGTCCGCACCGCGCTCGGGTTGGGTCTCGCCCGTCTGGTGGCGGGCTCGCTCGATCTGACGCACGGCTTCTGGGTGCTGCTGGCGGTGCTGACCCTGGGGCGCACCACGGCGGGCGCCACCTGGTCCGTCGTCCGCTCGGCCGTCGCCGGCACCCTGGTCGGCGCACTCGCCGCCGGCGGGCTCCTCGTGGGGGCGGGCGACGCCACCGACGTGTACGCCGCGCTGCTCGCCCCGGTGATGCTGCTGGCGTTCACCGTGGGGCCGCTGGGCGGGCCGGCCTGGGCGCAGGGGCTGTTCACCCTGGTGGTCTCCACGGCGTTCGCCCAGCTCGCGCCGGTGACCTGGCGGCTCGCGGAGGCGCGGATCGTCGACGTACTGACGGGAAGCGCGGTGGGACTGCTGTGCGGGGTGCTCGCGTGGCCGTCCGGGGCGCGGGCGGAGATCCGGCGCAGTGTGGCGGCGCTGTTCCGGTCCACCGCGCCGCTGGTGCGGGCCACCGTCGCGGCAGCCGCGGGCGAGGACGGCGTGCCCGGCCCCCGACACGGGAACACGGCGCAGGAGGTGCGCGCGGCGCAGCGTCGGCTGCGCATCGCCGAAGCGGTGTACGCGCAGTACCGCGGCGAGTTCTCGCCGCGGCCCGCGGGTGAGGGGCCGGACTGGCTCGCCGCCCTCAACTTCGGGTCGCGGGTGCTGGTGGGGGCCCACTGGCTGCCCCGCACCGACAGCATGCGGGATCTGCCGCCCGCCGCTCTGCGCTGGCTGCGGGCGGCCACGGACGAGGTGGAGGCGGCGACCGTCCGGGCGGCCGGCTTCCCGGCGGACGGTCTCCGCATCCGCCTGACGCCCCTGCCGCCCGATGTCGCGGCCCGCACTCCGTGGGGCGTGCTGCCCCTGCTGACGGACATGGAGGTCTGGTTCGAGGCACTCGCCACGGACCTCGAGGCCACCACGGAACACCGTCCGACGCCGACGCCCGAACCGGCCGGACATCCAGGGGGCGTCACCTCTTCAGGTTCGCACCCACCGCGGCAGCCGCCACGCGATCCCGCTCGGCGCGGGTGAACAGCCCCTCGGACAGCCAGCCGTCGGCGAGGGCGCGCACGGCCCGCACGAAGCGCCCGGAGCTCGTGAACGGGGCCTGCCGCCACAGCACGTCGAGGAAGGTCAGTCCGTCGGCGCGGGCGCGGTTCGGCACGCCCGAGTCGGCCGTGCCGAACACGACGACGGGTTCGGAGCGCTTGAAGTAGGCGTGGTAGCGGGTGTCGTCCGCGATGTGGAACGGCGCGAGGGTCAGGCCGTGCGTGGTGAAGTGCTGCGGCCGGCCCTCGGGGCGGATCACGTCGGCGAGGTCGCCCCGCAGCGTGAAGTCCTTGTAGAAGGAGAACGTGCGGAACCCCGTTTCCGGGCTGCGGGCGACCAGCAGCACGGGCCCGTGGAACACCGACTGGACGGTGGGATCGTCCAGGGCCCGCTCGACGCGCAGCCGGTACGGCGCGGAGATCCTCACCTGGTCGCCGCGCCGCCAGCTCCTGCTCAGGGTGAGGTAGCTGCCCGGTGTCGCCGCCGCGCTCTGCCGGACCCCGTTGACGGTGACGGTGAAGCCTCCCGTGGCCCAGGACGGCACCCGCAGCAGCAGGTCGAGCGGCCCGCCGCCCTCCCGGAACGTCAGGGTGCGCACCCCCTCGGCCGGGTAGTCGCCGGTCTGCTCGACGACGAGACCCCGCTCCGGCCAGCGCAGCGTCGAGGCGAGGTAGAGGTTGACGTAGAGCGCTCCGCCGTCGGCGGAGCGGGAGTACACCGAGTCCTGGTACTTGGTGTGGTTCTCCATGCCGGTGCCGCCGCAGCAGGTGCCGGTGTTGTCGTACTCGCGTACCACTCCGGGCCCCATGCCCACGAAGTAGGTGACCTCCGGGCTGGTCGTGCTCGGGGTGTCCCGGCGGGAGGCGAGGATGTGGTTGGTGAGCCCCCGCTCGTAGTGGTCCATGTAGTCGGCGTCGGGCCGGCGGAAGAACAACTCCCGGCTCAGCTTGAGCAGGTTGTACGTCGCGCAGGTCTCGGCGTTGTCGTCGCCGAGGGTGGCGGCGACGGCTCCCCTGGCGCGGAACATCTCGCCCTGGCCGGTGCCGCCCAGGCTGTACATGCGCGGGTCGACGACCATGCCCCAGAAGTTGCGGGCGGCCGCGGCGTACCTCTCCTCCCCCGTGTGGTCGAACAACCGCACATAGCCGGTGAACTGGGGGATGTGCTGGTTGGCGTGCCGGCCGTCGAGGACGTCCCGGTTCTCGGCGCAGGCGTCCAGCAGCGCGGTGTTGTCGAAGCAGCGCGCGGCGGCGAGGTGTTCCGCCTTTCCGGTGAGGGTGTACAGGTCGGCCAGCACCTCGTTCATCCCGCCGTACTCACCGGCGATGTAGATCGACCACATGCGCTCCAGCTGGGCCTTGGGCAGCTTGCCCAGGCGGCTGTGCACCCAGTCGCCCATCGTCGAGGCGATGGTCAGGGCCTGCGCGTTCCCGGCGAGGGTGTACGCGTCGAGGAGGCCGCGCATGATCTTGTGGCAGGTGTAGTACGGCGCCCAGATGGTGGGGTATGTCGTGTAGCTCTCCAGCAGGACGAACTGGGTCTCCGGGTACGCCGCGAGGAACCCGGGGTGGCTCGGTCTCGGCGAGCCGCGCTCGGCCAGGGCCCGCTGGCACTCGCCCAGCGCGGTGACCAGGTAATCGAGCTTGGCCTTGAGCGCGGGTTCCCGGGTGTCGGCGTAGGCCTGGGCGATCAGGGTGAGGAAATGCCCGCCGAAGTGGCCGCGCAGGTTGCCGTCGGCGGTCTCCCAGCCGCCGGGCGGCCGTGCGCCGCGGGCGTCGAGTCCGGCGTTGGCCCGGAACACGGCGAGGATGCGGTCGGCCGGGTAGGACCTGGCGTAGTCGAGCATCAGGTCCCGCTTGCGGCGGAACACCCCTTCGCCGAGGGTCACTTGGGAGAGGGGGAAGGGCAGTGCCGCCCGGGTCGGCACTGCGGCGGGGGTCGCGCCGGGGTCGGCCGGGGCGGCGGCGTGGGCCGGGGCGGCCGTGTGCGCAAGGGGTACGGCGGCCGCCGTGGCGGCGGCGAGGCTCAGCGCACGGCGGCGGGTGGGGGGTCGGGGCATGCTCGGTCTCCGATCGTCGATCGTCGGTCGTCGGCGGGCACGGGTCGGCAGGGAGCGGGTGGTCATGAGGGAGTTCTCCCGCGGGGGCGGTCCTCGCCCGGGCCGGGTTCATGACTCCCTCCCCGGAGACGGGGGCTCGGCCGTCGGCAGCCACACCCGCATCGTCGAGGGGCCGCGGCCGGCCCAGGAGTGGTAGGGGACGAGGGTGATGTCCGCACGGTCGGCGTCCGGGACGGCAGCGGGAGGCCCGCCGGGCGTCCGGTAGGGCCACGCGGCGTCGTGCTCCGGCGCCGGGGCGGAGAGCCGGCCGGGGACGACGACGGTGTCGTCCGGTCCGTCCGCGGGCTCGCCGGAGGGATCCACCCGTACGGCGTCGACCTCGTGCCCGGCGGGCAGGTCCACGGACTCGGCGCAGTACACCAGCGGCCCCCGCTGGACGGCCAGCGTGCCGCGCACCGCGTCGACGCGCGGGTCGGCCGCGATCCAGCGCGGTGTCACGGGCAGTTCGAGCCGCAGCTCGTCCCCGGGCCGGAAGACACGGGTGACCTCGGCCGTGCCCGGCGCCACTGCCCGGCGCGCGCCGTCCGGTCCGACCAGCCACGTGGTGGCGCCCCGCGTCCAGGCGGGGACGCGCAGGGACAGGGTCCACGGATGGTCCGGGGCGCGGTCGATCCGCACGGCCACTCCGCCGCCGGAGGGGTAGTCGGTGCGGACGGTCAGGGCGACGGCCCGGCGGCCGGCGAGCGCGGTGGTGATCTCCGCGTCCGCGTACTGGTGCAGCTGGATGCCGGCGTCGTCCGTCGTCGCCAGGTAGGCGGGCAGCGCGGCCAGCGTCCGGGCCACGTTGGTCGGGCAGCAGGACACCGCGAACCACGGGGCGCGCAGGCTCGACTCGGCGCGGGGGCTGTCACGGTCCGCCGGCGGCACGGCGCCCCGGCGGCGCCGGTGCAGGGTGTTGGCGTAGAAGAAGGCGCGTCCGTCGTCGGACGGGGAGGTCGCGACCACGTTGAACAGGGTGCGCTCGGCCAGGTCGGCGTAGCGCGGGTCGCCGGTGGCGAGCAGCAGCCGCCAGCTGAGCATCACGGAGGCGACGCCGGCGCAGGTCTCCGAGTAGGCGCGGTCGGGCGGCAGCACGAAATCGTCGCCGAAGGACTCGTCGCGGTGGTGGGAGCCCATCCCGCCGGTGAGGTAGGTGCGGCGGGCGACGGTCGCGTCCCACTGCCGTATGACCGCGGCGAGCAGGTCCTCGTCGCCGGTCTCCACGGCCACGTCGACGGCGCCGGACGCGAGGTACAGGGCGCGGACGGCGTGCCCGCGCAGGACGTCGGCCTCCAGGACCGGCATGTCGTCCTGGAAGTAGGCGCGGCCGAACTCGGTGTCGGCGAGCCTGCCGTGTCCGCGCCGCTCGAGGAAGAGCGCGGCTTGGGCGAGGTAGCGCTCCTCTCCGGTCGCCCTGGCCAGTTCGACCAGGGCTGTCTCGATCCCCGGGTGTCCGCAGACGCCGTCGATGCCGTGCGGCCCGAAGGCGGCACAGACGTGGTCGGCGGCCCGGCGGGCGGTCTTCGCGAGCTCGCCCTCGCCGCCCGCCCGCATCTGCGCCACGCCCGCCTGGATCAGGTGGCCGTAGCAGTACAGCTCGTGCCCCCATGCGAGGTCGCTGTAGCGGGGCTGCTGTCCGGGGCGGCCGAAGGCGGTGTTGAGGTAGCCGTCGGGTTCCTGGGCGGAGGCGACGAGGTCGGTGAACGCGGCCGTCTCCGAGTCGTGCGGGTCCCGCGTCCAGCCCATCGCTTCGAGCAGTTTGTACATCTCGGAGTCGGCGAACTCCCGGCCCCGCCGGTCGCGGTGGACGCGGCCCTCGGCGGCGGCCCTGAAGTTGCCGGTCCAGCCGGCGCGTGCCATCCGGTCGAGGCAGTGGCCGATCGTGGCGGTGGCGTTGGTGTGCCGGCGCCGGCCCCAGAAGCCCCCGGTGATCTTGACCTCGTCCAGACCGAGCGGCCGCAGCCGTCCCCGGTTCGGCGCCACCGGCAGGATGGACGAGCGCGCCGTGTTCTCTCTCACCGGTTCATGCCTTCGGTACGTCCTTTCGGGGGGTGTCCGTGGAGACGGGAGCGCTTCAGCCTTTGAGCGCGCCCGACATGAAGCCCCGTACGTAGTGCCGTTGCAGCAGCAGGAAGAGCAGGAGGCAGGGCATGGCGAGGACCACCACACCGGCCTCGGTGGCGCCGTAGTCGACGGCGCCCATGCTCTGCTGCCGCAGGTTGGCGACGGCGAGCGGCAGCGGCGCCTTCTCGCTGTCGGAGATGAGGATCAGGGGGGCGATGAAGTCGTTCCAGGCGGCGAGGAAGGCGAACAGGCCGACGGTGATCAGCCCCGGTCGCACCGCCGGGAGGAGGATGCGGCGCAGCGCGCCGGCGGTGCCGCAGCCGTCGACGAGAGCCGACTCCTCCAGTTCGCGCGGGACCGACTCGAAGGAGATCCGCATCATGAAGGTGGCGAACGGCAGTTGGAACATGGCCAGCACCAGGCTCAGCCCGATCAGCGAGTTCTGCAGGTGGAGTCTGCCGAGCAGGACGTAGAGCGGGATGAGGAGTGTGGCGTAGGGGACCATGAGGATGGCCAGGGTGAGCAGGAACAGCAGGTTCTTGCCGGGGAAGTCGAAGCGGGCGAACGCGTAGCCGCCGAGCAGGGACACCGTGAGGGTCAGGGCGACGGTGAGCGCCGAGACGAGGGTGCTGTTGAGGAGGTAGCGCCACAGGCCGGCGTCGTAATCCAGCAGTGTCCTGTAGTTGCCGAGGCCGTAGCCCGACTCCTGCGCGGTGCCGGGCTGCGCGCTGACGGAGGCCCAGGCGTTCCACAGCAGCGGGAAGAGGAAGACGACGGCCAGACCGCCGGCGACGACGTGGTACGGCGTCCGGCCGAGGGCGCGGGTGAGCACCGGGATGTCCCTTCGTGGGGTGGCGGAGTTCATGACGCGTCGTCGCGGCGCAGACCGCGGAACTGCACGATGTTGAGCAGGAGCAGGGCGGCGAGCACGATGATCGACAGGGCGGCGGCGGTGCCGAGGTTCAGTTTCTGGAACGCCTCCCGGTAGATCAGCTGCACCACGGTGACGGTGCTGTTGTCGGGCCCGCCCTTGGTGAGGACGAAGAACTGGTCGAACGCGAGCAGGGATCCGGTCACGCACAGCAGCAGGGACAGCGCGAGCGAGGGCCGCAGCAGGGGCAGGGTGATGGAGCGGAAGGTCTGGGCCCGGCTCGCGCCGTCCATCCGCGCCGCCTCGTAGACCTCGTGGGGGATGCGCTGGAGGCCCACGAGGAGGATCAGCATGTAGAAGCCGGCGAACTTCCACACGACGAGGAACACCGTGGACAGCAGGGCCGAGGTCGGGGTGCCCAGGAAGGACACCGGGTCGCTGACGAGGCCGAGCTTCTCGAGGATCTTGCTGAGCGGGCCGGTGGTGGGGCTGTACAGGCCCCAGAACAGCAGGGACGCGGAGGCCAGGCCCAGGGCGCCGGGCAGGAAGTAGACGGTGCGGAAGAAGCCGGCGCCCGGGCGGGACTCCTGCACCAGCAGGGCGAGCCCGAGCGCGAGGCCGAGGAGGACGACGGTGACGACCACGGTGTAGAGGAGGGTGAAGCGGACGGCGGGCCAGAAGAGGGGGCTGTCGCTGATGTCGGTGTAGTTCTCGGGGGCGTTGCCGCCGCGGTCGCCGGCGAGCAGGGGCCAGTCGTGGAGGGACATCTGCCCGACGAGCAGCAGGGGCAGCAGGAAGAAGACCGCGACGAACAGGGCCGTGGGGGCCGCGTAGCCGAGGCCCTGGAGTGTGCGGGACCGCCGCCACCGGGCCGCGGTGGCGGCGGGGCGGCCTGGCGGGCGTCGTGGTGGGGCCTGCTGCTCGGCGGCCGCCCGGTCGGGCGCCTTCACCTGCATGGCTCTCCTCTGCCGGGTGATGTGGAGGAACTCGCGGGGCTCGCAAGGGCGGCGCTCTACTCGGCCAGCGACGCGCTGACCGCCTTGTTGTCCTTCTCCACGGACGCCCCGTCGCCGAAGACGGCGTCGCGCATCAGGGTCAGCCAGGGCCCGTTGGGGTCGTTGAAGGTCTGCCCGAACTTCAGCGCGTAGGGGGTGCGGCCGTCGGCGACGAGCTGGTTGACGGCGACCAGACGCGGGTCGGCGTCGGAGTACTTGTTGGAGGCCAGGTCGGTGCGCGCCACCACGTCCTTGTGGGCCGCGACCACCTCGACCTGCGCCTCGTCACCCAGGGACCAGGCGAGGAAGTTCCAGGCCTGGTCGGCCTTCTTGCTGGTGGCGGCGATGCCGACGGCGTCGCCGCCGACGAAGGTGGACTTGCCGCCGTCGGGGCCGGGGATGGGCGCGACGCCGAGGTCGAGGCTCTTGGGCATCAGGCCCAGGGTGGTCGACGGCATGGGCATCACGCCGACCTTGCCCTTGGGGAAGACGCCGGTCCAGGTCGCGCCCGTCTCGTCGCGGGCGCCGGGGGCGACGATGCCGTCCTTCACCCAGCCGCGGTAGGTGTCGTAGACCTTCTTCGCGGTGGCGGAGTCGAGCTCGGCCTCGGTGCCGTTGTCGTTCATGACCTCGTCGCCCGCGGCCCAGATGGACGGCCACCAGGTGAAGACGCCGCAGCCACCGCAGTTGCCGCCGAAGAAGGTGCCGCTGACGTCCCCGCCGAGCGCGTCGACGGCCCGTGCCTGCCGGTCCCATTCGGCCAGGGTGGTGGGCGGCTTCGCAGGGTCGAGCCCGGCCTTCTTGTAGAGCGCCTTGTTGTAGAAGAGCACCGAGAGGTCGAGAGTGTGCGGGACGACGTACTTCTTGCCCTCGTACGTGCCGGCTTCGATGTGCGACCGGGCCAGCTTGCCGGCGAAGGGCAGCGCGTCGACGCGGTCGGTGAGATCGGCGAAGAGCCCGCTGGAGGTGTAGTTGGGGACGAAGACCACGTCGGAGGCGAAGAGGTCGGGGAGGTCGTGGGAGCCGGCCGCGGCTCCGACCTTGGCCTGGTAGTCGTCGGTGGGGACGACGGTGAGCTCGACCTTGTTCTTGTGGTGGGCGTTGTACGCCTTGACCAGCGCCTCGCTCTGGGGTCTGGTCGCGGCCCGCGTCCACATCGTCAGCGTGGCGCCGTCGTCCACGCCGTTCGCGTCCGAGGCCTTGTCCCCCGCCCCGCTCCGCGAACCGCCGTCGCCCGACCCGCAGGCGGTGATGAGGCTCCCCGCGGTGAGCAACGCGGCCGCGCCGAGGGCGAGTCGGCGCATCCGTCCGCGTGGTCCGGTCGTTCTCCCCATGACTTCCCCCTCGACAGAAACGAACCGAAAAGAAACGGACCGAAAAGGCTTTCTGAAAGCTAGGACCCCGCTCACCGCCCGTCAATCCCCTTGCACGGAGCGTCTTGACCGGCCTCGCCGAAACCCGCGAAAGCGCACTCGACGCACTGGTCCGAAACTTCTCGCGTACGGTTTCACGGACGCGACGCGTGACAGGAGAACCCTCATGACGCAGGCCACCGGCCCCTCTCGTTCGCATCCCGCCACGCTCGGCGACGTCGCCCGACTCGCGGGCGTGTCCATCGCCACCGCGTCCAAGGCGCTCAACGGCCGCAGCCAGGTGCGTGCGGAGACCCGGCAGCGGGTGGTCGAGGCGGCCGAGCGGCTGTCGTTCCGGCCCAACCAGCTGGCCCGCGGCCTGCTCGCCGGGCGGACCGGCACCGTCGGCCTGCTCACCAGCGACCTGGAGGGCCGCTTCAGCATCCCGATCCTCATGGGCGCCGAGGACGCCTTCGGCGCGGGCGAGGTCGCGGTGTTCCTGTGCGACGCCCGCGGTGACGCGATCCGCGAGCAGCATCACGTGCGGGCGCTGCTGGGACGGCGGGTCGACGGCCTCATCGTGGTCGGCAGCCGGACCGACCCCCGGCCGTCGCTGGGCCGCGAGCTGCCCGTGCCCGTCGTGTACGCGTACGCGCCCTCGGACGATCCGGCGGACCTGTCCATCGTCCCCGACAACGTCGACGCCGGCCGGATCGCCGTGGATCACCTGCTGGCCTGCGGCCGGACCCGGATCGCGCACATCAGCGGCGACCCCGGCTACCTCGCCGCACGGGACCGGGCCGAGGGGGCGCGGGCCGCGCTCGCCGACGCCGGTCTCGCCCTGGTCGGCGAACCGCGGTTCGGCGCGTGGTCGGAGGGCTGGGGGCGGGCGGCCACCGCGCTGCTGCTGGACCGGCACCCGGACGTCGACGCGGTGCTGTGCGGCAGCGACCAGATAGCCCGAGGCGTCATGGACGTGCTGCGCGAGCGCGGGCACCGGGTGCCGGAGGACGTGGCGGTCATGGGCTTCGACGACTGGCAGGTCCTGACGTCGTCCTCGCGCCCACCGCTGACCAGTGTCGACATGAACCTGGAGCAGGTCGGGCGGGCGGCCGCGCACGCCCTGTTCACCGCGATCTCGGGAGTGCGGCGCTCGGGGATCGAGTCGCTGCCCTGCCGGGTGGTGATCAGGGGTTCGACGGCGCCGCTCTCCTGAGGGGCGGGCGGCGCGCCAAGTCCGCTGCCGCCCGCCCCCCTTGACACCTCCCCGGCCCGCTCCTACGTTGCGAAAACCTTTTAGGTCGGTTTCCCCGCACACGTGTCAGGCGCATGACATGTCCGCATGCCGTCAACCGGAGAGGGAGCACCGCATGAAGCGCCTCCTCGTCGCCCTCGTGCTCGTCATCGGCTCCGTCTGTTCCATCACCCCGGCCTCCGCCGCGCAGACCATCGGGTTTCCCACGTTCAGCGGCCCCGCGATCCCGGCCCCGCCCGTCGCCCACACGACGGGCGACATGATGAAGGCCATCTACGACGCGGAGAGTTCGGGCACTGACTTCTGGATGGACCGCCTGCTCGCCCGCTCCGGCGACGACCCGGCCGGCCCCTGGCTGATGAGCCGGGGCCGGGCCGTTTTCATGAAGGAGCACGACCCGTCGAAACTCGGTTTCGGCGGCAAGGTGGCCTACTGGGAGAGCATCAACGACAACAGCGCCTACACGGTCGCGATCAGCCCGGGCGCCTTCACCGAGCAGGTCGGCCGGCGCCGCCAGACGCCCAGCCACTGGAAGAGCGTGCACACCAGCGGCTCGATCACGGTCGACCAGACCAAGTTCATCACCGACAACAACGTCGCGGTGACCAACCTGGCGATCAAGAACAACGGTTCGAGTTCCACCACACTGCACCTGCGGGCGACTTCCCCGTACGCCACCACGGGCACCGGCAGTGAACTCACCGGGCAGGTCGGCGCCAAGAACAACCTCACCACCCTCCGCCCCCGGCTCACCGGCGACGGCTTCACCGTCACCGGCGGCGGCCTCGACCGGTCCGTGACGATCGCCGCCGGAGCCACGGTCACCGCCAAGGTGGTCATGGGCTTCGTCACCGACGAGATCCCCGAGTCGCTCACCGAGTACAACGCCTACGCCGGCCACTCCCCCGCGACCGCGTTCGCCACCCACGTCAGGGCCTACAACCTGTGGTGGGCGCAGAACGTGCCCTACATCGACGTGCCCGAGCCGGCCATCAAGAAGAGCATCTACTACCGCTGGTGGCTGATGCGCTTCAACAACCTGGACGCCGACATCCCGGGCCAGACCTTCCAGTTCCCGACCTCGACCGAGGGCGTCCTGGGCTACAACAACGCGATCGCGCTCACCCAGCCCATGCACATCGACGACCTCAAGTACCTGCGCAACCCCGCCTACGCGTACGGGGACTGGCTCAGTGTCGGCCAGACCTCCAAGGGCGGCCGCTTCCTGGACAACCCGGGCGACCCGGAGAACTGGTCCAACAGCTACACCCAGTACATCGCGGAGGCGGCCTGGAAGAGCTACCAGATCCACGGCGGCCAGCCGGCCGTCGCGGGCAACCTGGCCAAGTACGCCGAGGGTGACGTCAAGGGCCAACTCGCGTACTACGACCACGACGACAACAAGCTGATCGAGTACGACTGGGGCGCCCTGACCGGCAACGACGCCGACGCGGTCTCCTTCCACTGGAAGCCCGGAAACATGGACCGCGCCGAGTCCGCCTACCAGTACAGCGGCGCGCTCGCCGCCGCCCAGGCCTACGAGGCGACCGGCAACACCGCCAAGGCCGCCGAGATGCGCACGCTGGCGAACCAGATCAAGGACGCGATCGTCAACGTGCTGTGGAACCCCGGCCGGCAGCTGTTCGAGCACCGGCTGAAGTCGACCGGCGAGTGGGTGCCCTGGAAGGAGATCAACAACTACTACCCCTTCGCGGTCGGCGCGGTGCCGAACACCGCGACCTACAAGCAGGCCCTGCGCCTGTACGACGATCCGGCCCAGTACCCCGTCTTCCCCTTCTACACCGCCAACCAGGCAGACAAGAGGGCGGCGGCCGACGCGGGCAACCCGGGCTCCAACAACTTCTCCACGATCAACTCCACCGTCCAGTTCCGGCTGTACTCCTCGGTGCTGCGCAACTACCCCAACTCCTGGATGAAGGCGGCCGACTACAAGAAGCTCCTCTACTGGAACGCCTGGGCGCAGTACATCGGCGGCAACACCCAGTGGCCCGACGCCAACGAGTTCTGGGCGGACTGGAACGGCAGCTCGATCGACTACCGGTCCTGGATCCACCACAACATCCTCGGCAGCAGCAACTGGACCGTCATCGAGGACGTCGCCGGTCTGCGGCCGCGCAACGACGCCAAGGTGGAGCTCTCCCCCATCGACATCGGCTGGAGCCACTTCACGGTCAACAACCTCCGCTACCGGGGCGCCGACCTGTCCATCGTCTGGGACGACCCGGCCGACGGCGTGGTGCGCTACCCGGGCGTCCCGGAGGGCTACTCGATCTACGTCGACGGCAACCGGGTCGCCACAGTGAACTCGCTGGTGCCCTTCACCTGGGACCCGGCCACGGGTGACGTCACCACGAGCGGCACGGTCACCCACCACGCGGCCGTCCCCGGCCTCAAGGCCCCCAACCAGGTCGTCCAGGACAGCCCCCGGCTGGTCGACATGTTCGCCAAGGCGGGCGTCGACCTGACCGCGAACCTGACCAACCTCGCCTCCGGTGCGACGGTGTCCGCCTCCCACACCGGCTCAGGCAGCACCACCGCGGGCGCGGTCGACGGCTACCCCACCAACGAGCCGTTCTGGGGCGCCGGCGGCTCCCCCGGCAGCCAGGACTGGTACGAGCTGAACTTCGGCACCGCCCGCACGCTCGACGAGGTGCGCCTGTACTTCAAGGACAGCCGCCCGGCGAGCACCGCCTACCGGGCCCCGTCCGCGTACACCGTCCAGTACCACGACGGCAGTTCGTGGGTGAACGTGCCCGGCCAGACCAAGAGCCCGGGGACACCGCGGGCCAACTACAACCTGGTGCGGTTCCCGGCGGTCAGCGCCCAACGTGTCCGCGTGCTGGCCACCAACGCCTCCGGCGCCAAGACCGGTCTGACCGAGGTGAAGATCTACAACCGGGGCGGTGTCCAGCCACCGGCCAACCTGGCGACGTCGGCGACGGCTTCCGCGTCGTACACGTCCTCCTGGGAGAACGTCACCGCCGTCAACGACGGGATCGACCCGCCGTCGTCCCATGACACCGTGAATCCGCGCTGGGGCACCTGGCCGGAGTCCGGACAGCAGTGGGCAGAGCTGACCTGGCCCTCGGCGAAGACGGTCGGCAAGGCCGAGGTGTACTTCTTCGACGACGACCAGGGCATCGACATGCCCGCCTCATGGAAGCTCCAGTACTGGAACGGCAGCGCCTACGTCGACGTGCCCGGGGCGAGCGGCTACCCGCTGGCCAAGAACCAGTACAACACCGTCACGTTCACCGCGACGAACACCACGCGACTCCGTGTGCTTCTCACCAGCAACGGCACCAACTCCGTCGGTCTCCTCGAAGCAAAGGTGTACGGGCCGTGACTCGTTCCAGATGCCTGTCCGCGCTGATGGGCGTACTCGCCATGGTGGTCGCCTTGCTGGTGGCGCCGCCGCCCGCCGCCGCAGCCGTCACGTTCACCTCGACGGGGGTGAACCAGAACGGCGGCAACTGCCTGGATCTCCCGGGCGGTTCGTCGACCGAGGGGACGCAGCTACGGGCGTTCTCGTGCGGTTCCGGAGCCGACCAGAACTTCGCCTTCACCCCCGTCTCGGGGTCGAGCGACACGTACACGATCACCACCCGGTCCGGTCAGTGCGTCGACGTGTACGGCGCGTCCACCGCGGACGACGTGGCGATCATCCAGTGGCCCTGCCACGGCGGGGCCAACCAGCGGTGGCGGCTCGTCCCCGTGTCGGTGAGCGGAACGGACAAGACCTTCGACCTGGTCTCCGTCAGCTCCGGCAAGTGCGTGACGCCCAGCGGCGGTTCGCCGTCCCCCGGCGTCAACCTGGTGCAGCTCCCCTGTGCTTCGGCGAACGGCAGGGTCTGGCGGCTTCCCGGGCACACCGGCGGCGGCACGGGCACGAAGACCTTCACCAACCCGCTCTCCCAGCACGGGCCCGACCCCTGGCTGACCTACCACGACGGCTACTACTACCTCGCCACCACGACCTGGAACTCGACGGTCACCATGCGCAAGTCCCGCACCCTGGGGGGCCTCGCCACGGCCGCCGACCAGGTGATCTTCAACCTGACCCGGCCGAACGGGGCGGGCACCATGTGGGCTCCGGAGTTCCACCTCCTCGACGGCCCGAACGGAAAGCGGTGGTACTTCTACTACACGGCCGGGAGGGAGCCGTACGACCTGGGCACCCAGCGGATCCATGTGCTGGAGAGCGCCGGTACGGACCCGATGGGGCCGTACACCTTCAAGGCCGACCTGCTCGACCCGACCCAGGACAACACCTGGGAGCTGGACCCGAGCATCCTGCAGCTGGGCGGCAAGCTCTATCTGCTCGGCACCTTCTACAACGGCTCGCAGCCGATGTTCATCCGGCCGCTGTCCAACCCCTGGACGGCGAACGGCACCCGCAGGCTGCTGTCCACGCCGACCTACGGCTGGGAGACCGTCGGCGGCGCGGTCAACGAGGGCGCCGAAGTGCTCCAGCGGGGCGGCAGGACGTTCATCGTCTACTCCGCGAGCCACTGCTCCACGCCCGACTACAAGCTGGGCATGCTCACCTACAACGGCGGCGACCCGCTGAACTCCTCGTCCTGGGTGAAGTCGCCGAACCCGGTCTTCCAGCGCTCCGACGCGAGCGGGGTGTACGGGCCCGGGCACAACGGCTTCTTCAAGTCGCCCGACGGGAGTGAGGACTGGATGGTCTACCACGCCAACAGCTCGGCGGGCGGCGGCTGCGACATGAACCGCTCCACCAGGGCTCAGAAGTTCACGTGGAACGCCGACGGCACGCCGAACTTCGGCGCTCCGGTGGCGCTGGGCGCGACGCTGACGGCCCCGTCGGGCGAGTAGCCGGCTCTCGACGGAGCCGTCAGCGGACGTAGGCGTCGCAGAGCTGCCGCACGGAGGGCGACACAGGCGCCTGATGCGACCAGCCGCACACGGTGCGCAGGTCGTAGTCGGCGTACGGCGACTGCGCGGTGCGCGAATGGCCGGACCGCCGCCGGGGCGCGCCCGGGGCAGGGGCCGGGCGGGGCGCGCGGACGCCGGCCCGGCGCCGGTTCGGCTCGGGCGCCTCGCGCGTCGCCCGCTTGCGCGGCCGCACGTCCGGCGCGGCTTCCCGGGGCCGGGACGTCCGCAGGGCGCTGGGCGTGGAACCGGTGCCGACGAGCGCGGCCCGACCGGTGGGCGGGCCGTCGGGCCGGCCGGCCGACGGTCCGGGCGCGGACGGCCGGACGTCGGCCGTGGCGCTCCCCGTGGCGGGCCGCTGCGGTTCGCCACGGGGCACGGCCACGCAGCCCCCGACGAGCAGCCCGGCGGCCAGCACCACCACGACAGAAAAGGGCACCGCCACGAGAGAGGAAGAACGACGCATCCCCCCACCCTGCCGCCGGGAGACCTCGCCCAGGGCCGTAAGCGGCCGTGATCACCGGCACGGGTGACACCGGCCTTGTCGTCCGATCAACGGGTGCCCCGGGAAGCCGTTGATCTGCGCACCCTTTATGACCGACTTATGCTGATCTGGTGAGAGCTCGGGCACTCGAAAGCCGGTGAGGAACCGGCGGGAAGCGGGCTTCCATGGCTGAGCGATTCAAAAGGGCGGGGTTGATCGGCGAATTGTCGGCCGAGTTCGCCGGCACCATGATCCTCATTCTCTTCGGTTGCGGCGTGGTGGCCCAGGTCGTCGCCGGCGGTGCCCTGACGACACCGCCGGGCGGGCTCGGGAACCACGACAGCATCTCCTGGGCCTGGGGCCTCGGCGTCACGCTGGGCGTGTACGTCGCGGCCCGGTTGAGCGGTGCCCACCTCAATCCGGCGGTGACGGTCGCGCTGGCCACGTTCAAGGGGTTCCCGTGGAGCAGGGTGGCGCCCTACGCGCTGGCCCAGACGGCCGGGGCCTTCGTGGCGGCTCTGATCGTGCGCTGGAACTACACCGAGGCGCTGGCGAAGGCCGACCCCGGTCACACCATCAAGACCCAGGGCGTCTTCTCCACTCTCCCGGCCAACGGCAATCCGAACCTGCCGGTCCACGAGTGGGGGGCGTTCCGTGACCAGATCATCGGCACCGCGATCCTGCTGCTGCTGATCCTGGCCATCACGGATCTGCTGAACACGCCGCCGGGCGCCAACCTGGCGCCGTTCATCATCGGTCTGGTCGTCGTGGCCATCGGCATGGCCTGGGGCACCAACGCGGGCTACGCGATCAACCCGGCGCGTGACTTCGGCCCCAGACTGGCCAGCTTCATCACGGGGTACGGCACGGCCTGGCGAGATCAGTACGGGAATCTGTACTTCTGGGTGCCGATCATCGGTCCGCTGATCGGCGGCCTGCTCGGCGCGGGCCTGTACAAGGTCCTGGTCGGCCACTTCCTTCCCACGGCGGAGCCGGAGCCCCCCGGCCGTGTCCCCACGCCCGAGGAATGACGATCCCCGCATCGAAGGACCCCCTGCCCGCACCCTGAGGTGCTGATCCCCGCAACAGAGGCGGTAATCCATGGCTGACTTCGTGGGCGCGGTGGACCAAGGGACCACCAGCACCCGTTTCATGATCTTCGACCACTCCGGCAACGAGGTGGCGAAGCACCAACTGGAGCACGCCCAGATCCTCCCGCAGTCAGGGTGGGTCGAGCACGATCCGGTGGAGATCTGGGAGCGCACCAACTCGGTGATCCAGAACGCCCTGCGGCACGGGAACCTGTCCCCGGACGACCTCGCGGCGATCGGCATCACCAACCAGCGCGAGACCACCGTCGTGTGGGATCCGCGCAACGGGCGCCCCTACTACAACGCCATCGTCTGGCAGGACACCCGCACCGACTCCATCGCCGCCGCGCTGGAGCGTTCGGGCAAGGGCGACGTCATCCGCCGCAAGGCGGGCCTGCCGCCGGCGACGTACTTCTCCGGCGGCAAGATCCAGTGGATCCTGGAGAACGTCGACGGGGTCCGCGAGGCCGCACAGCAGGGTCACGCCCTCTTCGGCAACACCGACGCCTGGGTCCTGTGGAATCTCACGGGCGGTCCCGACGGCGGCATCCACGCCACCGACGTGACCAACGCCAGCCGCACCATGCTGATGGACCTGGAGACCCTCGACTGGGACGACGAGCTGCTGGGCTTCTTCGGGATCCCCCGCGAGATGCTGCCCACCATCAAGCCGTCGTCCGACCGCGAGGCCTACGGCGTCACCCGCACCTCCCGGCCGCTGCGGGCGGCGATCCCCATCGCGGGCGTGCTCGGCGACCAGCAGGCGGCCACGGTCGGGCAGGTCTGCTACGCGCCGGGCGAGGCAAAGAACACCTACGGCACCGGCAACTTCCTTGTGCTCAACACCGGCACGGAGCTGGTGCGTTCGCAGCACGGGCTGCTGACCACCGTGGCGTACCAGTTCGGCGACAGCCCGGCGGTGTACGCCCTGGAGGGATCGATCGCCGTGACCGGGTCCGCGGTGCAGTGGCTGCGCGACCAGATGAAGATCATCGCCAACGCGGCGGAGAGCGAGAGCCTCGCGCGCACCGTGGAGGACAACGGCGGCGTGTACTTCGTGCCCGCGTTCTCGGGCCTGTTCGCGCCGTACTGGCGTTCCGACGCACGCGGCGCGATCGTGGGCCTCGCGCGCTACAACGACAACGGTCACCTGGCCAGGGCGACGCTGGAGGCCATCTGCTACCAGAGCCGCGACGTGGTCGAGGCCATGGAGCAGGACTCCGGGGTGCACCTGGACGTGCTCAAGGTCGACGGCGGCGTGACCGCCAACGACCTGTGCATGCAGATCCAGGCCGATGTGCTCGGTGTGCCGGTCAGCAGGCCGGTCGTCGCCGAGACCACCGCGCTCGGCGCCGCGTACGCGGCGGGGCTCGCCACCGGATTCTGGCGGGACACCGATGAGTTGCGGACCCACTGGCAGGAGTCCAAGCGGTGGGAGCCGCAGTGGTCCGAGGACCGGCGGGCGCAGGGCTACGCGGACTGGAAGAAGGCGGTGGAACGCACGCTCGACTGGGCCAAGGTCGAGTGAGGCGGGGTCTCACCGGGCTCCGACGGAACCGCCGCTCCCCCTGAGCGGCGGTTTCGTCGTCCTTCGTTCCCGCGCGCCCCGGCCTTCGCCGCCGCGACGAGGGCACTGGCGGACGGACACGCCGCCCGGAATCACCCAAATATGACTATAAGACATGTGTTATTCAGTTATGCACACACATACACGGCGCACCGTGCTCGGTGCATCGATCGCGGCCGCCGGTTCGGGAGCCCTGGCCGGCTGCTCCGGGACCGGCCCCGACTCCCGGTCGGCGGCCGGTCCTCGCGCCGGGGCCGACCGCCCCTCGGCGTCCGGCCCGGCCGCCGGAAGCGGTCATGCCGGCGGCTTCGTCCCCAAGGGGCCCCGGGGGTACGTGGACCCGTCCGGCCCCGAGGTGCTCGCCGCCGAGGCGGCCCGCGGGTCCGGCCCGGTCCGCGAGGTCAGACTGACCGCCGTGGAGACCGCCCTGGACCTCGGCGGCCTGACCGTCAGATCGTGGGCGTACGGCGACACGCTGCCGGGCCGGGAGATCCGGGTCCGCTCGGGCGACGTCCTGGCCGTCACGCTCGCCAACCACCTGCCCGAGGCGACGACGCTGCACTCGCACGGTCTGCGGCTGCGCTGCGACATGGACGGCGTGCCAGGCCTCACGCAGTACTCGATCAGGCCCGGCGCGGACTTCCACTACCGCTTCGCGGTGGCGCACCCGGGGACGTACTGGCTGCACTCCCACTCGGGCATGCAGCTCGACCGCGGTCTGTACGCCCCGCTGATCGTCGAGGACCCCCGGGAGCCGCTGTCCTACGACAAGGAGTGGGTCGTCGTCCTGGACGACTGGCTGGACGGCGTGAACGGCTCCACCCCGGACGCCGTGCTCTCCCAGCTGCGGGGCGGCCGGGCGGCGCCCATGGACATGGGCGAGGACCTCTCCCACCACCACGGCTCGGGCCACGGCCCCGCCTCCGGCGCCCGGTCGTCGTCCGGCGGCTCCACCGGCCCGTCCCGCATCCTGCGCCACTCCCGCAGCCGGATGCTGCACAGCCCGGGCGGCCACGTCGACTACCCGCACTACCTCGTCAACGGCCGTCTGCCGCTGGCCCCTTCGGTCTTCCAGGCCCGCCCCGGCGACCGGATCCGGCTGCGCATCATCAACGCCGGCGGCGACACCGCGTTCCGGGTGGCGCTGGGCGGCCACCGGATGACGGTGACCCACACCGACGGCTATCCCGTGGAGCACAAGGAGACGGACGCGCTGCTGATCGGCATGGCCGAACGCTACGACGTGCTGGTCACCGCGCAGGACGGGGTGTTCCCGCTGGTCGCGCTGGCCGAGGGCAAGGACGCCCGGGCCCTGGCCGTGCTGCGCACCGGCAGCGGGGGGACCCCGGGCCCCTTCGTGCACCCGGACGAGCTGGACGGCAGGGTCGTGCCGGCCCGTCGGCTCGTACCGGCGGAGTCCGTGGCCTTCAGCGACCGCGAGCCGGACCGCGAGATGCGCTTCCGGCTGACCGGCGGCATGGAGAAGTTCGACTGGGCCATCGACCACCAGCCCTACTCCGTCGAACAGCGCCACCCCGTCCGCGAGGGGGAACGGGTGCGGGTGACCGTCGTCAACGCCACCGACATGTGGCATCCCGTGCATCTGCACGGCCACACCTTCGCCCTGACGGGCATCGACTCGGTCGGGACGCGCAAGGACACCGCGCTCGTCCTGCCGCACCGCAAGCTCGTCTTCGACTTCATGGCCGACAACCCCGGACTGTGGATGCTGCACTGCCACAACCAGTACCACTCGGAGTCCGGCATGATGACCGTCCTCGGCTATCGCAGATGACGGGCGCCGCCGGCGCCCCGGGACCCGAGGGCCGGCCCCGGCCGGCCCCTCGCTCCGGGCGCCGTCGCGGGGCCGGCGCTCACTTCTTCCCGCGGTTCTTCAGGGCGGACGGCTTGTGCACGGCCGTACGGCCGGACTTGTCGCTGCGGACCTCGTACTGGGGATCGTCCGGGGAGGCGTCGACGGTGCGGCCGGCGGCCTTCGTCCGCTCGGTGATCTTCTTCTCCACGGTTCCGGTGGTCTCGGAGCCGTGACTGCTCCAGGCGACCTTGTCGCCCTCGGACGGCTCCTCCTTGCGGCTGCTGCCCTTGGCCATGGCGGCGCTCCTCATGACGGCGGTGCTTCCTCCGGGCCCGCGACGGGCGCGGCGCCCTTGTCTCCACCGTGCGGGCCGCACCCGCGCCCCGCACCCCGGGGAAGCCGAGGGCTGCACGGGGGCGGCGCCGGCCGGGACGGACCGGACGTCGCCCGCGGACGCTCAGCGGCGCAGCGCGCTGTGCAGGCGGACCGTCGTGCCGTCCTCGAGGGTGGACCGCAGTTCCACGAGGTCGCAGAGCTGGTGGGCCAGCCACAGGCCGCGGCCGCCCACCTGGGAGGCATGGGGCCGCACCCGGCCGAGGAGGGGGTCCTCGATGTGGCCGCGGTCCCAGAACTCGCAGATCATGCGGTCCTCGTCGACCCAGGTACGCAGCATGCCCCGGCCGCCGCCGTGCTTGATGCTGTTGCCGGCGATCTCCGTGGCGGCGATGCTCAGTTCGCGCAGCCGCACCCCGTCCAGACCGTTGCGCTCGGCGCACTCGGCGATCCGGGCGCGCACCGCGGCGAGG
Source organism: Streptomyces sp. NPDC101166 (assembly GCF_044768125.1). Lineage (NCBI taxonomy): Bacteria > Bacillati > Actinomycetota > Actinomycetes > Kitasatosporales > Streptomycetaceae > Streptomyces > Streptomyces sp. NPDC101166. The sequence goes on from NZ_JBIWPF010000004.1 coordinate 122,550, forward strand.
TCTCCCGTCCCGTACCACAGTTCCTCGAAGGGGTCACAGGGGCCGCCCATGTGTTCGAACGCGTAGGCGGCCTCGGCGTCGTAGCCCTCGCTGGGCCGGCTGCGGCCGTCCTGACGCAGCTCGGGGTGGCAGCGGGCCATGGCCGTCAGGTCGGCGTTCGTGCCGTCGGTGTCGTAGGGGCACAGCAGCCGCCAGGCGGGGCTGTCGGCGAAGGCCTTGTTGAGGAGCCACTCGTGATAGCGCAGTTCCCGGACCTCGGCCCGGCTGTGCGCGTCCTCCCAGCTGGACTCGCCGATGCCGCGCACCGGACGGCCGTCGACGGCGTGCTCGTGGATCCATCCCTGCCAGGCGGCGATGAGCCGCCCCGGGTGGTGGGCGACGGAGTCGGTGTCGACGAAACGGACGGTCGACAGCTCGGGGAGTTCGGCGCGCAGCAGCGACACCTTGTGCTGCGGGACGGCCACGACCACGGCCTCGTCGCCGTCGAGCGCCTCGTGGATGAAGCCGAGCGTGCCGTCGAGGAACGCCTCGCGGCCCTGGTACGGATACAGCTCGTGCCGGTAGCCGGAGCTCTGGTCCGGCGTGTCGGCCGGAGTGCGGTCGGTCATGGCGAGATCACCACCGGTACCTCGGGCGCGGCGAATCCCGACAACTTCCAGCACAGCCGCACGGTCTCGTTGGCCCCCTCGATGATCACCTGTCGGTCGGGCAGGTACCGTGCCGCGTCGGCCAGTGCGCTCATCCCCGACGCGTCGAAGAACTCCAGCTCGTGGCACATCAGGCGCACCACCGGGGCGTGGGCGACGAGGTTGCGCAGCACCGCGCCGAACGCCGCGGCACCCGCGGAGTCGATGACTCCTGTCACCGTCCAGTGTCCCTCTCCGGTCCTGAACACCCGGAACTCGGGCGCTGCGGGTCGGCTGCCCACATGGTGCGGATGCACACACGTCACTTGATCGAGAGTGGGCGGGTCCCAGTCGGCGGGGCGGTAGGTGCACAGGACCATGGCGCCGCTGTCCGCGGCGAACTCCTCCAGATCCAGTTCGCTCTGCAGCATGCCGTCGGGAGGGGCGCCGGTACGGTCGGCCGTGACATGGCGCAGGATGCGCACGGCGCGGAAGCCCTCGCGTCCGGCGTTCTCGGCCTCGCGGCGCACCGCGGCGAGCAGCGATCCGTCCAGCCGCGCGGGGTCGATGAGCACGGGGGCAGGGGCGTCGGGGAGGCGGCGGGGGGCTCCGCCGTCGGGTCCGACGATGACGATCTTGTCGCCGAAGAGCGCGCCGTCTGCGACGAAGGCGCGGCTGCGCTCGCCCGCGGTCTCGGCCGGTTCCAGGAGCTGGCAGACGTGGTCGCCGCTCTCCACCTCGTCCAGCGTGGACAGGCCGCGTGCCGCTCTCACCGGTGTTCCTCTGTCACACGACCTACTGTATAAGCCGTCGGCCCGTCCTGTCGGGGCAGGTCAGACGGCCGTCCGCCGGTTCCGGGCCCCGGCCCCCCCAGGCGCGGACGGCGCGGGTACGCCGGCGGGTGCGGGTACGGCGGGCCGGGTGTGACGGCGAGGGACGGGGCGCCGTCGGCGCCGCGGGTTCGGCCGGGTGCCCGGTTGTCCGGCTTCATGCCGCTTCCGAAGGGTAGACGCTGTCTCAGCGGCACCGATCGAGGGAGGGAACACCGTGGACCGATCAGCGGTGCGTGCAGTGGGCTGGGCCCGCGCTCTACCGATAAACAGCTCCGTCAAGGAGGCCCGTGACTGGGCCCGCCGACATCTCGACACGCTGGGCTGGACCAGCGACGACCCACAGACGGTGGACTCCGTCCTGCTCACCGTCTCCGAACTGGTCACCAACGCCCACCGGCATGCGCGCAGCAGCGCCCAGCTGGTCATGACCTGGGACAGCCGGTGTCTGCACATCGCCGTCCACGACGGGTCGCCCGACCTGCCGAGCCCTAAGCCGCCGAGCACGGAACGCGTCGGCGGCCGCGGGATGATGCTCGTCGACGCACTCGCCGACAGCTGGGAGACCCGGCCCTGCCCGCACGGCAAGACGGTCACGGCGTGCTTCCGCCCGGCGCAGTCCGCACTGTCCTGACCCGCCTCAACGGACGACGTCCGGACGGACGCTCAGCTGGGCGCCCATCTCTCTGAAGCCCAGCGCCCCGGCCACCCTCCGGGACGCCTTTGAGCGGGCCCGCCACTGGGGCAGCAGGCCGGCGTCGAACGCGTGGCCCACGGCAGCGGAGGCGGTCCGCCGCGCCAGCCCGCGCCCGCGGCGGCCCGGCGCGGTCAGGACGCACACATGGGCGGTCGACTCCGGCCAGCTCGTGTATCCCGCTGCGGCCACGACGTCCGCGCCGTCCCGCAGGACGAACACCGGCGAATCGACGTCGGCGAGACCGCTCTCCTCCGTGTCCTCGGGCCCTGCGGCCGCTATCAGCGCGCGGATGTCGTCGTGACCTGCGGGAAGGGCCGCGACCTGTGCCGCGACGGGCCGGAAGCGGTCGGTCGGGAGATACGCGAGGACGGCGGGCCCGAGCACGTCGGCGACGGGCAGCCTCGCCGCGACGGCGTCCGCCCGGACCAGTGCGTCCACGGGCGTCCCGGCCAGCGCCCGTCGCAGCATGCCGGTGCTCGGCTCGTCGGGCCCGGTGACGAGCACACCGTCCTCCAGCCGGACGATCCCGGCCCACCCCGGCGGGCACAGCCGTGACCGGGGCGAGTGGACGATCAGGACGCCGCCGCCCGTCGGGAACGGCCCCGGCACGGCGGCCAGCCGCTCCCACAACCCGTGCACCCGGGTCAGCAGCGCGTCCCCCGTCATGCGCCGTCCCCCTTGGGCAGGGTCAGGCAGAAGGGGTGGCCGGCCGGGTCGGTGAGGATGCGCCAGCGGTCACCGCCCGGCTGTGACTCGGGGCGGGCAGCGCCCAGCTGCGACAACCGCTGCTCGGCGGCGTCCAGGTCGTCGACGGCGAAGTCGAGATGGATCTGCTGCGGCACGCTCTGCCCCGGCCAGCGCGGGGGCTCGTAGTCGTCGACCCGCTGGAAGCCGAGCAGCAGACCACCCTCACCGACGAGTCCGGCGAAGTCCTCACCCGACGCGTGGTGCAGCGGAAGACCCGTCGCGTGCGCGTAGAACGCGGCCAGAGCCGGCGGGTCGGGGCAGTCGAGGGTGATCGCCGTGAGTCGCATGCGCCCACTCTCCTGAACGGCCTCGCCTTCGCGCCACCGGATTCCGCGGGAGCCGGGTCCGGGCCTGCGGCCGACGGTGTCAGCTGAAGATGTCCAGGACATCCGGCCAGGAGCCGCCGTCGCCGGTGGACGAGCGGGCCCGCATCGGGCGCGGCTCGGGGTAGGCCGCCGCCGCGGCTTTCGCGCGGACGACCTCCGGCCCGCCGCACGCCGCGACCGCGAAGGCACCCAAGGCCTCGGCGAATGCGGCCGGGTCGCGAAGCTCCAGGCCGAACGCCCGGCCGTCCCGCAACGGCACCCACACCACCCGGTCGCGCCGGACCCACTCCAGCACCGGCTGATCGTCCGCGGTCGAGCGCCCCTCCAGCCAGAGCCGCGCGACGTGCAGCAGGTTCACCTCCTCCATCGACAACCGGTTACGCCGTACCCGCAGTTCGCGTGTCGTCAGCAGGATGCGCTGGTCCTTCTTCGGGTACCAGATGACGCCGATGCCGAACGGCACCCACAGCAGGATCCCGATCAACGGCCAGACCAGCGCGTCGCCCCACGAGCGGAGCAGCCCGCCGTCCAGCAGGGACAGGGCCCCGAAGACCACAGCCCACTTGGCCGTCATCCGCCAGAACCCGGTGCCCTGCCGGTACAGAACGCGCCGCTTCCTCGTCATCGTCATGCCGGCACGCTATCCGGCGGCCGCCGAAGGCAACGGCCGGGCTTCCTGCAGCACATGCAGGGCCTGGCCGGCATCACGTTCACGCCTGGCGAGCGCATGCAGCACGGCTTGATCGCCGTGCCGGTCGCGGGCGGCCGCGACGAGGACGCCGACCGCGACGGCGAGTGTGGCCTCGGGCGTCCGGCACTGAGCGCCCACGCTCAGAAACCAGGTCGTCGAGGTGCACAGCCCGTTCGGCGCCCGACAGGTATGCCTCGCGTATTTCCTCAGCGATGCGAGGCAGCATGCCCGCACGAAGATCGTCTTGGTCACCAGGTCCATATGGCGGAACCATCGACCGGACCTGAACGAGCAACTCCCCTTCCGCCGGGGCGGCTTCATCGGCTCGCGGCTCGCCGGTCACCCCTTCGCCCCGCGGCAGGATTGGATCAGGAGCCCGAGGGGCAAGGGTCCGTGAGCCACGGCACCACTCCCCGACCCCTGGCGGTGAACCGATGTGCTGGAGTGCGACGGCCGATCTGGTGGCGGGAGCCGGCGTCGGCGCGGTCGGGGTGGCTTGTGTGGCACGGGTGCGGCGGAGGACGGAACTGCCGCTCGCCGCGCTGCCGTTGCTGCTGGGCGCCCATCAGCTCGTCGAGGCGGCGGTGTGGGCGTCGGACGGTGGGCGAGGGCCCGCCACCGTGGTCTGGGCCGTCATCGCGCTGCCCCTGCTGGCGGTCTGGGTGCCGGCGGGGACGGTGTGCGCCGCGTCGCCGCGGGCCCGGCGCCGGCTCCTCGTCCCGCTGGCGGTAGGCGTGGTCACCGCCGCGGTGCTCGGGTACGCGCTGGCGACCGGCCCGGTGACGGCCGAGATCCGCGGGCACACCGTGGGTTACGCCGTCGATCTCTCCCACCCCGCTCTGCTGGTCGCGGGCTATCTGCCGGCCACCGTCGGAGCCCTGCTGCTGTCGGGCGACCGGTGGCTGGTGGGGCTGGGGAGCCTGGTCGCGGTGGGCGCGGCGGGATGCTGGGCTCTGTGGCGGCTGGAGTTCGTGTCGACCTGGTGCGCGGTCGCGGCGGTGTGCTCGATCGTGCTGTACGGGTGGGCGCGCGAGAGGTCCGCCGTACCGGGAACCCGGGCGGGGCGGGAGGCGTTGCGTGGGTGAGCGCGGCGGGCCGGCCCGCCCGACGGCGCCGGACGGGCGCTGAAACAGCCGGTGACGGACGGGCGCCGGGGCAGCCGGCGCCGGACCGGCGCTGAAGAAACGGGGACGACATGGCGAGTGACAAGGCGCGAAAACTGTTCGAGGCGCTCGACCTCGACGCGAACGGCACGCTGACACGTGAGGAAGTGATCGTCGCGCTGCGGAGAAAGGGCCCGGTCCTGGCGGCCTCGGGCGACCTGCCGTTCTGGGCGCTGGGCGACGCGGACGCCTCCTCCGCCCTGTTCGACGCCGCCGACCAGAACGGGGACTCGGTGCTGACGCTGGAGGAGTTCGCGGCCGTGGTGGACCGCCGCTTCGGCTGGCGCTGAGGGTCCCGCCGCGCGCCGGTCCGGCGGCGTTCGCCCAGCGCCCCCGCGCTCCTCCCGTATGGTCCGCCCCGCCGGGTGGTGCGACGCTGGAGTGGTCAGGTTCGCTGGAGGGGAGTGCCGGGAGGGCCGATGGGACGGGACGTCCCGGCGATGGTCTTCACCCGCGAGGACCGCCGCCGGTACCGGATCAAGATGCAGGAATGCCTCGACGCGCTCGCGCAGATGCTGCGTGACTCCCGCTTCGAGTCGGAGCGGCCCCGGGTGGGGCTGGAGATCGAGCTGAACCTGGTCGACGGCGAGGCCGAGCCGGCCATGCGCAACAACGACGTGCTGGAGGCGATAGCGGATCCGGCCTGGTCCACCGAGCTGGGCCGGTTCAACCTGGAGATCAACGTCCCGCCGCGCCGGCTGACGGAGGGCGGCCCGGAGTCCTGGGAGTCGGAGATCCGCGCCGCGCTCAACCACGCCGACGAGCGCGCCAGGACCGTCGCCGCCCGGCTGATCATGATCGGCATCCTGCCCACGCTGCGGCAGGAGGACGTGGGCGAGGGATCGCTCTCGGAGAACCCGCGCTACCGTCTGCTGAACGACCAGGTCTTCGCGGCGCGCGGCGAGGACCTGCGGATCGAGGTGGACGGCGTCGACCGGCTGCGGACGTACGCGGACACGATCACCCCGGAGGCCGCGTGCACCAGCACGCAGTTCCATCTCCAGGTCTCCCCGGAGGAGTTCGCCGCGTACTGGAACGCGGCGCAGGCCACCGCCGGCGTACAGGTCGCGCTCGCGGCGAACGCGCCGTTCCTGTTCGGCAAGGAGCTGTGGCACGAGACGCGGATCCCGTTGTTCGAGCAGGCCACCGACACCCGCCCGGAGGAGATCAAGGTTCAGGGGGTGCGACCCCGGGTGTGGTTCGGCGAGCGGTGGATCAACAGCGTCTTCGACCTGTTCGAGGAGAATCTGCGCTACTTCCCCGCCCTGCTGCCGCTGTGCGACGAGCAGGAGCCGGCGCGGACGCTGGACGAGGGCGACATCCCCGAGCTGGCCGAGCTGACCCTGCACAACGGGACGATCTACCGGTGGAACCGCCCGGTGTACGCCGTGGCCCACGACATGCCGCATCTGCGGGTGGAGAACCGGGTGCTGCCCGCCGGGCCGACCGTCGCGGACACCCTCGCCAACGGGGCGTTCTACTACGGGCTCACCCGCGCCCTGGTGGAGGAGGAGCGGCCGGTGTGGTCCCGGATGTCCTTCGCCGCCGCCGAGGACAACCTGCACATGGCGGCCCGGCAAGGCATCGAGGCGCCGCTGTACTGGCCGGGGATGGGCGAGGTGCCGGTGCCCGAACTCGTCCTGCGGCGGCTGCTGCCGCTGGCGCACCGGGGGCTGGAGCTGTCCGGCATGGACGCGTCGTGGCGGGAGCCGCTGCTCGGCGTGATCGAGCAGCGGTGCGTGACCGGCCGCAACGGGGCGGTGTGGCAGAAGGAGATGTTCCACCGGATCGAGGACGCCGACCACGCGGGCCGGCACGAGGCGCTGCGCCGGATGACGCAGCTGTACATCGACTACATGCACCTCAACGCCCCGGTGCACACCTGGCCGGTCGACTGACCCGGCCCGGGGGGCAGGCGGCGGACACGGGTACGGGGTCCGCCGCCTGCGACGGACCCCGTTTCACGACCGTGCGTCTCAGTAGCTCGACGTGTGGCCCTCGTAGGTCCGCGCGCCGCTGTCCCACATGCCCTTGGCGAACGAGGTCACGTTGACGTCGTTGACCATCCGCGTGTAGCAGCTCGTGCCGCCCACCGGCACGGAGCAGGAGTACTCGCGCCCGTCGGAGTTGCGGCGGACCGTGGCGTACGGGGTGAACTGGTCGCGCGTGTCGTAGCTCGCGCGGGAGATGCGCGCCCACGCCGCCCGGCAGCTCGGGCTGTAGCGCAGCTCGACGAACGCCTGGCCGAGCCAGACGCCGGCCACGGGGGACTTGGCGTCGTCCGAGCAGTACGTGTCGGGGTCCTTGCCCTCGCAGGACGAGCCGTAGCAGCTCGCGGTGGGGGCCGCGCTCGCGGGGGCGGCGACGGCGGTGCCCGCCCCGGCCATCATCAGGACGGACGCGGCCGCGGCCCAGCGCCGAAGGTTCATCTTCTGTCTCCTCTTGGGGTGTTCTGCGTCCTGCTCGCCGGGTCCCTGCCGAACCCCGTACGACAGGGACCCGCGTGCAGCCGGTGTGACGCTTCGTCAGGGTCCGATCCGGTGGGGCTGGTTCGTGCGGCGGAACGCCTGACGACCTGCGCCGTGAGGATCTACGGTGGACCTTGCGAAAACCTTGTGACGGCAGGCGGTGTGCCGGCGCGTCACGGCGAACGGATCTATCGGAGGACGAGTGGAAGCCCGGCGTCAGCGGTGATACTGCACTTGCTCGGCCCCCTTGAGCTGCGGGTCGCGGGGCGCGTGCGCGAGGTGGGGCAGCCGCGCCGGCGAGCGGTCCTGGCGGCGCTGGCGGCGGACGCGGGGCGGCCCGTCCCGGTGGACGCCCTGATCGACCGTGTGTGGGACGCCGAGCCGCCCGACGGGGCGAGATCGGTCCTGTACGCGCACATCAGCCGACTTCGCCGGCTTCTGGACGACGCGACGACGGAAGCCGACGCGCGGGGGGCCGAGGCGGCCGCGCTCCGTATCGTCAGAGCGTCCGGCGGCTACGTCCTGGAGGCCGACGACGACGCCGTCGACCTGCTGCGTTTCCGCGCGCTCGTCGCCCGGGGCCGCGCGTGTCCCTCGGTGGCGGAGCGCGCCCGTGTCCTTCGGGAGGCGCTGGGGCTGTGGCGTGGTGCGCCGCTGCCGGAGCTGTCGGGAGCGTGGGCCGAGCGCGTGCGGGCCGTGTGGAGCAGCGAGCGGATCGAGGCGGCGCTCGCCTGGGCGGGGGCGGTCCGGCACGAGGGGAGGCCCGAGGAAGTGCCCGCCCTGCTCGCGCCGTTGGCGGCCGAGCATCCCCTGGCCGAGCCCTTGGCCGTGATGCTCGTCCGCGCTCTGGGCGAGGCCGGCCGGACGGCGGAGGCCGTGCAGGCCTATACCACCGCCGAGCGGCAGTTGACCGACGAGCTGGGCGTGGGCCCGGGACGTGAACTGCGTTCGGTGTACGAGGAGTTGCTGAGCGAGAGGGACGGCGGGCAGCCGACGCCGGGCGCGCCGTGCCCCGCGCCCGCCACGACTCCCGTCGCCACCGCTTGCGTCCCGGCCCAACTCCCGATGGACGTACGTGCTTTCACTGGCCGAGAAGATCAACTCGCGGATCTGACACGGCATCTGCTCGATGGTCAGGACGCCTGCCGGGCGGCGGCGGTCGTCGTCTCCGCCGTCTCGGGCACGGCCGGCGTCGGCAAGACCGCGCTGGCCGTCCACTGGGCGCACCGGGTCCGCGACGCCTTCCCCGACGGTCAGCTCTACGTCGACCTGCGCGGCTACGACCCGCAGGAACCGGTGTCCGCGGCGCAGGCGCTCGCCGGGTTCCTCACCGCGCTCGGCGTCCCGGGGACGGAGATCCCGCTGCGGCTCGACGACCGGGCGGCGCGCTACCGGACGGCCGTCGACGGACGGCGGCTGCTCGTCGTCCTCGACAACGCCGCCTCCGCCGCCCAGGTCAGGCCGCTGCTGCCGGGCACTCCGGCCTGCCGGGTGCTGATCACGAGCCGGGACTCGCTGGCGTCGCTGGTGTCGGTCAACGGAGCGCACCGGGTGGTCCTCAACGCCCTCTCCCCCGACGAGGCGACGGCGCTGCTGCGCACGCTGACCGGGTCGCGCGTGGACGCCGAGCCGGCCGAGGCCGCGGCGCTGGCCGAGCAGTGCGGGCGGCTGCCGCTGGCGTTGCGGGTGGCGGCCGAGCTGGTGCTGTCGCGGCCCGCCGAGCCCCTGGCCGCGCTGGTGGCCGAACTGCGCGACCGGCGACGGCGCCTGGACCTGCTGGACGGCGACGGGGACCCCCGTGCCGCGGTACGGGCCGTCTTCTCCTGGTCCTACGACCGTCTGCCCGAACTGCCGGCCCGGCTGTTCCGGCTGTTGGGCCTGCACCCGGGGCCGGACGCCGACGTCCACTCCGCCGCCGCCCTGGCCGGCGAGTCCGCGGACCGCACCCGGCGGGCGCTGGACGTGCTGGCCGGGGCACACCTGGTGGAGCGCACCGCTCCCGGCCGGTACGGCATGCACGACCTGCTGCGGGCCTACGCCGGGGAGCTGGCCGTCCGGCACCACGCGACGCGGGACCGGGACGCCGCGCTGGCCCGTCTGCTGGACCACTGTCTGGCGGCGTCCGCCGCGGCCATGGACCTGCTCTACCCGGCCGAACGGCACTTGCGTCCCGTGGTCGACCTGCCTTCCGCCGGTCTGCCGCCGCTGCGGACGGCCGAGGAGTGCCGGGCCTGGTTGGCCGCCGTGCAGCCCACTTTGGTGGCCCTGTGCTCGCGGACCGAGGAGCCCGGCCCGTCGGGGCACACCGTGCGGCTCGCCACCACCCTGCACCGGCATTACGAGCGCTGCGGGCACTACGCCGACGCCCTGGCCGTGCACACCCACGCCCTGAGGGCGGCCCGTTCGGCCGGCGACGCCCGCGGCGAGGCCGACGTGCTGGTCTGCCTGGGGGCGGTGCACCGGCGGCTCGGCGACTACGACAGCGCCCACCGCTGCCACGACACCGCCCTCGCGCTGTGCCGGCGCGTCGGGTACCGCACCGGGGAGGCCCGGCATCTGACCAACGTCGGCGTGCTGCACGAACTGCGCGGGCAGTACCGGGAGGCCGCCGATCACCATGAGCGGGCGGTCGGGCTGTTCCGGGCGGCGGGCGACGCGCACGGCGAGGCGGACGTGCTCAACAATCTGGGCATCGTGCACGAGTTGCTGGAGGACTACCAGGCGTCGATCGAGCGGTACCGCAGAGCGCTGGATCTGTACCGGGCGACGGGTCACGCGCTGGGTGAGGCCAGCGCGCTCGGCAACCTGGGCATCGTCGTGGCCCGGCTGGGCGACCATGCGGCCGCGGCCGGGTACTTCGAGCGGGCCCTCGCCCTGTTCCGGCGGCTGGACAACACCGGCGGTGAGGCGCACGCGCTGTCCAACCTGGGCGACGCGTTCAGCGGACTCGGCCGGTACGAGGAGGCCGCGGCGCACCAGGGCCGGGCGCTGGAGCTGTTCCGGCGGACCGGGGAGCGCTACGGCGAGGCCGGGGCCCTCAACGGTCTGGGCGAGGCCCTGTACGGGGCCGGACGGCACGTCGAGGCGCTCGACGCGCACGCCTCGGCGCTGGAGGTGGCGTCGGGGATCGAGGAGCGGGAGGAACAGGCCCGCGCCCACGTCGGCACCGCCGCGGTCCGGCAGGCGCTGCGGGATCCGGAGCGCGCCGAGCACCACCTCCGGGCGGCGCTGGCGCTGTACACGGCGCTCGACTCGCCCCGCGCCGACGAGGTGCGCAAGGCGCTTCTGCTGGTGCGGGACGCCTGAGGGGGCCTCGCACTCGCCCGTCCGGTGCGGTCGCCGAGGCACTGCGGCACCGGCCCAAGGGGCCCTTGCCTGAGAGCTCCGAACAAAAGGCGAGCTGGGCTCCACTTTTGTTCGGAGCTCTGAGACTCATTTTTTGTTCGGAGCTCTGAGACTCATTCGGCGCGCTCGGCGTTTCGCAGGAGGGCCGCGCCGAGCGGGGTGAGGGTGTGCAGGACCATCGTCGCGCGGCGGTGGCTGGTGATCAGGCCCGCCTCGCGCAGGACGGCGGCGTGCTGGCTGGCGCCCGAGGCGGAGACGCCGGCGAGGCGGGCCAGTTCGCCGGTGGTCGCGCCGGCTGCGGCCGCGCGCAGCACGGCGGAGCGGGTGCGGCCCAGCAGGGCGACCAACGGGGCTCCGTGGCCCGGTGGTTCGGTCGGTGCGGGCGTGGGCGGGCGATGGTGCAGCGGGTAGACGAGCACGGGGTCCAGGGCCGGGTCGGCGAGAGCGACGGGGCCGTGCCAGAGGAAATAGGAGGGCACCAGCCGCAGACCCCGGCCGCGTAAGTGCAGGTCGCGGTCCTGGACCGGGTAGTCGACGTGCAGCACCGGGGGCCGCCAGCGCATCGTGGGGCCCAGTTCGCCGAGCATCCGTTCCGTGCCGCCGTCGAGCAGGCAGCGGGCGCGGGCCGAGCGGTCGGCGTCGATCAGCGACTGGATGCGCTCGCCGTAGGGGGCGATCGCAAGGTCGTGGTAGGCGCGGATCGCCCTCGTCACGTCCCGCAGGACCTCCCGCTCGCCCAGCCGCAGCATCCAGGGCGGCACGGTGGACACCTTCGTGAGCAGGCGCACCTCCTCGCTCACCCGTCCGGCCGGTGTGTCCTCGACGGCGGCGAGGCCGGCCGCGAGGCCGTCGCGGGACTCGGCGGGCGTGAGGAAGTCGGGGTAGTAGGGGCCGCGGAAGAACAGCGGCAGGAGCGCGGTGGACACCGCGCGGGCCAGCCCGCGGTCCCTCAGCGCGCGGGTGGTGGCGCGGTACCAGTCGGCGTAGGCCCGGCGGCCCTGGCGGGTCTGGAAACGGTGCAGGCTGAACGCGACCTCCCACAGCGGATCCGGTGCGCGGGCCACGCGGGTGCGGGCCAGGTCGGCGTCGGTGAAATGAATGCGGAGCATCGGATTCCCCCCGAGGACCTCGGCCTTTCAGGCAGGCCGGAACATCATGGGCACGTCAATGGTGGACTGGCAAGATCCCGTCTCGCGCCGAGCCCGAGCGGCCCGCGCCCGCCCCGCCGACGGGGCCGGTCCCCCAGGGAGAGGACACACCCATGCGTACGGACACCAGGCGAGCCAGACTCATGGTCGGGACGATCGGCGCACTCACCGCCGCCGTGCTGGGACTCAGCGCCTCCCCGGCCGCCGCCAGCGGGACCTACAGCGGCCGGGCCTACGTCTACGGCGGCGGGGCCTTCGCCGACGACTGGAACGACGAGGGCATCGTCTCGACCGGCACCAACCGGCAGTCCAACGCCACGTGCCTGTGGCAGAAGATCCTCTGGGCCGACGGCAAGCTCGCCGCCTCCGGGATCGACGGCGACTTCGGGACCGGCACCTACAACGCGACCAGGGCGTGGCAGGACCTCTGGGAGGGCCTCGGCGTCGACGGTTCGGCGGGCCGCGATACCTGGACGCAGGCCGGCAAGTGGCTGCGGGACATCGACGGCAACGGCGCCGTCGACACCTACATCGGTCTCGTCCGCAACTTCACGATCAGCCGTGACAGCGACGGCCGCTACCACTTCCCCGACGGCAGCGGCAGCGGCCGCATCGCGGGCTACGACTACCGCACCTGCAGCTGACGCGGAGGGCCGGGTGCGGGCGCGGGCGTCACGCCCGTACCCGCACCCGGTCCGGACGCCCGGCGGCATACGCCTCCTCCCCCGCCCGCTTCCCACCGCCATGCACCAGACTGGGGGGCGCAAGCGCAGTTCGTGTCCGTCGGCGTCGTGTCGCGCGGGCCGTGCCCCGGGAGGAAGCGACAGCGTGATCATCTTCGGCACCAAGGGATACCTGTACCAGCTCGCCATACTGACCCTGGTGTGCGGCCGGTGTCACAACCCCGCCGCGCACACGCTCAGGAAGCGGGTCACGAAGTTCACTCTGTTCTTCGTGCCGCTGTTCCCGATCTCGACGAAGTACCTCACCCAGTGCACGTTCTGCGGTGCGGAGCAGAAGGTGGGCCGGGAGCAGGCCGAGCAGCTGCGCGCACAGAGCGCGGGCGGTCCGGCGTACGGGCAGCCGCAGCACCAGCAGCCGTACCAGTCGTAGCAGCCGTACCGGTCGCAACCCTGCGGCTCGAAGACGACGTGCGAACCGTGCAACCATCGCGCCGCCCGGATTGTCCTAACTGACAACAGACACTACGGACTCTCCGGGGGACACCATGGTGCGAAGCAGAACCGTCTGGGCGGCCGCCGCCCTCATGACCGCCACGCTGGCCGTGGCCGTGACGCCGGCCGAGGCCGCCCCGGCCGCCGCCCCTCGGGCCGCAGCGGCCTGCCCCACCGGCTGGGGCAGCGTCGCCAAGACGTACTCCGCCGGCACGGCGGAGTCGGTGACGAACGTCAGAACAGGACGCCACGACTGCTACGACCGGTTCGTGGTGGACGTCCCCGGCGCGGCGAGCAACGAACTCGGCTACTCCGTCCAGTACGTCGACCGCCTGTACCAGGACGGTTCCGGCCGTCCGATCCCCGTCGGCGGCGGCGCCGTCCTGGAGGTGCGCGTGAACGCGCCCGCCTACGACGTGGACACCGGCGCGCCCACCTATCCCGGCAGGGTCGCCCAGCCGCTCCCGGGCGTCGACCTCACCGGGTACGGCACGTTCCGCGACACCCGCTACGCCGGCAGCTTCGAGGGCGTCACCCAGCTGGGACTCGGGGTGCGGGCCAGGCTGCCGTTCCGGGTGCTGAGGCTGGACGGCGCGCTCGTCGTGGACGTCGCCCACTCCTGGACCGCCGCCCGCTGACCCGGCCGCCGTCGCCCCACCCACGACCGCCCGCCCGGGCCGCCCGTCGCATCGGGCGCCCCGGCGCGGGTACCCGGGGAGCCAGCACGCTCCACGGCGGCGCCGGGAGGAGGCCGAGGGGTCATGAGACTGAGCGGAGCAGGCGTGGCGGGCCCGAGGGAAAGGCTCGGCAACGGCCTGTTCATCCGCGTCGCCGGGCCGGACGGCCCCCGCAACCGCGCCCGTATCCACGACACGCCGGGCCCGCGCTGGTTCGGGCCCGAGCGTCCGGTGCGCCGGGTGCACGGGGACGCCTCGATGTTCATCGGCGGCCTGTCCGCCCTGCTGCTCCAATCACTGCACCCGCTCGCGATGGCCGCCGTGGCCGCCCACTCAGGCTTCCGCGGCGACCCGTGGGGGCGGCTCCAGCGCACGAGCACCTTCCTGGCCACGACGACGTACGGCACCGCCGAACACGCACAGCAGGCCTGCGACCGGGTTCGCGCCGTCCACGAACGGGTGAGCGGAGTGACGGACACGGGCGAGGAGTACCACGCCTCGGACCCGCGTCTGCTCGGCTGGGTCCACGCGGCGGAGGCCGACAGCTTCCTGCGCGCCCACCAGCGTTACGGCGCGCGTCCGCTGACGGAGGAGGAGTGCGACGGGTACGTCGCCGACATGGCGCGGGTCGCCGACGCACTCGGCGTGCCCGATCCGCCGCGCAGCCGGGCCGCACTCGCCGAGCGGCTGGCCGCGTACCGCCCGGAGCTGCGAGCCACGGCCCAGGCGCGGGACACCGCGCGCTTCCTCCTGCTCAGCCCGCCGGTCCCGCTCGTCGCCCGGCTGCCGTACGGGGTGCTCGCCGCGAACGCCGTGTCGCTCCTGCCGGACTGGGCCGCCCGGGAACTGCGGCTGCCCCGGCTGCCGGTCGTCGACGGCCTGTGCGTACGGCCCCTCGGCCACGCCATGACGGCCACGGTCCGGTGGGCCATGGCTCCGGCTCGGCGCGCGGCGACGGCTCCCGCCACCTGACGGGGCGACGGGCCCGGGGGGCGAGCGTAAGGGCTCACCCGTGTCCCCCGTTCGAGCAGGAGGCCCGGCTCCGGCGGAGTCTGCGTCAACTCTCCTGAGGCGGCGGGTGTTTGCTCGTCACGTGCCGGCCGGCGGCCGCGCCCGGCCGCCCTCGGCCGTCACCCGGGTGAGCGCCTTGAGTGGTGGCCCGCAGGCGTGTGACTGACGGTGGATCACGTCAGGCCGGTTCGAGTCAGCTGACTGCCTGCCAGCTGCCCGGCTGTGACGGAAGGAATCACAGATGCGCTCTGCCCGCATGCTCTTCGCCACCGCGGCGGCCTCGGCCGTCCTCGCCCTCACCACGCCCGGCGCCGCCTTCGCCGTCAGCGCCTACGACCACGACGACTCCTCCTACAGCAAGGAAGCGGACAAGGACAAGGAGCACGGCAAGGAGGAGGACAAGGAGAAGGGCTCCTGGTC
>NZ_JBIWPF010000004.1:137970-448834 GCF_044768125.1 Streptomyces sp. NPDC101166
GTCCAAGGACAGTGAGAAGGACAGCGAGAAGGACAAGGAGTCGTGGGGCGGCGGCCACGACAAGCCGAGCGGTGGCGTCCACACCGGTGGCGGCGCCCTGACCCTCACGAACGACGACGAGTGGGCGACGGCCAAGGACCCCAAGCACGACCCGGAGACCTACAAGAGCAAGGACGAGGAGAAGGGCTCCTGGTCCAAGGACAGTGAGAAGGACAGCGAGAAGGACAAGGAGTCGTGGGGCGGCGGCCACGACAAGCCGAGCGGTGGCGTCCACACCGGTGGCGGCGCGCTCGCCGCGCCCGGAGTGACCACGAGCGGGCTGGCCGCCCTCGCGGTCGCCGGCGCCGGCGTGTACGCGGTGCGCCGCCGGAAGGCTGCGGGAAGCGCGGCCTGAGCCGTGCAGGGTGCGATAGCAGCCGTGGCCGCCACCGTGCACGTGTGGCGGCCCGGCCGCCTTTCCGGCCGCCGTTCACGGCGGCCGGATCCCCGGCCCCCGCCCCGGGCCGCGGTGCGCCCGCCCCGTCCGCTCCGTCCGACCGTCCGCTCCGCCGCTGTGCTCAGTGAGGTGGTTTCCCGATGCCAGCCAGTCCTCCCTCCGTCGCGGGCGCCGAGCCGACGCCGCCGGTCCAGGGGTCCCGCGCCGGAATGACCGCGTTGTGCGCCGTGGCGGTCCTGGCCGTGGGGCTGCACCTGTTCGGGGGCGGTTCCACACCGCCCGACGACTCTCCCCCGCCGTACGCCCCGCCGCCCGTCCGGGTCTCCGCCGCGCCGACCGCGCCCGTCGGCAGCCCCACCGGCAAGCGGCTGCCCCGTTCCCGGCCGGTGCGTCTGCTGATCCCGAAGATCGGCGTCGACGCTCCGTTCACGGATCTGAGGATCGGTCCCTCGGGGCACCTCGAAGCACCCCCGCCGAACGACACCAACCTGGTCGGCTGGCACGTCGACGGCGCCTCTCCCGGCGAGGCGGGCACCGCCATCATCGCGGGGCACGTCGACACCAAGACGTCCCCGGCGGTGTTCGCGGGACTGAGCGAACTGTCCGAGGGGGACGTCTTCCAGGTCACGCGGGCCGACCGGCGCAAGGCCTCGTTCGTCGTCGACGACGTACAGACCTTCGAGAAGGACGACTTCCCCAGCGAGCGCGTCTACGCCGACACCCCGCAGGCCCAGGTCCGGCTGATCACCTGCGCCGGGGACTACGACCGCTCGGCCAAGGACTACACGGCGAACCTGGTCGTCTTCGGCCACCTTCTCTGAGCCTGACGAGCCCTCACGGAGTGCGGGCACGGTCCGAGGCGGGCCAGACGTAGGGCAGGTCGTCGGGGACGCCCGGGAACAGGGGGGCGTAGAACTCCGGCTCCTTGCGCACCAGCGCGGACCGGTGGCTGCGATGGAAGGCGGGGTCGCCCAGCCACGGCGGCAGGTCGCCGGTCTCGGCCAGCCGCCGCTGGGTGCGGACGACATCCGCGCCGCCGCCCGGCCCGGCGAGGCCGGCGACCAAGGACGCGGCGCAGGTGTCCGCGCGGCCGGCCGCCGTCCACACTCCGCACACCTCCAGTCCGTAGCGCACCAGCGCCTCCTCGTACCCGGTCCACATCCGCACCGCCGGGTGGTGCCGCCAGCCGTAGCCGGCGACCGTCAGTCCGCGCAGCACCTGGAGGGTCTCGACGCGCTGCTTGCCCAGCCGGCGCGCGTCCAGGGCGGCGGCGGACCGGGTGAAGTCGGAGTAGGGCAGGAAGGTCTGCATGGTCTCCCGTCAGACGAGGACGAACCGCTCCCAGGCCCGGTGCTCGCCCAGGAGCCGGGTGAGCTCGCCCACGGCGCCGGCTCCGTCGGACGCCAGGACCACGCCCGGCGCGTCGACGGCGATCCCGCACGCTTCGAGGGCGCTCTCGCCGCCCGCCCAGGCCCCGATGGCCTTGCCGTGCCGGAACGCCTCGGACAGCAGCAGGGTGACGCGGGGGTCGGCCGCCGACTGCCGCGGGGCGGCGGGGAACGCCTTGGCGTCACGGGCGCCGAACGCGTCGCCGCCGATCGAGGGGTTCCCGGCGAGGAGCAGGGCGTCGAACTCGACGGAGCGGGCGGTGGCGTAGGTCCGCTGGACGGTCACCGCCCCGTCGCCCGAGCCGAGGACGCCGCCGGTCGGCGCGACGACCAGCGGGACCATGCCCGCCTCGAGGACCGCGTCGCGTACGGCCCGTACGCCGTCGAGGTCGCTGTCGGGCGAGGCGACGACGCCGATGATCCGGCCGTCCGTGGGCCAGGTGCGGCCGAGCTGGGAGAGGGCCGGGCTGGGCTCGACGTCGGCGAGGGGCACGGTGGGCTCGGGCGCGGGGAGTCCGAGTCCCTCGGCGACCGCCGCACACAGCTCGGCATCGATGTTGGCGAGCACCTGGAGGCCACGTTCCTTGATGGCCTGCTCGTAGCACTTGCCCAGTTCGAAGGTGTAGGCGCCGATGATGTGCTCGCGCTCCACCGGGGTCATGCTGAGCCAGAACCGGCGGGGCTGGCTGAAGTGGTCGGCGAAGGACTCGGGCGCCGCACGGACCTTGGTGGCCTCCGGCACCCGTACCGGCGTCTCGATGAACGCGCCGGCGTCCGCGCCGGCGGTGAACGGGCAGCCGCCGTCGAGGGAGTTGGGCCGGTAGGGGGCGACGCCCCGGTGCACGGCGGTCTGGTGCATGCCGTCGCGCAGCATGTCGTTGACCGGCGTGTGCGGGCGGTTGATGGGCAGCTGGGAGAAGTTGGGGCCGCCGAGACGGGTGATCTGGGTGTCCAGGTAGGAGAAGAGACGTCCGGCGAGCAGCGGGTCGTCGGTCACGTCGATGCCGGGGACCAGGTGGCCGACGTGGAAGGCGACCTGCTCGGTCTCGGCGAAGTAGTTCGACGGGTTGCGGTCGAGGGTGAGCAGGCCGACCGGCTGCACGGGGGCCAGCTCCTCGGGGACGAGGTTGGTGGGGTCGAGCAGGTCGATGCCCTCGAAGGTCTGGTCCGGGGTGTCGGGGAAGGTCTGGATGCCCAGCTCCCACTGCGGGTGGGCGCCCGCCTCGATGGCGTCGGCGAGGTCGCGGCGGTGGAAGTCGGGGTCGACGCCGTTGATGATCTGCGCCTCCTCCCACACCAGGGAGTGCACGCCCAGCTTGGGCTTCCAGTGGAACTTCACCAGCGTCGTCGCGCCCTCGGCGTTGACCAGGCGGAAGGTGTGGACGCCGAAGCCCTCCATCGTCCGGTAGGAGCGGGGGATGCCCCGGTCGGACATGTTCCACAAGGTGTGGTGGGTGGCCTCGGTGTGCAGGGTGACGAAGTCCCAGAACGTGTCGTGGGCGCTCTGCGCCTGAGGGATCTCCCGGTCGGGGTGGGGCTTGCCCGCGTGGACGACGTCGGGGAACTTGACGGCGTCCTGGATGAAGAACACCGGCATGTTGTTGCCCACCAGGTCGAAGACGCCCTCGCTGGTGTAGAACTTGGTCGCGAATCCCCGGGTGTCGCGGACGGTGTCCGAGGAGCCGCGGGAGCCGAGCACGGTGGAGAAGCGCACGAAGACGGGCGTCTCCTCGTCGTCGGCGAGGAAGGCGGCCTTGGTGACGGCGGACGCCGTGCCGTAGCTCCGGAAGACGCCGTGCGCCGCCGCGCCCCGGGCGTGGACCACGCGCTCGGGGATGCGCTCGTGGTCGAAGTGCATGAGCTTTTCGCGCAGGTGGTGGTCCTGCAGCAGCACCGGTCCTCGGGGGCCCGCCTTGAGGGAGTGATCGGTGTCGTGCAGGCGGGTGCCCTGCGCGGTGGTCAGATGGCTCCCGGACTGCGCGGCGCGCGCCTGGTCGGCGCCGGTGGGCTGGCCGGTCGGCGAGACGGTGTCCGGGCCGCTCTGGTCGTGCTTGGGCGGGAGCGGCTCCCGGGGCCGGGTGGGCTCGGTGACCGGCGGGGACTGGGGGGCGGGCTTGCCCGGGACGCCCTCTTCCGGGCCCGCGCCGTCGCCGTGAAGTGTGTCGACGATCTTGTCCGCGGCCCGCTTGAGGGGGTTGGTCTCGCTCATCAGCACGTTCCTTCGCGTCGTGGGTTGCCCGCCGGAGTCGACAAGAAGTTCCGCAAGCGGGGAAAGCCGGTTCCACGTCCGTCCGCCACCGCTCGCCGACGCCGGGTCCCCGGCCCTGCCGATACGAAACTCCGTGACCAGGCGCGGGGGACGCGGGAAGGCGGCCGCGGGGGGAGGACACGACGGCGCCCCCGCCGTGGCCTCGGTGGCTTCGGCGGGGGCGCGTCACGACGGGCCGTCGGAGGCGACGGCGGGCCGGGCGTCAGTTCATCGGCCCGATCCGGGGCGGCGCGCACCGGCGCCGGCCCGGGAGTCCTGCTGGATCCGGTACAGCTCCTGGGACGTCGTGATCAGTTCCTTGCGCTCCTCCTTCGAGCCCACCATCGGCTGGGAGCCGTTCAGGGAGACCTGCGCGCTCTCCGGCAGGAACTTGACCGTCACCAGGCCGATGACACCGGCCAGCATCAGGTAGTAGGCGGGCATCATGTCGTCGCCGGTGACGCTGACCAGCGCCTCGGTGACCAGCGGCGTGGTGCCGCCGAACGCCGCGACGGCGAAGTTGAAGCCGATGCCCATGGCGGCGTAGCGGACGGCCGTCGGGAACAGCGCCGGCAGGGTGGCGGCGCTGGGCGCGGCGAAGCAGGCCAGCAGCGTGGAGAGGATCAGCACGCCGAGGATGGGCGGCCAGGTGCCGTCCATCTTGATCAGCAGGAAGGAGGGAACCGCCAGCACGATCATCGCGGCGGCGGCGACTCCGTAGACCGGGCGTCGTCCGACCCGGTCGCTGAACCGTCCGACGAAGGTGATCAGCAGGACGATCCACAGCATGCCCACGAGCACCAGGACGTCGGCGGAACCGCTGGACCGGTTGAGGGTCTCCGTCTGATAGGTGGGCAGGAAGCCGGTGACCATGTAGTTCGTGACGTTGTACAGCAGCACCAGGCCCATGCAGATGAGCAGCGGCCGCCAGTGGTTCTTGACGATGGTCTTGAACTCGCCGCCGGCGGACTCCTGGGCGAGGCTCTTCTCGTGGTCGTCGAGCTGCTGCTGGAAGGCGGGCGACTCCTCCAGCTTGAGCCGCATGTACAGACCGATCACGCCGAGCGGGCCGGCGATGAGGAACGGCAGACGCCAGCCCCAGGAGAGCATCTGATCGTCGGTCAGGGCCAGGTTCAACACGGTGACCAGGGCGGATCCCAGCGCGTAGCCGACGAAGGTGCCGAAGTCGAGCCAGCTGGAGAGGAATCCGCGGCGCCGGTCGGGTGAGTACTCGGCGACGAAGGTGGTGGCGCCGCCGTACTCGCCGCCGGTGGAGAAGCCCTGCACCATGCGGGCGAGCAGCAGCAGGATCGGGGCGGCGATGCCGATGGTGGCGTAGCTGGGGATCAGGCCGATGGCGAAGGTGCCGACCGCCATCATGATCATGGTGGTGGCGAGCACCTTCTGCCGGCCGAGCCGGTCTCCGAGCGGGCCGAAGACGAGGCCGCCGAGGGGGCGCACCACGAAGGCCGCGGCGAAGGTCGCGAAGGAGGAGATGACCTGGGCGGCGGGGGACGCGCCAGGGAAGAACACCTTGCCGATGGTGGCGGCGAGGTAGCTGTAGACGCCGAAGTCGAACCACTCCATGCAGTTGCCGAGCGCCGAGGCGCCGACCGCGCGCTTGAGCAGCGGCCGCTCGACGACCTGGACGTCGTCCTCACGGAAGGCGCGCTTGGTGCGGCGCAGCCGGCGGAGGAGGTCTTTGCGGACCTGTACGGGCAGTTCCTCGACGGTGTCGTCCGCCGTCGGCGTCGGCTTCGGGTCTGGTCGCCCTTCGGACATGACATCGGACACAGCGGTACCTTGGCGCCTTTCTCACAGTGGGGAGATGTGTGCTCTGACGGGGAGTTCCGCGTTTCGCGGGGTGATGTGTGTGTGCGGGGAGTGTTCGTTTCGCGGGGTGGGTGTACTTCCGTCGGGGTGACGCGGCGCGGAACGCGACGGGGGCGGTGCAGACCTCCCCAGGCAGCACCGCCCCCGCATCACATCACCCGTCCCAGCTTGTGCCCGGCAATCCCGGGCTCACACCGGGCACGTGTCCGTTGTCACAGTGGGGCATGCGTGAGCGGCCCGGCCGCCCCCGCTCGGGGTGGTCGACCGGGCCGGAACGTGCAGGTCAGGCGGCGGTGCAGGCGGCGCCGTTCAGAGTGAAGGCGGTGGGGGCGGTGTTGGCGGCGCCCTTCGCGCCGATGAAGCCGACGGTGACCGTGCCGCCGACGGGGACGGCCGAGGTGTAGGAGGCGGCGGCGACGCTCACCGTAGCGCCGCTCTGGGTGGGCGTCCCGCCCCACATGCTGCTGACGGTCTGCCCGTCGGCGAAGGCGAAGCGGAGGGTCCAGCCGTCGATGGGCGTGGCGCCGGTGTTGCGCAGGGCGATCTCGCCCTGGAAGCCGCCCGGCCACTCCCCCAGCACACGGTAGCGGACGGAGCAGGCCGCGCCGGGGGTTCCGCCGCCCTGGGTGGTGAGGGTCACCGCGGCCGAGCGGGGCGAGCGGTTGCCGGCGGCGTCGCGGGCGTAGACGGCGAAGGTGTACGCGGTGCTCGGGGTGAGGTTGGTGAGGGTCGCGGAGGTGGTCGTGGAGGAGGCGGCCGGGGTCTCGGCGCCACCGCTGATCCGGACGACGTCGTAACCGCTCACGCCGACGTCGTCAGTGGCGGCACTCCAGGCGAGGGTGGCCGAGGTGGCGGTCACGGCGGAGGCGGCCGGGGCGCCGGGGGCGGTCGGGGGCCGGGTGTCGCCGGGGCTGCCGCCGCCGAAGACGGTGGCTTCCTCGGCGGTTCGGGCGATGCCGTCGACGCCGTGGAAGACGCGCTGCCCCCAGGCGCTCAGGTTCGCGGGGTCGAAGCCGATGGACAGGTCGAGGGCCGGGTCGGTGTTGCCGCTCCACGACCAGGCCAGGTAGCCGAGGTCGAGCCGCTCGGCGGCCGCCATCATGGTGTCCTCGTCCGGGTCGCCCCACTGGTCGGCGGGACCGCCGAACTCGCCTATGAGCAGCGGGAGTTTGGCGTTCACGTAGGCGTTGAGGTAGTCGGTGATCTCCGCCGCGGTGTCGTAGACGCTGTACATGTGGATGGAGAAGATCAGGTTGCCGGTGGGGTCGGCGTCGTACACCGAACGGGCGTTGGCGCGCATGACGCCCTGCCAGTCCTGGCCCCAGTTGGGGGCGTCCACCATGAGGGTGTGCTGGAGGCCCGCGGCGCGCAGTTTCTTCACGGCCGCGATGGTGGGGGCGGTCCAGCCTTCCGGACCGGTATTGCCCCAGGGCTCGTTGCCGAGGTTGACGATGACGTAGTTCTCCTCGCCGGCCAGCACGCTCTTGAGGCCGATCCAGTAGTCGGCGGCCTGGTCGAGGGTGCCGGCGGCGGCCTCCTCGCCGTAGCCGGTGGTGTCGTGCACCTCCAGAACGCAGATCAGGCGGTTCGCCTTGCACTGGGCGATGACGGCGGCCACTTCGGCGGGGGTGTTCTTCGTCCAGCGGTGGCCGTCGGCCAGGACGACCCGCACGGTGTTGGCGCCCAGCGCCTTGATGTCGGAGAGGGACCGTGTCTGGTTCGGGTACCAGGTGTACGCGTGGTTGACCCCGCGCATGACGAAGTCGTTGCCGTTGGCTTCGAGCAGCCGGCCGTTGCTGATGTGCAGCCCGGTGGCGAGCGTTCGGGGCGCCGGGCCGGTCTGGGCGGACCGTGCTCCGGTCCGGGCTGCGGCCTGCGCGGCGACCGGGGTGAACACCCCGACGACCAGGGTCAGCCCGAGCAGGGCGGCCAGCCAGGGGAGAAATCTCGTGGGTGCCGTGCTGTGTGCTCTTCTCACTGCGACTCCAGGGGGGAGTGAGCGCCGGAAAACGCGGGGCAGCGGTGGGGGAGACCTGGGAGCGCTCCCATCAAGCCATCGTTGCCGAGTACACGTCAAGACGTCGGGCGTGAGGGAGTGTTGCGGAAAACGGGGTGTCGTGAGGTCGGGTTCCGGTGGAACCCGGTTCATGTCAGCGACACCCGCCGATGCCTCCGGGAGGCCCCGTGTCCGCCATGTCCGACGCCGATGACGTCCAGCGGCGGGTCCGTGAGGAGGTGGGCGCGCGGGCCGACGCGCTCTGGGAGGTGGCGGCGGCGCTGCACGCCGACCCCGAGTACGCCTTCGAGGAGCGGCGGGCCGCCTCACGGCTCACGGGCGAGCTGCGCCGGGCCGGGTTCGAGGTGCGGGACGGCGTGGCGGGGATGCCGACCGCGTTCACCGCGCGATCGGGTGAGGGACGGCCGGCGGTGACGCTGCTGCTGGAGTACGACGCGCTGCCCGGCCTCGGCCACGCCTGCGGGCACAACCTCATCGCCGCCGCGGGTCTGGGGGCCGCGCTCACCGTGCGAGCGGTGCTCGGCGACGGCCCGGCGGCCGCCGGGACCGTGGTGGCGGTGGGCAGTCCGGCCGAGGAGGGCGGCGGGGGCAAGGTGCTGGAGGTGGAGGACGGGGTCTTCGACGACGTCGACGCCGCGCTCATGTTCCATCCCGGGGTCCACGACTGGGTCCGTGCGCCGCTGACCGCTCAGGAGCAGTACCGGGTGGGCTTCCACGGCCGGGCCGCGCATCCCACGGGCAACCCCACGGAGGGCGTGGACGCCCTCGCCGCGCTCGTGGAGCTGTTCAACGTGCTGTCCGCGCTGGGGCGGCGGCTTCCTGAGGCCTCGCACGTCCAGGGCATCGTCACGGACGGCGGCAAGGCGACGAACATCGTGCCGGAGTACGCGGAGGGCCGGTTCGGGCTGCGCGCGGCCACGACGGGGGCGCTGGACGAACTGGCGGAGCGGCTGCGCGCGTGCGCGCGGGGGGTGGCCCTGGCGACGGGCACGACGTGCGTGGTCGAGCGGGTCGGGGTGCGGTACGAGCACTTCCGGGACAGCGGGGTGCTGTCGGGGCGTTTCGCCGGGCATCTGGGCCGTGCGGGGATCACGCTCGCTCCGCCCGCGCCCGGGGTGTACCTGGGGTCGTCGGACATCGGGAACGTCAGCGGGCGGGTGCCGGCGATCCACCCGTTCGTCGCGATCATGGGCGAGGACGGCTCCGACCACACGCCTCAGTTCGCCGAGGCGGCGGCGTCCGAGCGGGCCCGCCAGGTGCTCACGGCGACGACGGAGGCACTGGCGTGCACAGCGCTGGACGTCCTGCGGGACGCGTCGCTGAGGAGCGAGGCGTGGGCGGAGCACAGCCGCGTAGCGTGAGCGGAGCGCGGAGGACGGCGCCGCAGGGCACGGAACCGTCAGCCGGCAGTGGCGGCAGGCGCACAGTGGTGAGCGTGCCTGTAAGGCGAGTCAGGGGTGCGCGGTCCCCCGGCCTCTGACGCCGGCGGCACCGGCCTCGGGCGGCCGAGCCGGTCGTCGTGCCGCGAGACGACGGGGTGGGCTGAACGCCGCCGCGAGCGCGAGCGGGGCGGCGGGACGTGGGGCGCGGCGGCCGGCGCCGGAGGACACGGAACCGTCACCCGGCGGCAGCGGCAGAGGCGGCGTCCGAGCGCCGCCAGGCGCTCACGGCGACGATAGAGGCGCTGGCGTGCACAGCGCTGGACGTTCTGCGGGACGCGTCGCTGAGGCGCGAAGCATGAGCGGAGCGCGGCGGCCGGCGCCGCAGGACACGGAACCGTCACCCGGACCCGGCGGCAGCGGCACGCAGTGCTGAGCGTGCCGGTAAGGCGAGTCAGGGGTGCGCGGTTCCCGGCCTCGGGCGGGCAAGCCGGTCCTCGTGCCAATGGGCGCGGCGTGGGCGGAACACCGGCGCGAGCGTGAGCCGGGTGCGGGGCGCACCACAGTGTCCTGCGTCGGGGCGTGGAATCGTCGATCCGGTAGCCGGTGGACGCGGCGGGGTGTCAGGTGTCGGGGGGTGGGCCGTCGGTCCTCTTCGGGGGGCGGGAGGGGGGCTCGCCCGCGGTGAGGTGTTCCAGGACCTGTACGAGTTCCTGGCAGGCCCGTTCCACCGAGCGGCGGGTGTTGCGCTGCTCGGTGATCACCGCGGAGAGGAGCAGCGCGGTCAGGGCCATCGTCCCGTTGAAGGCCTGGAGTTTGATCATCACCTCGACCCGGGAGAGCCCCGCGAAGGGACCGGACTCGTCGGTGGCCGCGATGGTGGCCACGACGGAGGCCGCGAGGGCGCACAGGATGCTGCCGACGAGCTGGAAGCGCAGGGCGGCCCAGATCAGCAGCGGGTAGACCAGGAAGAGCAGGCTGAGGCCGCTGTAGGTGGCCAGGGGGACGATGGCGACGGCGATGAGGGCGAGACCGGTGGCCTCCGGCCAGCGGGACAGGGGCGGTGGGCGGCGGGTGCTGTGCAGGACGAGCAGGACGGGGGTGACGAGCAGGACGCCCATCGCGTCGCCGACCCACCAGGCCAGCCAGACGGGCCAGAAGGCGGTCGCCGCCAGCCGGTCGAAGAGGACGAGGACACCGACGCCGACGGTGGCGCTGACCGTCATCGCGGTGAGGGCGGCGAGGAAGACCAGCGCCAGGCCGTCCCGCAACCGGGCGAGGTCCTTGCGGAAGCCCACCTTGCGCAGCATCAGGTAGGCGCAGACGGGGGCGGCCGTGTTGCCCAGGATGTTGAAGACCACCATCGGGCGGAGCGCGGTGAGCGACATGATGACGAGCAGCGATCCCAGGACGATGCCGAGGGTGGACCGCAGCCCGAGGACCAGCAGACAGGCGACGGCGACGCCGGAGGGCGGCCAGATGGGGGTGAAGACGGCTCCCTCGACGACGAGCTGCCGTACGAGGCCCAGTCGCCCGGCCGCGTAGTAGGCGAGGGCCACCGCCGCCGTCTCGACGGCGAGGACGCCCGCGCGGCGCAGTTCGCTGGTAGCCACCACAGCAGCCATGAGACACCGGGGCGGCCCCGACGGCGAGGCGAGCGCTCCCGGTCACCGGCCCTATGGCTGAACGCGGGACGCCCGGGGGCCGAGGACGCCGTCGTGTCCGACGACGAGGACGGCCGCGTCGTCCTCGTGTCCCACGCGTTCGGCGCCCCTGATGACGGCGGCGGCGAGGGAGCCGGCGTCCATGCCCGCGACGGCGGCGACGCCGGCGAGCCGCACGACTTGGTCGAGGCCTTCCTCGACGCTCAGGGAGGGCCCTTCGACCACGCCGTCCGTGAGGAGGACGAAGACGCCGCCTTTGGTGAGCCGGTAGCGGGTGACCGGGTACACCACGTGCTCCAGGACGCCCAGCGGCGGCCCTCCCTCGTCCTCGGCGACGCCGGACTTTCCGTCGGCGGTGGCCCACACGCAGGGGATGTGACCGGCCCGAGCGCTCTCCAGCAGGCCGGTGACCGGGTCCAGGCGCATGAAGGTGCAGGTGGCGAAGAGCTCGCTGCCGAGGGTGAGGAGCAGCTCGTTGGTGCGGGCGAGGAGTTCGCCCGGCTCGCCGGTGACGGAGGCCAGCGCGCGCAGGCCGACGCGCACCTGGCCCATGAAGGCGGTCGCCTCGATGTTGTGGCCCTGGACGTCGCCGACGGAGAGGCCGAGGCGTCCGTCGGGCAGGGTGAAGGCGTCGTACCAGTCGCCGCCCACGTTGAGGCCGTGGCAGGCGGGGGCGTAACGGACGGCGAGGCGGACGCCGCGGGGTGTGGGCAGGTCCCTGGGGAGCATGCCGCGCTGCAGGGCGATGGCCAGTTCGACGCGGGTGCGTTGGAGTTCCGCGCGCTCGCGCGCCTGGGCGGTGAGCGATCCGAGTCTGGCCAGCAGCTCGTCGCCTTCGTCCGTGGTGCGCTTGCGGGGCATGGATCACCTCGGAGGACGGTTGCCCTTTCGGGCGAACGTCACCATTGGACGTAAAAGCGTCATCTTTTACGTCTAATGGATGATAGCGACCCGGGCGGCGGCCCGTGGTCCCGTGGGGTCGCCGCCACCGCCCGCCGCCCTTCAGCCGGGTCAGCCGCCGAGCGCCGCCATGACCACGTCCTTCGCCTCCTCCTGCACCCGGGCGAGGTGGTCCGGGCCGTGGAAGGACTCGGCGTAGATCTTGTAGACGTCCTCGGTGCCCGAGGGGCGGGCGGCGAACCAGGCGTGGTCGGTGGTCACCTTGATGCCGCCGAGGGCCGCGCCGTTGCCCGGAGCCTCGGTGAGCACGCCCGTGACGGGGTCGCCGGCGAGGGTGTCCGCGGTGACCTGCGCGGGCGAGAGCTTGGCGAGCAGCGCCTTCTCCTCGCGGGTCGCCGGGGCGTCGACGCGGGCGTAGGCGGGCTCGCCGAAGCGGGCCGTCAGCGCGGCGTAGTGCTCGGAGGGGGTCCTGCCGGTGACGGCGGTGATCTCGGAGGCCAGCAACGCCAGGATGATGCCGTCCTTGTCGGTGGTCCACACCGAGCCGTCGCGGCGCAGGAAGGACGCGCCCGCCGACTCCTCGCCGCCGAACCCGAGCGAGCCGTCGGCCAGGCCGTCCACGAACCACTTGAAACCGACGGGCACCTCCACGAGACGGCGGCCGAGGTCGCCCGCGACGCGGTCGATCATCGAGGACGAGACCAGGGTCTTGCCGATCCCGGCGTCGGCGGGCCACTGCTCGCGGTGGGAGTAGAGGTAGGAGATGGCGGCGGCCAGATAGTGGTTGGGGTTCATCAGGCCGGCGTCGGGGGTCACGACTCCGTGCCGGTCGGCGTCGGCGTCGTTGCCCGTGGCGATGTGGAACCGGTCGCGCTGGTCGATGAGGGAGGCCATCGCGTAGGGCGAGGAGCAGTCCATGCGGATCTTGCCGTCCCAGTCCAGCGTCATGAACCGCCAGGTGGGGTCGGTGAGCGGATTGACCACGGTGAGGTCGATCCGGTGCTGCTCGGCGATGCGGCCCCAGTAGGCGACGGACGCCCCGCCGAGCGGGTCCGCGCCGATGCGCACGCCGGCGGAGCGGATCGCGTCCAGGTCCAGGACGGCCGGCAGGTCGGCGACGTAGGCGCCGAGGAAGTCGTGGCGGCCGGTGCCGGGGGCGGTGAGCGCCCGCGCGTAGGGGATGCGCCGTACGTCCTTGAGGCCGGCCGCGATGATCTCGTTGGCCCGGTCCTGGATCCAGGAGGTGGCGTCGGAGCCGGCGGGGCCGCCACTGGGCGGGTTGTACTTGAAGCCGCCGTCGGCTGGCGGGTTGTGCGAGGGGGTGACGACCACGCCGTCCGCGAGGCCGGCGGTGCGGCCGCGGTTGTGGGTGAGGATGGCGTGCGACACGGCCGGGGTGGGCGTGTAGCCGTCGGCGCTGTCGATGAGCACCGTGACGTCGTTGGCGGCGAACACCTCCAGGGCGGTGACGCGGGCGGGCTCGGACAGGGCGTGGGTGTCGGCCCCGAGGAAGAGGGGGCCGTCGGTGCCCTGGGCGGTGCGGTACTCGCAGATCGCCTGGCTGGTCGCGGCGATGTGGTCCTCGTTGAACGCGGTGTTCAGGGAGGAGCCGCGGTGCCCCGAGGTGCCGAAGGCGACCCGCTGCGCCGGGTCGGCCGGGTCGGGGTGCAGCGCGTAGTACGCGGTGACCAGCCTGGCGACGTCGACGAGGTCCTCGGGGCCGGCCGGCCGACCCGCTCGTTCGTGCTGCATGGTCCGTTCCTCCGCATGGGTGTGATCCGTCGCTCGCCGTCTCATCTTTCCTCGTGACGGCGGGGGCACGCGAGGGGGGTCGGCCGGCCGGGCGGGGGACGCCGTGCGGCGTCCCGGTCAGGAACCCGGTTCAGACCTCGGAGTCGATGCCGGTGACGACCGCGGGACCCAGCGGGGCCGCGCCGTCGTCGAGTCCGGCGGCGCGCAGGGCCGAGTCGGCGAGCTCGCGCGCCTCCTCTTCGGCGTGGGGGACGCTGTCGGCCTCGACGGTGAGCCGGATGGTGAAGGTGCCGTCCTCGTTCACGGTGAGGGCGTCGAGGTCCTCGGTGGCTCCCATGCGGGTGCGGTGCGGGTCGGCGGGGCGCAGGCTGCGGCTGAGGTGTGCTCGGGTGTCCTCCTCGACGGTGGTGGTGAACGTGCCGGGCACGGTGATCACGTAGGTCGTCATGGTGGTCCTTTCCTCGGATCCTCTCCCGCGTACCCAGACCTGGCGGGCGGCATGGCCCGTCCCGCGCGGGGACGGGCCGTGCCGCGGTCAGCGTCTGCCGCGGACCGACCAGCCGCTGCCGACTCCGGCGAGGTGGAGGGCGAGCAGGGTCAGGCCCAGGAGCATGATGTTGACGGAGGTGAAGGCGTCGTTGGTCGAGATCTCCGCCGCGTTGATGAGGAAGGCGATGAAGAACGCCACTGCCGCGATGATGGCGAGCACGGATGTCCGTCCCTTCGGTTGTGTGGATGCGCTGCCGTTGGTGTGGTGACTGGGTGTCCCTGTTCCCGAATGCCCCCGAGCGGGCCGTGAACACGGCTTGCGACGGGCGGAGTTGGCGGCGTTTCTGAGTAGCCGTACTCAGGCGCGGGCGGGTTGACGCCGGGAGACTGAGGGCCACCGCGCTTCGCGCAACGCCCCGAGCGGAAAGGCCTCGTCGTGCTCACTCGCGCCGCCTCCGTCCTGGTGCCCCTCTTCGGGCGCCTCACCGTGACCAGCGAACTGAGGATGCGTCTGCCCGCGGGGACCATCTTCGCCGCCAACCACGACTCGCTGGCCGACCCCGCGGTCGTCCTGAGCGCGCTGCGCTCGCTGGGCGTGGAGCCGGTGGTCATGGCCGCGGCGGGGCTCTGGCGGGTGCCGGTGCTCGGCCGGGCGCTGGCCCGAGAGGGGCACATCCCGGTGCACCGCCGCTCGGCGCGCGCCGCGCACGCGCTCGACGCCGCCGCCGAGGCGCTCGCGGGCGGGCGGCACGTGCTGCTCTACGGCGAGGGCGGGCTCCCTGGGCGCAGGGACGCCACCCCCGGCCCGCCGGAGGCGTTCCGCAGCGGGCTCGCGCGGCTCGCACAGACCTCCGGCGCGCTGGTGGTGCCGGTGGGCCACGTGGGCGCCCGCAGGATCTCCTCGGGCTCGACGGCGAAGCAGCTGGCCGGCGTCCTGACGGCCCCGGTGCGCCGCCCCCGCTGCCACGTCCACGTCGGCGCGCCGCTGAGACTGCCCACGGAGGCCCGGACCGGCACGGCGGCGGCCCGCCGGGCGGTCACGGTGGCCTGGCGGACGGCGGCCCGCGCGGTGGGCGATCAGGAGGCACAGCTCCACCTCGTCTGACACCCGCCGCCCGACCCTCGCGAGAGGGAGACGGCTCGGGGACCCGACGACGTCTCGGAGACCCGACGGCTCAGGGACCTGACGTCTCGGAGCCCCGACGGCTCAGGGACCCGACGGCTGGAGGACCCGACGGCTCAGGGATCTGACGCCGCGCAGACCCGACGGTGCGGGGATCTGACGTCTCGAGGACCCGACGGCTCGAAGACCCGACCGCTCCTCACCACCTCGCACCCGGACACGCGGCCCCGAGAAGGCGCGGGCCCCGGCTCTCAGCCCCTCGGCGGCGGCGCCGTGCTGGAGCGCCGGACCAGGCGGGTCGGCACCAGGGTGGTCCCGTGTTCGGGGCCGTCCCGGCGCATCTTGCGCAGGACGGCCTGGACGCAGAGGCGGCCGACCTCGGCGAAGTCCTGGTGGAGCGTGGTGAGCGGGGGCTGGAAGGAGCCCGCCTCGGGGATGTCGTCGAAGCCGATGACGCTGACGTCCTCTGGGACGCGGCGTCCGCGTTCGTGCAGGGCGCGCAGCAGACCGAGCGCCATCTGGTCGTTGGCCGCGAAGACGGCGGTGCAGTCCTCGCGGGCGGCGATCTCCAGGCCGGCCCGGTAGCCGGACTCCGCCGACCAGTCGCCCCGCACGACGGGCGGCGCGGTGCGGCCGGCCTCGGCGAGGGCGCCGTGCCAGGCGTCCGCGCGGCGCTGTGCGGCGAAGGAGCCCTCGGGGCCGGCGAGGTGCCAGACGGTGGCGTGGCCGAGGTCGAGCAGATGCTGCACGGCGGTGCGGGTGCCGCCGGCCTGGTCGGTGTCGACGACGGTGTAGTGGCTGCCGGCGTCGGAGTCGACGACTACGACCTGGACGTGCGGCGGGAGGGTGACCGTGGCCGCGTCGAGGAGGTGCACCTCCATGATCACGATCACCGCGTCGACGGCGAGCTCCTCCAGCCGGGAGAACGCGCCGCGCACCTCGTCCTGGGTGGGGACGGCGACCGGCAGCAGGGTCACGGCGTACCCCTCGGCCGCCGCCGAGGTCGCGATGGCCTCCAGGGTGCGGACGTTTCCGGTGGTGGAGAGGGTGAAGGTGATGACGCCGATGGTGCGGAACTCGCCGCGTTTGAGGGCGCGGGCCGCGCTGTTGGGGCGGTAGCCCAGCTCCTTCATCGCCGCCAGCACCTGCTGCCGGGTCTCCTCGTTGACGCCGGCGTAGCCGTTGGAGACCCGGGAGACCGTCTGGGAGGAGACGCCTGCGAGGCGTGCCACGTCCGCCATGGAGGCGGTGGTCCGGCGGCGCGACCGCGCCCGCTGCCCGGCGCCGCCCGTCGCGGGCACGGCCTCCTGCGGCCCGGGGACGCGCCCGGGCGCGTCCCCGGCCGGGCCCCGCACCGTCCCGATCTCGTCCGCCCGGGATCTTCCCGCCATCTCCACTGCGCAGCCCGACCCTTCTTCCACCGCGGCGCCCCATGGTCTCCCCGCGGTCTCCCCAGAGGACCCTTGACCATGGTTATCGGGGCAGTGTAGACATGCCGCCATCAGATGTTTACGTAAACATAACAGGCAGTCGCCCCATTTACGGCGCTGATGTTTGCGTAAACATCCTGGCGGTGCGGCTCAGCAGGTCGGCGCGGCACCGCGGGCTCCAGGACAGGACGAACGAGGAACGACATGACGACGCTGCAACCGCCGGCGGCCGCCGCACCCCGGCCGGCCCCTCCCCCGGCGAGACGGGACCGACGCTCCTGGGCGGGGTGGGGTTTCCTAGGTCCCTTCGTGGCCGTGTTCGCCCTGGTCTTCCTGGCCCCGATCGGATACTCGATCTACCTCAGCCTCTTCCGCGACCAGCTCATCGGCGGCACCACCTTCGTCGGCCTGGACAACTACACGCAGGCCCTTCAGGACGACCAGTTCTGGGACTCCCTGGCCCGGGTGGCGCTCTTCCTCGCCGTCCAGGTTCCGATCATGCTCGGCATCGCCCTGCTGGTGGCCCTCGCCCTGGACAGCGGCCGGCTCTACGGCAAGAGCTTCTTCCGCATCACGATCTTCCTTCCGTACGCCGTGCCCGCCGTGGTCGCCACCCTGATGTGGGGCTTCATGTACGGCACCAAGTACGGCCTGGTGGGCGACATCAACGAGGCGTTCGGCGTCTCGCTGCCCGACCCGCTCTCCCCCGACCTGGTCCTGGCCTCCATCGGCAACATCGTGACCTGGGAGTTCGTCGGCTACAACATGCTGATCTTCTACTCGGCGCTGCGCGTCATCCCGCACTCGCTCTACGAGGCCGCGGAGATCGACGGCGCCGGACAGATCCGCGTGATCACCGCGATCAAGCTGCCGGCGATCCGGGGCGCCCTCGTCATCGCGACGATCTTCTCCATCATCGGCAGCTTCCAGCTCTTCAACGAGCCGAACATCCTGCGGCCGCTGGCCCGCAACGCCATCACCACGGACTACACCCCGAACTTCTACACCTACTCGCTGTCCTTCAACGGCCAGCAGCACAACTACTCCGCGACGGTGGCCATCATCATGGGCCTCATCACGATGGTGATCGCCTACGTCGTGCAGCTGCGCGGCATGCGCAAGGGAGCGTGACCCGATGAGCAGCCCTCTCACCACCGCCTCCCCCACCCCGCCCGCCGCGACCGCCGACGCCCCCAAGGCCGCGCCCCGGCTGCGCGGGCCGCGCCGGCACACCGCCCAAAAACCCCGTCGCAGCGTCCTGTTGACGGTGCTGACCGCCCTGATCGTCCTGTACACCGTGGTGCCGCTGATCTGGCTGGCCATCAACGCCACCAAGACGCAGGCGGGTCTGGCCGACTCCAGCGGCCTGTGGTTCAGCGACGACTTCGCCCTCTGGGACAACATCCGCGACACGTTCACGTACAACGACGGCGTGTTCGGCCGCTGGCTGCTCAACACCCTGCTGTACGTGGTGCTCGGCGCGGGCGGCGCCACCTTCCTCGCGGTGCTGGGCGGTTACGCGCTGGCGAAGTTCGACTTCCCCGGAAAGCGCGGCGTGTTCGCGGTCGTCATCGGCGCGGTCGCCGTCCCCGGCACGGCGCTCGCGGTGCCCACGTTCCTGATGTTCAGCAAGATGGGCCTCACCGACACCCCGTGGGCGGTGATCATCCCCTCGCTGGTGTCGCCGTTCGGCCTGTACCTGATGTGGGTCTTCGCCTCCGAGGCGATCCCCACCGAACTGCTGGAGGCCGCCCGCATCGACGGGGCCGGCGAGGCCCGCACGTTCTTCCGGGTCGCCCTGCCGCTGCTGGCCCCCGGCATCGTGACCGTGCTGCTGTTCACCACCGTGGCCACCTGGAACAACTACTTCCTGCCGCTGATCATGCTCAAGGACCCGGACTGGTACCCGCTGACCCTGGGGCTGAGCGCCTGGAACGCACAGGCCGAGACCATCGGCGGCGAGGTGATCTTCAACCTGGTGATCACCGGTTCGCTGCTCACCATCCTGCCGCTGATCGCCGCCTTCCTGCTGCTGCAGAAGTACTGGCAGTCCGGTCTGGCCGCCGGAAGCGTCAAGGAGTGACCTCGCGGCCCGGCCGCCGCCCCTGAGCCCCACACACTTCACCCTCACACCCTCACCCACCACCAAGAAGCGGAAGCACCTCCATGCACAGAAGGACCAGCCGGGCGCTGCGTGGCATCGCCCTCCTCTCCACGCTCGCCCTGGGCGCCACCGCCTGCGGCGGCTCCGACGACAGCTCGGACCAGAAGGCGGTCTCCGCCGGCGACGTCAAGGCGGCCCTGGAGAAGGGCGGCACGGTGACGGTCTGGGCCTGGGAGCCCACGCTGAAGACGGTCGCCGCCGACTTCCAGAAGAAGTACCCCAAGGTCAAGATCAACCTGGTCAGCGAGCGGTCGGGCGACAAGCACTACACCGCGCTGTCGAACGCGATCTCGGCCGAGAAGGGCGTGCCCGACGTCGCCCAGGTCGAGTACTTCGCGGTGAGCCAGTACTCCCTCACCAAGGGCCTGACCGACCTCAAGCCGTTCGGCGCGGACAAGCTCGCCTCCAAGTACACCCCGGGCCCGTGGAACGCGGTCAGCGAGGGCGACGCCGTCTACGGCCTGCCGATGGACTCCGGCCCCATGGCGCTGTTCTACAACAAGAAGGTCTTCGACAAGTACAAGATCGCCGTCCCCACCACCTGGGACGAGTACGTCGAGGCCGCCCGCAAGCTGCACAAGGCCGACCCCAAGGTCTACATCGCCAACGACGCCGGCGACGCGGGCTTCACCACCAGCATGCTGTGGCAGGCCGGTTCGCGCCCCTACAAGGTCGACGGCACCAAGGTGAAGGTCGACTTCGCCGACGCGGGCGCCAAGAAGTACACGGACACCTGGCAGAAGCTCCTCGACGAGAAGCTCCTCGCGCCGGTCAACGGCTGGACCGACGACTGGTACAAGGGTCTCGGCGACGGCACCATCGCCACCCTGGCCACCGGCGCCTGGATGCCCGCCAACTTCGTCACCGGCGTCCCGAACGCCAAGGGCGACTGGCGCGCGGCTCCCATGCCGGCCTGGACCAAGGGCGACAAGGCGAGCGCGGAGAACGGCGGCAGCTCGCTGACCCTGCCCGCGCTGGGCAAGAACAAGGAACTCGCCTACGCCTTCGCCGAGTACGCCAACGCCGGTGACGGCGTGAAGACCCGCGTCAAGCAGGGCGCCTTCCCCGCGACCACCGCGGAGCTGCAGTCCACCGAGTTCCAGTCGACCAAGTTCGACTACTTCGGCGGCCAGGAGGCGAACAAGATCTTCGCCGAGTCCGCGGCCAACGTCGCCAGCGACTGGTCGTACCTGCCCTTCCAGCAGTACGCCAACTCGATCTTCAACGACACCGTCGGCAAGGCCTACGTCGGCGGCACGAAGCTGGCGGACGGTCTGAAGGCCTGGCAGGACGCCTCCGTCAAGTACGGCAAGGAGCAGGGCTTCACCGTCGAGTAGCCCTCGGCACGCAAGTCCGCCGGGCGGCGCGGCACGTCGGCCGCGCCGCCCCCGCGCACCCTCTTTCGGAAGGACCGCCATGATCTCCACCCTCCAGTCCCGCATGCTGCGCGGGACGGACGGTGACCCCGCCCCGCGTCTGGCCTACGGCGCCGACTACAACCCCGAGCAGTGGCCCCGGGACGTGTGGGAGGAGGACGTCCGGCTGATGCGCGAGGCCGGCGTCACCGTCGTGTCCGTCGCGATCTTCTCCTGGGCGCGCCTTCAGCCGGGCCCCGAGGAGTGGGACTTCGGCTGGCTCGACGAGGTCATGGACCTGCTGCACGCGGGCGGCATCGGCGTCGACCTGGCAACCGCCACCGCCTCCCCGCCGCCCTGGCTGACCGCCGCCCACCCGGAGATCCTGCCGGTGACGGCGAACGGCGAGACGCTGTGGCCGGGGGCGCGCCAGCACTGGCGGCCGACCTCGCCCGTCTTCCGTGAGCACGCCCTGCGCCTGGTCCGCGCGATGGCCGACCGCTACAAGGACCATCCGGCGCTGGTCGCCTGGCACGTCTCCAACGAGCTGGGCTGCCACAACATCTACGACTTCTCCGACGACGCGGCCCGCGCCTTCCGGACCTGGCTGCGCGCCCGCTACGGCACCCTCGAAGCGCTCAACCACGCCTGGGGGACGGCGTTCTGGTCGCAGCGCTACAGCGACTGGGAGCAGATCCTGCCGCCGCGGCTCGCCGCCTCGCACCCCAACCCGACCCAGCAGCTCGACTTCAAGCGGTTCTCCTCCGACGCGCTCAAGGACCATCTGCGCGCCGAACGGGACATCCTGCGCGAGATCACCCCGGACGTGCCCATCACCACCAACTTCATGGTGATGGGCGGCACCAAGGGCATGAACTACCCGGACTGGGCCGACGAGATCGACTTCGTCTCCAACGACCACTACGTCCACCCCGGCCCGCAGGACCGCGACGAGCTGTCCTTCTCCGCGAACCTGGTCAGCGGCATCGCGGGCGGCCGGCCCTGGTTCCTGATGGAGCACTCCACCAGCGCCGTCAACTGGCAGCACGTCAACGTGGCGAAGCGGCCCGGCGACCTGGCCCGCGACTCGCTGCTGCACGTGGCGCACGGCGCGGACGCGGTGTGCTTCTTCCAGTGGCGGCAGTCGGCGGCCGGCGCGGAGAAGTACCACTCGGCGATGGTTCCGCACGCCGGCCCCGACAGCGGCCTCTTCCGCGCCGTGCGCGACCTCGGCGCCACCCTCAAGTCGCTGGCCCCGGTGGCCGGTTCGGAGCGGGAGTCCGCCGCCGTCGGCATCCTCTACGACTGGGAGTCGTGGTGGGCGAGCGAGCAGGACTCCCACCCCACCGCGCTGCTCGACTACCGGCAGGAGGCGCTCGACTGGTACTCCGCGCTGCTCGCCCTGGGCGTCCGCGCCGACCTGGTCACCACCCGCGCCGACCTCTCCCGGCACCAGGTGCTGATCGCCCCCGTGCTGCACATGGTGCCGGCCGAACTCGCCAAGGAGCTGACCCGCTACGCGGAGCAGGGCGGTCACCTCGTCACCACCTACTTCTCCGGCGTCGTCGACCAGAACGACCATGTGTGGCTGGGCGGTTACCCGGGCGCCCTGCGCGAGCTGCTCGGCATCCGGGTCGAGGAGTTCGGGCCGCTGCTCGACGGGCAGAGCGTGGAGCTGGACGACGGCGGCACCGGCACCCTGTGGACCGACCAGATCGACGTCGCCGACGACGACACCGAGGTCCTCGTCCGCTACCGCACGGGCACGCACGCCGGCCGGCCCGCCGTCACCCGCCGGGTGACGGAACGGGGCTCCGCCTCCTACGTCTCCACCCGCCTCGGCGTCGACGGGCTCGTCGCGCTGCTGCCACGGCTGCTGGAGCCGGCCGGGGTGCGCAGCGAACTGCCGGCCGAGCTGCGCGGACGGGTCGAGCTGACCGTCCGTCGAAGCGCCTCGGAGCGCTTCCTGTTCCTGGTCAACCGCACCGACGCCGCGGTGCCGGTGACCGGGCTGGACGGCGAGATCCTGATCGGCGCCGGCGACGAGGGCGGCGCGCTCGTCCTTGGCCCGCGCGAGGTCGCCGTACTGCGCCGGCCCGTCGGCTGAGCGCGAACGCACCGCACCACAGGTATCACCCGCACCACCTCCATGACTCCTCGGCGTGGACACGGCTTCGTGTCCACGCCGGGGGCCATCCCCTCCCGCTCTGGCGGCGGGAGGGGCCCACGCAGCGACCGCACCGCAGTTGGGAGCACAGATGGCACGCCGTATCCGCAGCAGACGGTCCCTCGGGGCCGCGGCACTGACCGCCCTGGCCACCGGGGCCGCCCTGCTCAGCGTCCCCGCGCAGGCCGAGGCCGCCTCCTCGGTCACCGTTCGGCCGGACCCGTCGTACCAGCAGGAGAAGTTCGAGGGCTGGGGCACCAGCCTGGTCTGGTTCGCCAACGCCACCGGTGACTACCCGCCGGCGATCCGCGAGAAGCTGGCGAAGCTCCTCTTCGACGACGACGGCCTCGCGCTGAACATCGCCCGCTACAACGTCGGCGGCGGCAACGCCCCCGACGTCAAGGACTACCTGCGCGCCGGCGGCGCCGTCGAGGGCTGGTGGAAGGCCCCGGCGGGCACCACCCGCGAGGACACCGACTGGTGGAGCGCCGACGACCCGGCCGACTGGAACGCCGACGCCGACGCCACCCAGCGCTGGTGGGTGGACCGCATCAAGAAGGACATCACCCACTGGGAGACCTTCAGCAACTCGCCGCCCTGGTTCATGACCGTCAGCGGCTACGTCTCCGGCGGATTCGACTCGGGCGCCGACCAGTTGAAGACCGAGTCGGTCGACGACTTCGCCGCCTACATGGCCGGCGCGACGAAGCGGCTGGAGCGGGCGCACGGCATCAAGGTCAAGACCGTCGACCCGTTCAACGAGCCGAACACCACCTACTGGGGCACCCGGCTGGGCGCGGACGGCCAGCCCGTCGGCGGCCGTCAGGAGGGCGCCCACATAGGGCCCGAGCTCCAGCAGAAGGTCCTCGCCGCGCTGGACCCGGCGCTGAAGAAGGTGAAGACCAACGCGCGGATCTCGGCCATGGACGAGACCAATCCGGGCATCTTCGCGCAGAACTGGAACTCCTACTCCCAGGCGTCGCGCGACCTGGTCGACCAGATGAACGTCCACACCTACGGCACCGGGCAGCGCACCACCGTGCGCGACCAGGCCAAGGCCGCCGACAAGACGCTGTGGATGAGCGAGGTCGAGGGCGACTGGGGCGACGGGCAGAGCTTCACCGACATGCGCCCGGGCCTCGGCCTGGCCCAGCAGATCGTCAACGACCTGCGCGAACTGGAGCCCAGCGCCTGGGTGTTCTGGCAGCCGGTCGAAGACTACGACAACATGAAGCCGGGCGGCGAGTCCGCCAAGGGCGGCAACTGGGGCTCCATCCAGCTCCCGTTCAGCTGCACCTCGAAGGACACGCTGCAGAGCTGCCCGATCTACACGAACACCAAGTTCGACACCGCCCGCAACTTCACCCACTTCATCAAGCCCGGCGACCGGCTGATCAAGGTGGACGACACCTCCAGCGCCGCCGCCGTGACCGCGGACGGCAAGGGCCTGTCGCTGGTGCACGTCAACAGCACCGCCGAGGCCCGCACGGTCACCATCGACCTGTCGAAGTTCCGCAAGATCAGGGACGGCGCGACCGTCACCCCGGTCGTCACCAGCGCCGACGGCAAGCTCCAGAAGAAGGCCCCGGTCGAGGTCAGCGACGGCAAGGCCACCTTCACCGTGCCGGCCCAGTCGGTGACCTCCTTCGCCGTCACGGGCGTGTCCGACGCCGCGAAGGACGCCCCGGTGGTCCGCGAGGACCACACCTACACCCTGACCGGCGTCCAGAGCGGCAAGGCGGTCACCGTCGCACCCAACGGTGCCTCCCTGGTCATCGGCACGGCCAACGGCTCCGTCGCGCAGCAGTGGCGGCTGGACGCCCGCTACGGCGCCACCGACGGCGCCCGCCAGCGGTACGTGTTCGCCAACCCGGCGCAGGGCAAGCGACTCGCCGTCCGCAACAACGTGCCGGTGGTGGAGCCCGACACCGGCGTGCGCGACGCGGCCGCCGAGTGGATCCTGTCCACCACCGGCGACGGCACCTGGACCCTGGTGAACCCGGCGAGCAGCCGTGTCCTCGAGGTCGGCGGGCAGGCCACCAACGAGGGCGCCGCCGTCACCACCTGGCAGCCCAACTCCGGCGCCAACCAGCGCTGGAAGGTGACGGACGTGACCGCTTCGGCGAAGGGGACGAACGCCTCCTGACCCGCGCGTCCTCGACGCCCTGAACGACCTGCGCCCGCCCCGTGTCCCTCACGGTGCGGGCGCCGGTCGTGGTGGGTCAGGCCTTGCGCGGGCGGGTGCGGGCGGCCGCACGCCACAGCTTCGGCAGGCTCTCCTCGCGGGCGGCCGCCGCGGCCTGCTCCCGGCCGTACAGCAGGCCCCAGGTGAAGCCGGGCTCACCGGCGGCGTGGGCCGCCACCGCGTGGCGACGCAGGGCGTCGCGCGCGACCACGCCGTCATGGTGGTCGCCGAGCGCCTTCTGCACCGACTTGACGCTCTTGCTCAGGCGCTTCGCCGGCTTGCCGAGGGCGGGGCGGGCCGCCTCGGCGGCGTAGCGCAGACGCTTGGCCTTCTTGCGGGCCTCGTGGAGCGCGGCGTCGCGCTCGGGCCCCGCCGGCGTGCGCAGCGCCCGGTCGACCCGGTCCGCGAGCCGGCCGAACTCCTCGCCGAGCGCCGCGGGCAGCGCCTTCGCCGCCTTCCGGGAGGCGCCGGCCCGCAGAGGCGGGTCGGCGACGAGCCGGTCCAGCGCCTCCAGGAGGGCGACGTACCGGGGTGAGGACAGGGCGGCGAGGCTGCGTTCGCGGGCCTCGGCGGACTTTGTGACGTCCCAGGCCTGGAGGCGGGCGGCGACGGGTCCGAGGACCAGTTCGCCGGGCAGCCGGTCCACGCCCTCGCGCAGCCTCTGGGCCAGGACCTCCTGGTCGCGTTCGGCGCCCAGCTCGCCGCCGAGCCACTGCAGGTCGGCCCGGACGGGGTCGG
Source organism: Streptomyces sp. NPDC101166 (assembly GCF_044768125.1). Classification (NCBI taxonomy): domain Bacteria; kingdom Bacillati; phylum Actinomycetota; class Actinomycetes; order Kitasatosporales; family Streptomycetaceae; genus Streptomyces; species Streptomyces sp. NPDC101166. Next base: position 163,239 of record NZ_JBIWPF010000004.1, read on the forward strand.
TGACCTCGCGGTCGACGAGGGAGCGGTAGGAGCGCAGGGAGCTGCGCAGCCGGCGGCAGGCGACCCGCATCTGGTGCACCGAGTCCGGCAGGCCTCGCCGTACCGCCGGATCGAGGTCGACGAGGGCGCGGACCTGCTCGCTGAGGTAGGCGTGGAGTTCCGCGCCGGCCGTGCCCGGGCGGGGGCCGGACGCGGGCCGGGGCGCGCTCTGCGCACCGGAGGCACCGGCCGCGTCGGCCGCGGTGTCGCTCAGCGCGCGGGCCAGTTTGGACGCGGACCCGGAGCGGGTGAAGCCCTCGGCGCCGAGCGCGTTCTCCACGCGGTCCAGCAGGGCGGGGTCGCCGTCCCCGGCCGCCAGTTCGACTTCGAGCTCCGCCCAGGAGGCGTGGCCGCCCTCCGGGCACAGCGAGTCGGCGTCCACCCGGTCCAGGGCGACCTCCGCGAGGACCGTGCCGTCGGCGTCGACGAGGTCGCGCACGCTGCGCCGGGAGCGGATGCGCACGACGGGCTGGAGGCGGGCGCCGCGGGTCCGGGACAGCGCCAGTTCGCGCAGCCGCTCGGGGACGCCGTCCTGGAGGGGGGCGCGGATCTCGTCCCGGTCGTCGCCCGGCAGCGGCAGCTTGAGGTGCCAGCCGGCGTCGGGGCCGCCCGTGCGGCGGCGCAGGGTCGCGGCGGAGCGGGCCAGCCGCAGGTCGGCGGTGTCGTAGTACACCGCGTCCAGGTCGTGTACGCCCCCGTCGACGAGCGAGAGGCCGGGGCTCCCGGTCCCGGCCCGCTTCTTGCCCTTGCCCTTGTTCTTGCCCTTGGTCCTGCCTTCGGCGCCCTTGCCGTCGCGTGACAGGGCGGCCAGGGTCGGGAAGCCGCCGGTGTCCGGCACCTCGTACTTTCGTTCCGTCTCCCGCGTCGACTGCGTCATATCTCCCCGGTAGACACAATGGGCGAAATCAAACCTGGGCGGCCCCTACCGCGCCGGGGCCCGGCAGGTCGACGGGGCCGCTCGGCGGTACGGCGGCCGGGACGCGCTCCAGGACGCCGCCCGCGAAGACGTCGTACAGCGGCAGCGTCTCCAGATGGACGTAGCCGATGTGGCAGTCGCAGACGGCGAGCGGGCAGGGGCGGGGGCGCAGGGCCGCGCGGTAGGTGCCGTCGTAGAGGTTGCCGAGCGGGGCGCGCACGAAGTGACAGCGGCGGACGGTGCCGTCGCCGTCGACCGAGATCACGCTCTCGCCGGTGCGGCAGGGCAGGCCGGCGCTGGTGTGCGGGTGGCGGCTGTACGGAAAGAGGGGGTCCAGGGCGGTCCAGGCGTCGGCCTCGGCGTCCGTGTACGTGTGTGCCTCGGCCGCGTTGATCCACAGGTAGACGTGCTCGGGCAGGTCGGCGCGGAGCCTGCGGGCCTCGCCGAGGTGCTCGGGCAGGCCGACGACGCCGACGCTGAAGCGGACGCCGCGTTCACCCAGGTCGCGGCACTTGGCGAGGAAGCGGTCGTAGGGGGTCTGGCCGGGGTGGTAGGTGCACCACAGGGCCAGGGTGTCGGCGTCGGCCTCCGCGAGCCAGTCGGTGCGGCAGCTGAGGTTGGTCTGGATCGCCACCCGGCGGATGTGCGGCAGGCGGGACAGCTCGGCCAGGGTGCGCCGGTACCAGGAGCGGACGAGGCCCTCGCCCCAGGGGGTGAACAGGACCGACAGCCGGTCGCCGCTCTGCTCCGCGGCCCAGCGCGCGAACCGTTCGAGGGCGGCGCGGTCGGCGCGGAGCTGGTCGCCGGTGTCGCGCCGCTTGGCGAACGGGCAGTAGGGGCAGTCGTAGTCGCACGAGGCGAGGGGACCGCGGTACAGCAGGGTGAGGTCCATGGCGGTCCGGTCACTTCCTGTCGTAGGCGGTCATCGCGGCACGCACGGCCGGGGAGAACAGGGCGGGGCCGATGGCGTCGGAGTGGGCGAGGCCCTCGGGGGTGAGCCGCAGGGCGTCCGGGACGTCGTCCGCCAGCCAGCCCCGGTCGGCGAGGCGGGCGAGTTCGGGGGCGAAGTCGCCCGCGGGGTCGCTGCCGAAGCGGGCCCGGTAGTCCTCCAGGGGCAGGCCGTCGGCCTGGAGGAGGGACTGCAGGAGATGGCGGCGGCGGGACTCGTCCCCGTCCATGCGGCGACCGTACTCGGCGCGGGCGAAGTCGACGGCGGGCCGCGCGACGTAGTCGTCGACGATCGCGCGGATCTCGTGCATGCCCACGGCGTAGTCGAAGGAGTAGTGCAGGCCGGCGGTGTAGGAGCGGGCGCCGCAGCCCAGGCCGATCATGCCGTCGGTCTGGCAGGCGTAGTCGTCCGCGCCCTGGGGCGGGGCGTCGGCCCGGCGGAACATGCGCATGGACTGCTGGGTGTAGCCGTGCGCGAGGAGGTGGTCGCGGCCGGCCCGGTACAGGCGCAGCCGCTGCTCGTCCCAGGCGGGATCGGGGCCGCCGCGGCGGCGGTCGAGGCCGGTGAGTGGGCGGACGTAGAGGGGATACAGGTAGAGCTCCTCGGGGCGCCAGGCGAGCGCGGCGTCCAGGGAGTGCCGCCAGGTCCGCTCCGTCTGCCCGTCGATGCCGTAGATGAGGTCGATGTTGAGGACGGGTATGCGGGCCTCGCGGACACGGGCGAGCGCCGCCTCGACGTCGGCGCGGCGCTGCGGGCGTACGGCGGCCCTGGCCTCGGTGTCGACGAAGCTCTGGACGCCCAGGCTGAGCCGGGTGGCGCCGCGCTCGGCCAGGACGGTGAGCCGGTCGGCGGTGGCCGTGGCGGGCGAGGCCTCCACCGACAGGGGGACCGCCCGCAGGTCGGCGCCCATGCCGTGCTCGGCGATGTCGCACAGCCGGGTCAGTTCGGCGGCGGTGAGGAAGGTGGGGGTGCCGCCGCCGAAGGCGGCCGTGGCGAAGCGGACCTCCTCCCCCTCCCCCAGCGCCTCCCGTACGGCGCCGGCCTGCCGTTCGAGCGCGTCGAGGTAGGCGCCGGTCAGGCCGTCGGGGGCGCCGATGCGGGTGAAGAGGTTGCAGAAGCCGCAGCGGACCTCGCAGAACGGGATGTGCAGATAGAGGGAGAGGGCGTCCTTGGGTTCCGCCGCCCACAGGTCCCGCAGGCGGGGGCGGTCGATCAGCCTGCGGTACGCGGTCTTGTGGGGGTAGGCGTACACGTAGTGCTGGTAGGGGGCGGCGAGTTGGGCGGTGGTCATCGGGCGGCCCCGGCTCGGTCGAGGAAGAAGTGGGTGTACGGCACGGTCCACACCGACTCGTGGCCGAGACGGTGGCCGGTGTAGCCGTCGTCGCCGTAGGCGGTGCCGTGGTCGGAGCAGACGATCGCGAAGCAGCGGCGCCGGCTGCTCGCGGCGGCGAACAGCCGGCCGATGTGCCGGTCGACGTATTCCAGCGCGGCGGCGTGGGTGGCCCGGCTGTCGCCGGCCTCGCGGGTTGCGCCGGGCAGGTGGAACCAGTTCGGCTGGTGCAGGGCGGAGACGTTCACGAAGAGGAACAGCCGCTGTTCGGCGGGGAGTTCGCGGACGACCTGTTCGGCCCGGGCGATCTGGTTCTCGAAGGAGTGGGGCGAGGTGACGCCGAACTCCGGTTCCCAGTGGGAGTCGTGGAAGAGGCCGGGCAGCACCGAGCCGAGCGGGCCCTGCCGGTTGAAGAAACCCACGCCCCCGATGCAGACGGTGTGGTAGCCCGCTTCGGCGAGGCCGGAGACGAGGTCGGGGGTGTCGTAGACGAAGGTGCCGCCCGCGGTGGTCTCACTGCCCGCGAACTTCGCCGCGAACAGCCGCGGGTGGGGTCCGGGGGCTGCCGGGGTCGGCAGGAAGCCCGCGAAGATCGCCTGGTGGGAGGCGTAGGTGAAGCTTCCCGGGGCGTGCCGCTTCTCCCAGCGGCCGCCGGGCAGATGACGGGCGAGGTTCGGGATGCGGCCGGCTTCCGCCAGCTCGACGGCCACGTCGTGGCGCAGGGTGTCGAGGGTGACCAGAAGGAGGTCGTGGCTGCCGACGACGTCGTTCATGTCGGGCTCGCCGGGCAGGTCGGGCTCAGGCATGGGTGGTTCCTGTTCTGTGCCGCTCGCGCAGTACGGCGGCGATCTGGGCGGCGTAGGTGTCGAGGCCCTCGGCGCCGCTGCCGGGCAGGCCGGTGAGGCGGGGCAGGAGGTCGCCGAAGGCGTTGACCTCGCCGACGGCGGCCCTGCGCCAGCCGATCGCGGGGAGCAGGTCGACGCCGACGCAGAGGGTGCGGGGGAAGCAGGCCGCGGCCCGCTCGCACACGCCGAGCAGGTCCGGCCAGCTCCCGCCCGCCGCCTCGACGGCCCGCCGGACCGCGTCGAGGTCGCCCCGGCTGCCGCCGAGGTGGAGGTTGGTCAGCGGCGAGCGGCCGGTGCGGACCACGGCGTGAGTCGCCCGGCCGGCCACGACGACGACCCTGAGGTCGGCGGCACGGCCCTCCTGGGAGGCCTTCGGCAGCCAGCGTTCCAGGTGCAGCCCGTCCGGGGCGAGCGCGTCGACGATCGCGGCGACGTCCCCTTCCCGTTCGTAGCGGCGCACTCTGAGCGAGTTGTACAGGCCGCCGTCCGGGGCGAGTTCCACGGACGTGGTGGCCCGGATCCGGCCGGCGCCGCCCGACTCCACGGCGAGCACGCCGGAAGCGGACGATCCGTGCGCGGGCTTGACGAAGAGCCGGGGCATGCGGTGCTCCCGCATCAGTGCCCGCACGTCGTCCCAGCCCCGCACGGGCGCGGCCCCGGGGCCCGAGGTCGGCGAGGCGGGCACCGGCACGCCCGCCGCGTCCAGGACGGCGTGGCAGCGGCGTTTGTCGAACAGCAGGGCGAGTTCGCCGGGGTCGTCGAGCCGGACGCCTCCGCGCAGACCGCGCAGCGCCGCGGTGAACCCGGCGTACCAGCGGGCGGAGCCCTCGACCCGGGTGGGGTCGGATGTGCCGCGCCACTGCCGGTCGACGTCGGCGTTCTCGCCCGGGGAGTCGATCCGGACGGTCTCCGAGGCGTCGAACCGCGCCCCGCCGTCGCGCAGGACGTCCGCCCAGGCCACGATCCGAGCGGCGGGCAGGCCGGCTGCGCGCACCGCGTCGGCGAAGAGGGTGACGCGGCGGTTCTCGGGGTTGCCGACGACGGCGAAGCGGGGCGCCTCGCAGACGGGGGCGGACACGTCGGCCCTACCGGTGGCGGTGCCGACGGCGGTGGCGCGGCGCGCGGTGGGCGGGTTCACTCCCCCACGGCGACGTAGCGCCACGCCGTGCCGTCACCGTCCTCGTCGTCCTCGGCGTCCTCCCGGTCGAGGTCGACCTCTACGCCCTCGGGCGTCAGGGCCCGCCGGATCCGCTCCTGGACGGGCTCGCTGATGTAGTGGTGGTGCAGGTCGAGTTTCCTGAGGTGGGTGAGCGGCCGGCCGGCCAGGAGGGCGGTGGCGCCCTCGTCGGTCAGGACGCCCATGGACAGGTCCAGGACCTCCAGTCGGGCCACCACGGGCGCGACGGCGACGGCCGCGGCGACGGCGTCCTGCGTCTCGCTGTTGCGCAGGGCCAGATGGCGCAGCCGCGGCAGCCGGTCGCCGGAAAGGATCGGCTCCAGGTCGGCCGCCTCGCTGTCGCCGCCGTACTCGGCGGTGCCCAGCCAAAGGTCCAGGTGCTCCAGCGCGGGCAGTTCGCTCGCGCCGACGCCGCGCACGACGTCGGCGGGCAGCCCGCCGGTCTGTATGACCAGCTTGCGCAGCCCGGTGTGCTCGACCGGCGGGAAACGCAGCTCCGAGCCGCCCCGGACGCCGAACTCCTCCAGTTCGGGGAAGGCGTCGAGCAGCGGCGTGACATCGGTCTGGTTGATCCAGGAGATCTCGCACTCCTCCGAGACCATGTCGCCGACGAACAGCGCCCGCAGCGCGGGGAAACCGTCGCGGGCGGCGATCAGCGCCTCCAGGACGGCGGTCGGCTCGGTTTCGTAGGCATCCTGCCAGGCGCCGACGATCAGGGCGCGCACGCGGGTGGTGTCGACGGCCGCGCGGAAACGGGCGAACGCGGCCGTCCAGTCCTCGTCGGCGTCGTACACGTCGCTGGTGATCCGCCAGGCGACCGCTTCCGCCCCGGGCAGTCCGTCCGTTCCGGCGTCGGGTCCGGGGAACGTGTGGGCGGGCAGCCGGTACAGCTCCGAGAGGTGGTCACCGATGGTCATACGGCCGCTCCTGTGAAGGACGAGGGTGCGTTGTGTGGTGATCGCAGTTGTACCAACCGCCACTGACAACGCCGGGAGCGGGGCGGCCCCCTGCCCGGCCGCCTTCGTCGGCCGGGAGTGCCGGCCGGGAGTGCCGGCCGGAGTCAGCCCGTGGACGGGCGGGTGAGGACCTCGGTGACCTGGTCGCTCACGGCCGCCCAGGCGAGGGGGTCCAGCGCGCCCAGGTCCGTGCGGCGCAGGGCGGCGACGGTGTCCTCGGGCGCGGCCTGACAGGGGGCGCTCTCGCTCAGCACCTCGTAGCCGTCGCGGACGGCGACCCGCAGGCGTCGCCCGCCCTCGGCGCCGGCGTCGGCGTGCACGGCGGCCGCCACGACGAACGGCGGCGGGCCGCCCGCCTCGCCGGCGAGCTTGCGGTAGCCGCTGACCGAGGGCTCGTCCCACTTCAGGTCCAGCAGGAGGGGCCGCTTGGCCACGATCTCGGCGAGGTCGGTCTCGTAGACCCGGTCGGGTTCCAGCACGGTGGCCCGGGCGTCCAGGGCGAGCGCCGCGGGCAGCAGACAGCGCAGGCTGCTGCCGACGATGTTGCCGCCGACCGTCGCCGTACGCCGCACGGCCCCGGTGCCCACCGTGGCCGCGGCCGCGCGCAGCACTTCGGGCACGCCGTCGCCGATCCGGCTCAGTACCACCGCCGCGCCCAGCGTCCCCCGTCCGACCACGTTGGCCTCGGGCACCTCGCGCAGCGACATGGCCTGTTCCGGGAAACCGTCCCGCTGCCATGTCGCCCACACGAGGGACGCCCCGCCTATCGGCACGGCCCCGGCCGCCAGGAATTCCTGGGCTTCGGACACGGAGGTGGGAAGACGCAACCACACGACGACCGACCTGCCTTCCCTGTACGTCGGCGGCCGCACACCCGGTGCGTGGCCGCCGCGTGATCGCGGACGGAAGGATTCTCCCCAGGCGACCGGGGGCGCATACAGGGCTCACCCCTCGACTCATGCGCCCCTGGGGCGTGTTGCTCGTTCCGGGCCTGCGTGCAGGGGGCTGTCGCGCCCCCCGGCGAGTGCGCTCCCCCGCACCCCCGCACGCCCCCTCTCCCTTTCCTTCTTTTCGTATCGCGGGGGTATCGATTCGGCCAACGCCGCTACGGTGGATCGGTATTCACCACCCCGCCCGTCAGTTCATGTGCGGCGACGCGGAATTCAGGTGTGAACACATTTCGGGGGGACCGAACATCCTTGGACCAGAGAACGATTCCGACACGTGTCGGCCCGTATCAGGTGGTGCGATTGCTCGGCCAGGGCGGCATGGGTTCCGTATATCTGGCGCACAGTCCGGGCGGCCGGCCGGTGGCCGTGAAAGTGGTCCGTCCCGAACTCGCCAGGCAGCCCCGTTTCCGTAGCCGTTTCGCCCGTGAGGTGGCCGCCGCCCGGGCGGTCAACGGCGCGTACACCGCCCCGGTCGTGAACGCCGACACCGACTGCGAGGAGCCCTGGCTGGCCACCGTCTTCGTCCCCGGCCCCACCCTGTGGGACGCCGTCCGGTCGAACGGCCCGCTCACCGCACAGGAGACGAGGCGGCTGGGGGCCGGACTGGCCGAGGCACTGCTCGACATCCATGCCGCAGGGATCGTCCACCGCGACCTCAAACCGCACAACGTGCTGATGGACACGGCCGGTCCACGGGTCATCGACTTCGGCATCGCCCATGTGCCGGCCCTTCCGTCGCTCACCGATCCGGGCGCCGTGCTGGGCACCCCGCATTTCATGTCACCGGAGCAGATCACCGGGCAGAGGCCGACCCCCGCGAGCGACGTCTTCGCCCTCGGGCTGGTCCTCGCCTTCGCGGCCGGCGAGCGCAGTCCCTTCGGCGCGGGGAACAACGCCGAACTGGTGTACCGCATCGTGAACACCCCGCCCGACGTGCGCTCGCTGCCGGAGGGGCTGCGCACCCTGGTCTCCACCTGTCTGGCCAAGCGCCCGGCGCAACGGCCCACCCCGGCCGATCTCCTCGACGCGCTCGGCCGCCGCCCCGACGGCCCGGCTGGTCCCGGCTCCCCTTCCGCGCCCGGCGTCCGCCCGCCGTCGGCGCCGCCTCCGCCGCCCCCGGGAGCGCCGCCCGAGACGATTCCCGCGGCGGGGCCGTGCGCCCCGACGCTGTGGCAGCCGCAGCCCCAGCACGTCGACCTGGACCTCGCCCGCAACGCGCACGCCGTGCTGGCGGCCGGGCTGACGGACGCCCTGCTCCTGGAGGCGGCCGGCCATGCCTCCTGAGCCGGACGCTCGCACCGCCCCGCTTCTCCTCGACGCCGAGTGGAGCCGCCTGGCCGCCGGTTGGGCCTCGGCGAGCGGGATGGACGTACGCGAGGAGTCCACGCACATGACCCTCAGCATGACCCACCGCCCGGCGGGAGCCGACGAGCTGGAGGTCCGGCTGACCACCTCCCGCCGCTTCCTGGTGGCGTTCATGACCAACGGCCGCGGTCTGGCCCCGGGCGAGCTGGCCCGCGGCGCCGCCGCGGCCAACGCCTGGAACACCGAGCAGCTGACGCCGACCCTGTCCGTGTGGAACGTCCGCGGCACACGGCCGCACCTGGGAGGCGTGTGCACCCTGCCCCTGTCGTGCCGGCTGAGCCAGGAGGACTTCGACGCCGTCGCGTCCGGCTGGGTCGACCAGGCCGTGACCATGTTCGCCCGATGCCGCGAGGTCTTCCGCCTGTGACGCGTCCCGCTCCCACGCCGCACCGCTCCCGCAGCACGCCCGCGCGGGGCTCCCGCGGCGCGCCCGCGCGCCGGGCCCCCCGCACGCCGGCGCGCCGCTCCCGCCCGGCCCCGCTCCGCCGTTGGCCCCGGGACGTCGTCCGGCGGCTGCTGCTGTGCGCCGCTCTGCTCGTCCCGTCGCTGGTCCTCGGCCCCGCGACGCCGTCCGGCGCGATGCAGCCGGAACCTCCTCCGCCGTCCGTCACCGCGTCCACGCGCGCGGCGGCCGGATGCGCCCAGGCCGACTTCACCCGGTCGGTGCTGTGCTGGGGGAACGCCGCCGCCGGCGGTGAACGCTCCATCGTCGTCACCGTCTCGGCGACCCAGTCCCTCGGCGGGGAACCCGGTCTCGACGCCGTCGCGGACGCGGTGCCGAAGCTGCGCGACAAGCTCATCGTGATCGTGCCGGACGGCGTCCGCACCGGCTCCGGCGGCACCCTCCTGCTCGCCCTCGCCTCGCACCGGATCGTCGCAGAGAGCAGCTCGATCAGCCCGCTGAGCGTGTCCGAACACCGTCGCCTGACGGAACTCGACGGCTGCTCTCCCGACGGCTTCTGCGACACCGTCCGCGCCCGGAACCGCAGCGGTGGCGACCTCGTACGGCGCAAGCTGGCCCAGGACGCGCGCACCTCCGTGTTCACCGCGGGACCTGCGCCTTCCACCGCACCCGCCGACTCCGGCGCGGGCCGGGCGGACGGCGGCGGGGCCGGCGGCGTGCCCCCGACGGACGTGGAGGCCCAGGACGACGCGTCGGGCGACTCGTTCGCCGTGCTCCTCGTCGTCGGCGCGGTTCTCCTGTGCCTGGTGACCACCCTGGGCCTCATGGTCCGCAGGACCGGAGGACCGGTGGAGGCGGCGCATCGCCGCAGGTCGTCGGCCTCCTCGGCCTCCCGCCGGGAGCCGACCTCGCGGCGGCGGGAGGCCACCGCCCGGCCGGGACGGACTGCACGGCCACCGGAGAGGCCGCCCGGCCAGGAGCCCACCGCACGGCCACCGGAGACGACCGCCCACGCCCCACGGTCCGCGCCGCGACCGGAGACCACCCGTCCGGCCCCCCACAGGCAGCCGGCGACCGTCCCGGACACGCCGGCGGCGGAAGCGGACCGCCCCACCGCCCAACAGCCCCTGACGCAGAGGGAGATGACGCCGCATTCCGCCGAACTGCCCACGACGCCCGGTCCGGCCGCCGCACACCGGTCCGGCGTGGTCCGCACGACGCTGCGCCCGCAGGGCTACGTGGACGTCGACGGCCTGCTGTACCGGGCCGGTTGGGGCGGCCCGGGCGAACCGCCGCCGCCGGGACGGCCCGTGCGCGTCGTCCACGACGGCGCCGGCGGACTGACCGCGCACGATCCCGTCGCGCCCGACGACGACTGATCCGCACCCGGCCTGACCGAGCGTCAGACACCGCACCCCCGGCGACAGCGACCCGCAGAGGTACTTCCATGCACGACGAGCGTTCCCGCAGTGTTCCGCTCTACTACGACGACATCGTGCCCGACGGCAACGCCCAGCGGCAGCCGCTGGTGCTGTGCCTGGACACCTCGATGTCCATGGCCGACGCGCCCATCACGATGCTCAACGGCGCGTTGCAGGAATGGGTGCGCGATCTGAGCACCGACGTCAATCTCGCCCACAGCGTCGAGGTCGCCCTCATCACCTTCGGCGGGCGTGAGGTGTGCGCCTGGCGGGGCGCCACGGTGCTGCCCGACGCGGCCGACCCCGACGCCTTCGTCGCTGCGCACTCGTTCCGCCCGCCGCTCCTCCAGGCCGGCGGCGTCACCCTGATGACGGAGGCGCTGCGCACCGCCGTACGACTGGTGGCGGCCCGCAAGTCGGCACTGCGGCAGGCCGGTCACCTGTACTACCGCCCGCAGATCTGCCTGATCACCGACGGCCAGCCCACCACCAGAGAGGGCCACCTCACCGACGACTGGCGGGGGGTGGTGCCGCTCCTCGCCGAACAGCAACGGCGCAAGAAGTTCCGGCTGTTCGCGATCGGCGTCGGCGGGATCACCCCGCACGGCGAGGAGGTGCTGCGGGCCATCGCGCCCAAGTACTACGCCCGGCTCCAGGGATTCCCGTTCCGTCAGGTGCTCCAGATGATGTCGGCGAGCGCCGGAGCGCAGGACAAGGGGGACGGCGAGGAGATCTACGAGAAGATCTTCGCCCGTTTCACCAGCCAGCGGTCCGCGTGGAACAACGGGTGAGCGGCATGACGCACTCCCCGCAGTGGCAGCTGCACGGGCTGAGCGTGCCCGGCCACCGGCACCGCAGCGACAACATTCCCTGTCAGGACGCCTTCGTCTGTCACAGGGCCGACCCCGACACCTTTCTGCTCGCCGTGGCGGACGGGGCCGGCAGCCGCCCGATGTCCCGTGAGGGCGCCCAACTCGCCGTGAACCTCGCCCCCTCGATGTTCCTGGCCGCTTCCTCGCTGCCGAGGGAGCCCCACGAGGTGCGCTCGTTCCTGCGCGGCCGGTTCACCCGCCTGCGGGCCGAGTTCCTTCGGTACGCCGGGTCGCGGCCCGACGACTACGCGACCACCCTGACCGTCGTCGTGCGCACCCGGCACTGGCTCGGCTACCTCAGCGTCGGCGACGGGTTCGCGATGCTGCGCGCCGGGACCTCGGCCGGAGCGCCCCTGTTCCATCTGCTGCCCCAGCCGGCCCCGGTCAGCGAGTACAGCAACGAGGCCTTCTTCGTCACCTCCGACGACGCCGCCGAACGGCTGGAGACGGCCTGTGTCGTCGACGACGGGATCACCGGCATCCTGCTGTCGACCGACGGGCTCACCCAGGCGGCCGTGGAGTCCCCCGGCAACGACAACCGGCGGGCGAAGCACACCTTCGTCTCCAAGGTGCTCGGTGCGATGGAGCGGCCGGACGTGCCGGCCGAGCAGGAGGTGGCCGAGCTGACCCGGCTGCTGCACTCGCGGCGGCTGGCCGCTGACAACGCCGACGACAAGACGCTCGTCAGGGCGGTCAGAAGCTGATGGACCAGGTCTTCATCGACGGCGAGCCCACCCCGCTGGAAGAGGAGCCGCTCGCCAGCGGCGGTCAGGCCGCCGTCCACGCCGTCGTCGGCCGCCCGGAACGCGTGGTGAAGATCTACCACGAGCCCCCCGGTCCGGAGCAGCAGCGCAGGCTGGCCGGCATGATCCGGATGTCGCCGCTGACCGGCCGGGCCACCGACGGCCGTCAGGCGCCCGAACTCGCCTGGCCCGCGGCGCTCGTCCGGGACGCCGAGGGCGCCATCGTGGGATACGCCATGCAGCGCTTCGCCCAGCCGGCGCACGTGCCGCTCGCGGCGCTGTTCGACCGGCGCAGCAGGGCCGCCTGGTTCCGTCCGGAGCTCGACTGGCGTTTCCTGCTGGGCGTCGCCTGGAACCTCGCCTATCTGACGGTCCGCCTGCACAGCGAGGGCATCGTCGTCGGCGACTTCTCGGCCCGGAACATCGTCGTCGACCGGGACGGCTTCGTGACGTTCCTGGACTGCGACTCCATGTCCTTCGACGACCCCGAGGACGGCGCCCACTACCCGTCGGAGATGCACACGCCCGCCTACAGCGCACCCGAGCGCTTCACCCGGGGCACGGCCTCGCGGGCCAGTGACAGCTTCGCCCTGTCGGTCTGCGTGTTCCAGCTGCTCACCGGCGGCACCCACCCGTTCGCCGGCCACCTCAAGGACGCCGGCTCCGAGAGCGTGTCGATGCGCAGCCGCATCTCCGGCGGCGTCTCGTACGTCGACCAGCCCGAACGGGTCGTCGTGCCGCGCGGCACGGTGCGGCCGGGCGTCCTTCCGCCCGCCCTGTTCGCCCTCGCCCGGCGGACCTTCGGCACCGGTCCGTCGGACCCGGCGGCCCGGCCCACCGCGATCGAGTGGTTCGAGGCGCTGGAGAGCACCCGGAGCACGGTGTCGTCCTGCGCCGTGCGCACCCACCACACCTACGCCTCCCACCTCACCTCGTGCCCCTGGTGCGAGCGGCTCGCGCAACGCCACCCCGACCTGTTCGACTCGGCCCCCGTTCCGCTCCCCCCGCCTCCACCCACCCCGCCGCCACCGCCGCCGCAGGTGACGCCGGACGCCTCACTGGCCGTCCTGCTGTACGCGCTGCTCGCGCTCATCATCCTGTGCGTGCTGGTGCTCGCCCTCGCATGACAGCCGCCCTGACTGACGCTCTTTCGACGCATCGATTCCTGATGCCGTTCGTCAGGCCGCAGGGCACGCGCGAAGTAGCGGGCCGGGGATTGTCAGAGGTGCCCGGTACGGTGCGTCCATCAGACTGGGGAGGGCTCATGGCGACCAAGTGGAGCTTGACGATCGACTGCGCGTACCCGGCCAAGCTGGCCAAGTTCTGGGCGCTGGCATTGGGTTATGTGGAGAAGCCCGCGCCCGCAGGGTTCGGGAGCTGGGAGGAGTGGTTCGCGCACCATGGCGTTCCGGAGGACGAGTGGGATGACGGGGCGTATCTCTCGGATCCGGACGGCGTAGGACCCACCTTGTCCTTCTTGAAAGTGCCGGAGCCGAAGTTGACGAAGAACCGGTTGCACCTTGACGTGCAAGTAGGTGGCGGCCGTGAAACACCGTGGGAGATCCGCTGGCCGCGTGTGGTCGAGGCGGTCGAGCGGTTGACCGTGGCGGGTGCGACTGTGGTCCGCGAGGACGAGCTGCAGGGCAGGCCGGATCACGTGGTGATGGCAGACCCTGAAGGTAACGAGTTCTGCCTGGTCTGACTGAACGCGCCAGATCGACCGTCCGACGCGGAACGTGCCGCGTCGGTTCCTACGCGGCAGCCCTTGCCGGCGGAGCTGGCTCGTAGCACCGGCCGTCTCGTAGGAGGGCCCAGAGGACGTTGACGCGGCGGCGGGCGAGGGCGAGGACGGCCTGGGTGTGGCGCTTGCCCTCAGCTCGTTTGCGGTCGTAGAACCTGCGCGACTCCTCGCACTTGCGGATGCTGAACAACGCCGAGGTGCGGCGGCAGCAGGGACGTGGAAGCGCTCTGCCGGTACGGATCGGCCGGAGGTGTCGGCCGGGGTGCGGCGGTGGGCCGCCGCGGGGGCCGGCCCCGGGTGGGGCCACCGGTCCGGACACCTGGCGGCTGCCCGCCTGGGCGTCTTCATGGCCGTCGACACCGTCGGGATGTGCCCGTCAGGCCCTTGACCGGGTGCCGCTTCCACGGAGGATGGGCAAGGGTGTGGGTCTGACCAGTACTCCGACAGCAGGGAGCGTTTCCTCCGATGACCGCAAAGCCCGGACGCCCGAAGCGCAGGGGCCCCGAGACCGCCTCGGTCATGGATGTCCCGCCGTTCAAACCGTCCCTCGCCAGAGCCGTGTTCAGGGACGTGACCCCGATGCATGTCTCTGGGTCCGCCGCGCGGGCCGCCGCGGCGGTGACGCGAACGGTGCTGACGGAGATCATCGACGCCGCGAGGAGAGCGGCGGCGGAGGAGGCGCGGACGAGACTGATTCCCAGGGACCTCCTCTCGGCGCTCGGGCGGAACATCGAGCTCGACGTGGGGGACGAGTGGTACGCCCACAGCCCGACGTTCAACCGCCTGGACGGCGGCGTCGTTCCGCCTCCCAAGCGCAGCAGGCCGCCCAAGCAGAGTGGTGTGGTCGGCGCCCACAGGTTCGAGGCCGGGGTCAAGAAGCTGCTGCGGAGCCAGGGGGCTACGGCCGTCCCCACGATGGTCCGTGACCTGGACGGAATAGCGAGCGTATTCATGACACGCCTGGCCCGGGACGCGGCCATGGTCGTCCGCGAGGGAGGGATCAAACGTTTCGGCACGGTCGTCCTGGCGACGCCGGGTGAACCGGCCCCGCCCCCGCCGCCCCTCGAGGATTCCCTCGTCGCTCTGTCCACCCGCACCGGGGACCGGCGGACCATCGGCGGGAATGACATCCTCAGCGCCACCACGATCCAGTTGTTCGACGGCGACATCAGGCAGCGAGCCCTCGCTGAGGCACGCGAGGCGACACAGAACGTCTCCGCCGGCTGAGCGGGTGTGACCCCTCGAACGCCCGTGTGCGGAAAACCCGTTGCGGTGGCCGCCGCCGGCCCCGGACCCTGGCCCCATGTCCTACGTCCTGCGTGCCGCCACGCTCACCGACGCGCCCGCCGTCACCGACCTGCTCAACGCCGTCGACCTGATCGAGATCGGCCGGCCGGAGACGGACCTGCACACCGTCGAAGCGGACCTGAAACACCCCGAGACCGATCTGACGCGGGACTCCTGGCTCGCCTTCGACGGGGACCGGCTGGTGGCCTACGGGCTGCTGTGGGACGAGTCGGGCGGCGAGCGCGTCGACATCGACCACTACGTCCTGCCCGAGCACCAGGAGGCCGGGCGGGTGCTGCTGGACGCGATGGAGCCCCGCGCGCTGGCCAAGGCCAGGGACAACGGCGCCGAACGGGCCGTGGTGCACCTGAACTTGAACGTCGCGCCCACACTCGACACCGACCTGCTCCGGGAGCGCGGCTGGTCCGTCGTACGGCGCTACCACGTGCTGCGCCGCCCCGTGGACCCCACCGAGGACCGGGCCCCGGAGCCGCCCGCGGGGATACGGATCCGGCCCTGTGACTCGGAGGCGGACCGCCGGCGCGTCCACGAGCTGTACCAGTCGACGTTCGCCGAGCACTTCGACTTCCAGCCGCGCGGCTACGAGCAGTGGCTGCACGACATCGACGGGACCGCTCTGGACTGGTCGCTGGTGTGGATCGCCGGCACGGACGAGGGGGACGCCGGGTTCCTGATGGCGCGCGACGACCGGGAGGCGATGGGCTGGATCCGCAGCATCGGCGTCCGGCGCGAGGCCCGGGGAAAGGGGCTGGCCGGGCTGCTGCTGCGGCACGCCTTCGCGGCGTTCGCCGCCCGGGGCCGGGACACGGTCGGCCTGGGCGTCGACACCTCCAACGAGACCGGCGCGCCGCAGCTCTACGCCCGCAACGGGATGACCGTGCACTACGCCGTGGACACCTGGGAGGCGGGGGGGGGGGGGGGCGCCCCCCCCCCCCCCCCCCGGGGGGCCCCCCCCCCCCCCCCCCCCCCGGGGGGGGGCGGGCGCGCGGGGGGGCCCGGGGGGGGGGGGGGGGGGGGGCCCCCCCCCCCCCCCCGCGGCGCGGGCGGCCTCAGCCGCCGGCGCCCAGCCAGGGCCGCGGATCGGCGTAGTAGCCGTCGTAGACGACCTCGAAGTGCAGGTGCGGGCCGGTGGACAGGCCGGTCGAGCCGGCCCGGCCCACGAGGGCCCCGGTCCGCACGCTCTGTCCGACCCTCACGTCCAGCGCGGACAGATGGCTGTACGTCGTCTCCAGCCGCTTGCCCTCGATCGTGCCGTGGTCGAGGACGACCCGGTTGCCGTACGCCTTCGTCATCGCGGCGAACACGACCCTGCCGTCCCGCGCGGCCGTCACCGGGGTCCCCTGGGGGGCGGCGAAGTCCACGCCGGTGTGCAGTTTGGTCACGCCGGTCAGGGGGTGCTGGCGCGAGCCGTACGGGGAGGTGACGGTGAGCGTGGCCAGGGGCGCGGTGAGGACCGCCCCTCCCGCCGGACCGGCGTCGCCCGGGGGCTCCTTGTCGAAGGCCTCGTAGCTCGGCAGGAGCCGTTTCACCTCGGCCAGGTAGGTCAGCGCCCCGCCCGGGACGCGGCCGGCCCGCTTCACCGCGTCCGTCCCCACCGCGTACGCCGCGAGGGTCAGGTCGACGAGGTCGCCGTTCACGGCGCCCTCGGTGCGCAGCTCGGTGACCTGCTGGGCGAGGGCGCAGTCCTGCCGGCCGAGCGCCATGACGGCGTCCGCCGGATCACGCGGCGAGGACTTCCCGTTGCCGTCGTCGTCGCGGCCCCAGCTGCGCCACTCGCCGTCGGTGAAGCCGGCGATGCCCTGTTCGCCCGAGGCGCCGGTGTCGTCGCGCCAGCCGGAGAGCTGGTCGATCTGGGCGGCGAGGAGCGCCGGGGTGACCACCGTGCAGGCCCCGGCGGCCTTGCGCAGCCAGGGCCCGTACGTCTCGTTCACGCCGCCCGCCGCGCTCTGCCCGGGGCCGGAGTCCGGTGAGCCGTCGACGGGGAGACCGCCCGTCAGCGCGAGGACGCCGGCCACCGCGGCGAGGGTCAGCAGGCCCGGAAGCACCAGAAGGGTCACGGGGCCGGCGCCCCGCCGCGTCCCGCGGGGCGGGGGCGGGGGCGGGACGGAGTCCGGGGGCCGGTCCTGTAGTGCTCCGGCGCTGTCGCCGTGCGGTGGTCGCGGTGCGTGCGCCCGGGTCTCGACGGTGCTGTCGTCGCTCACGCCACCGGCCGTCGGGGGGAGATGCGGTTGCTCACGGGCGGACGTTAGCGCGGGGCGCGCCCGGCGTCATCGGACGCCGAGGCAGAGGGCCCTGTCCCCGGGGGCAGACCTGCCCCGTCCGCACGGCCCTCCTGGGCGTCGGCAGAGGGGCCCGGCGGAGGGCCGCCGTACGGGTTCTGGTGCGGCACCGTGTACGGGGTGTGCGGTCCTCCGGTGTGCGCGGGGTGCGGAGGGCCGCCGTACGGGGTCTGGTGCGGGCCGCCGTACGGGGTCTGGTGCGGGCCGCCGTACGGAGCGTGCGGGTACGCCGGGTACCCCGGGTACGCGGCCGGGTGGCCGGGGAACGGGAAGTGCGGGTGCGGGGGGACCGGCGGCGGGGCCTGGGCGGTGTGGACCGGCGGGCGGCGGCGGGCCAGCCACAGGACGATCGCCGCGTACAGGAGCATGCCCGACACGTCGACGAGCACGACCTGCCACGGGGAGTCGGCGGCCGTCTCGTCGCTCTTGAGGCCGTCGACGACGGCGGCCGAGAAGCCGAAGGCGAACAGGTTGTTCACCGCGTGCAGGGCGATGCCCGCCTCCAGTCCGCCGGTGCGCACGCTCAACAGGCCCGCGACGACGCCGAACACGACCAGGTCGACGAAGCCCCACGGGGTGCCCCACCCGTGGGCCGCGGCGAACAGCACCGCCTGCGGCACGACCGCGATCCAGGGCGAACGGAGGAACGCGCCCGCCGTCTGGGTGAGCCAGCCGCGGAAGACGTACTCCTCGGCGGCGGCCTGGAACGGCACCAGGACGAACAGCACGGCCAGGGCCGGCAGGAAGAAATCCCAGCCCGCCCAGCTCGCCGGCTCGTCGTCCCCGGGCAGCAGGAACATCACGGCGCCGGTGAGGACGCTGACGGCGAGGGCCGCCAGCGCGTACGTGCCGAGCAGACGCCAGCGCAGTCGGCCGGTCACGGAGGAGACGGTGCCGGCCGGCCGCGCGCCGATCCAGCGCACCGCGAGCAGTACCACGGGGATCGCCACGGCTATCGCGACGAGGTCGACGGCGGTCCCCGCGACGGGACCGAACTCCGTCATGCCGTCGCGGTCCACGGGATAGTCCCGCGCGGCTCCCCAGACGTCGGCGAGGCCGTACACCAGGAACAGGGTGAACACGATCCCGACGAGCAGGAACAGCGTGCCCACGAGCGGCCGCCACCATCGATGGCGGGCCGAGATCCGGGCCAGGCGATGGTAGGCGAGCGCCTCGGAGTGCCGCGGGTCGGGCGCGGGCGGCGCCGGGTAGGGCGGGTACGTCGGGCCGGCGGGCGGAATCGTCATGCGGCGAACTCTCTCAGGGGTCGGCGCCCGGCGTGGGCGCCGGGCACGAACGGGGCGTCACCCATCTGAACGGACCGCCCGTCCACGAGTTCCCGCCCCGCCCGGCTCGGACACCGAACGCCCCGGACCGGCCGGCGCCGGCCCCCGGGGGTCGCGCTATCCGACCTCGACCAGCAGGTCCCCGCCCTCCACCTGCTGGATTTTATTGATGGCGAGCCTGCTCACCCGGCCGGCCTTCGGGGCGGTGATGGTGGCTTCCATCTTCATCGCCTCGATGGTGGCCACGGTGGCGCCGGCCTCCACCTCGTCGCCCTCGGCGACCGTCAGCGTCACCACGCCCGCGAACGGGGCTGCGACATGGCCGGGGTTGGAGCGGTCGGCCTTCTCGGTGACCGGGACGTCCGTGGCGGCGGCCCGGTCGCGGACCTGGATGGGGCGCAACTGGCCGTTCAGGGAGGACATCACGGTGCGCAGACCGCGCTCGTCGGCCTCGCCGATCGCCTGGAGCTCGATCAGCAGCCGCACTCCGGGGTCGAGGTCGACGGCGTACTCCTTGCCCGGGCGCAGACCGTAGAAGAAGTCCTTGCTGTCCAGGACGCTGGTGTCGCCGTAGGCCTGGCGGTGGGTGTCGAACTCGCGGGTCGGACCGGGGAACAGCAGCCTGTTGAGGGTGGCGCGGGGGGTCTTCTCCAGTCCCTCGCGGTCTTCGGTGCTCAGTTCGGTCACCGGCTTGGGCTCGGCGCGGCCCTGGAGGGCCTTGGTGCGGAACGGCTCGGGCCAGCCGCCGGGCGGGGTGCCGAGTTCGCCGCGCAGGAAGCCGATGACGGAGTCGGGGATGTCGTAGCGGTCGGGCGCCGACTCGAAGTCCTCGGGGCTGACGCCGGCGCCGACCAGGTGCAGGGCGAGGTCGCCGACCACCTTGGACGACGGGGTGACCTTGACCAGGTGGCCCAGGATGCGGTCGGCGGCCGCGTACATCGCCTCGATGTCCTCGAAGCGGTCGCCGAGGCCGAGCGCGACGGCCTGGGTGCGCAGGTTGGACAGCTGTCCGCCGGGGATCTCGTGGTGGTAGACGCGCCCGGTCGGGGAGGCGAGGCCCGCCTCGAAGGGGGCGTAGATCCTGCGGACGCCCTCCCAGTAGGGCTCGAGGTCGCCGACGGCCTGGAGGTCGAGGCCGGTGGGGCGCTCGGAGTGGTCGGTGGCGGCGACGAGCGCGGACAGCGACGGCTGGGAGGTCGTCCCGGCCATGGAGGCGACGGCGCCGTCGACGGCGTCCGCGCCGGCCTGGATGGCGGCGAGGTAGGTGGCGAGCTGGCCGCCCGCGGTGTCGTGGGTGTGCAGGTGCACCGGCAGGTCGAACTCACGGCGCAGCGCGGAGACGAGGGTGGCGGCGGCGGGGGCGCGCAGCAGGCCGGCCATGTCCTTGACGGCGAGGACGTGGGCGCCGGCCTCGACGATCTGTTCCGCGAGGCGCAGGTAGTAGTCGAGGGTGTAGAGGCGCTCGTTCGGGTCGGACAGGTCGGAGGTGTAGCAGAGGGCGACCTCGGCGACTGCGGTGCCGGTCTCGCGTACGGCGTCGATGGCGGGGCGCATCTGGCCGACGTCGTTGAGGGCGTCGAAGATGCGGAAGATGTCGATGCCGGTGGCGGCGGCCTCCTGGACGAAGGCGTCGGTGACCTCGGTCGGGTAGGGGGTGTAGCCGACGGTGTTGCGGCCGCGCAGCAGCATCTGGAGGCAGATGTTGGGGACGGCCTCGCGCAGGGCGGCGAGCCGTTCCCAGGGGTCCTCGGCGAGGAAGCGCAGGGCGACGTCGTAGGTGGCGCCGCCCCAGCACTCCAGGGAGAGCAGGCCGGGCAGGGTGTGGGCGACGACCGGGGCGGTGGCGAGGAGGTCCTTGGTGCGCACACGGGTGGCCAGCAGGGACTGGTGGGCGTCGCGGAAGGTGGTGTCGGTGACGCCGATGGTCGGGGACTCGCGCAGTCGGCGGGCGAAGCCCTCGGGGCCGAGGTGGATCAGGCGCTGGCGGGAGCCGGCGGGCGGCTCGCCCTGGGGCAGGGGCGGCAGCTTGGTGGTGGGGTCGATCAGTTCGGGCCGTTCGCCGTGCGGCTTGTTCACGGTGACGTCGGCGAGGTAGGTGAGCAGCTTGGTGCCGCGGTCGGCGGAGTGACGCGCGGTCAGCAGGTGCGGGCGCTGCTCGATGAACGAGGTGGTGACGCGTCCGGCCTGGAAGTCGGCGTCGTCCAGGACGGCTTGGAGGAAGGGGATGTTGGTGGCGACGCCGCGGATGCGGAACTCGGCGACGGCGCGCCGGGCTCGTCCGATCGCGGTCGGGAAGTCGCGCCCCCGGCAGGTGAGTTTGACCAGCATCGAGTCGAAGTGGGCGCTGATCTCGGTGCCTGCGTGGGTGGTTCCGCCGTCGAGGCGGATGCCGGAACCGCCCGGGGAGCGGTAGGCGCTGATGCGTCCGGTGTCGGGGCGGAAGCCGTTGGCGGGGTCCTCGGTGGTGATGCGGCACTGCAGGGCCGCGCCGCGCAGCCTGACCGTGTCCTGCGACAGGCCGAGGCCGGCGAGCGTCTCGCCGGAGGCGATGCGCAGTTGGGCCTGGACGAGGTCGACGTCGGTGACCTCCTCGGTGACCGTGTGCTCGACCTGGATGCGGGGGTTCATCTCGATGAAGACGTGGTTGCCGTCGCGGTCGAGGAGGAACTCGACGGTGCCGGCGTTGCGGTAGCCGATCTCGCGGGCGAAGCGGACGGCGTCGGCGCAGATCCGGTCGCGCAGCTCGGGGTCGAGGTTGGGCGCGGGCGCCATCTCGATGACCTTCTGGTGGCGGCGCTGGAGCGAGCAGTCCCGTTCGAACAGGTGGATGACCTCGCCCTGGCCGTCGGCGAGGATCTGCACCTCGATGTGGCGGGGTTCGACGACGGCCTTCTCGAGGAAGACGGTGGGGTCGCCGAAGGCGGAGGCCGCCTCGCGGGACGCGGCTTCGACGGCCTCGCGGAGCTGCGCCGGGTCCTCCACGCGCCGCATGCCGCGTCCGCCGCCGCCGGCGACGGCCTTCACGAAGACCGGGAAGCCGATCTCGTCGGCCGCGCGGACCAGTTCGTCGACGTCGGTGGAGGGCTGCGAGGAGCCCAGCACCGGCACGCCGGCGGCGCGGGCTGCGGCGACCGCGCGGGCCTTGTTGCCGGTCAGCTCCAGGGTGCGGGCATCGGGTCCGACGAAGGTGATGCCCGCTTCCTCACAGGCGCGGGCCAGTTCGGGGTTCTCGGAGAGGAACCCGTAGCCCGGGTAGACGGCGTCGGCGCCCGCGCGGCGGGCGGCGCCGACGATCTCCTCCACCGACAGATACGCGCGCACCGGATGTCCCGGCTCCCCGATCTCGTAGGCCTCGTCGGCCTTCAGCCGGTGCAGCGAGTTGCGGTCCTCGTGGGGGAAGACGGCGACGGTGCGCGCGCCGAGCTCGTAGCCGGCGCGGAACGCCCTGATCGCGATCTCGCCACGGTTGGCGACCAGCACCTTGCGGAACATCCTGGAATCCCTTCAGCCTGCCGGTGACGGCACCATCGTGTCGGTGCGGTCACCTCAGTGCCATGTGAATCAGGCCACTCGGCTCAGCGTGCCGACCTGTGCTCCATACGGGGTAGAAGGGGCCGGCGCTCAAGGCGCGGCGCCGGCGGCCGTCCCGTCCGGCGCCTCGGGAGAGCCGGCCGCCGGCGGGTCCTTCGAGGAGGGTGCGGAGCGCCCGGGCGCCGGCGGTGCGCGCCCACCTCCTGGCCTCGCTCGTCAACTCGTCGGGCGCCAGGGAGCTTTGAAACGACATCACGCCTTGTTCGGCAGGTCGGACGTGGTTCGAGATCTCTTGACGCCACACCACAGCCCGTTTGACACTCTCGCAACACCACGTCACACAGCTGAAACGGCGGGCCCTCATGACGCACATCCCCCCACCCCGCGACCGGGCGAGACGCTGGGCGAGACGGCTCGCCGGACTCACCGCCGGATCACTGCTCCTCGGGCTCACCGCGGCTGCGGCCCCCGTCCAGGCGGCCGAGAGCGGGGACGTCACCGACGGGCTGGCCCTCTGGTACAAGCTCGACGGCCCGTCGGGCGCCGCCGACTCCTCCGGGCACGGCCGCGACGGCGTGGTCCAGGGCTCCGCCGACTGGTCCCGGCCCGGTGAGGGCCTCGGTTTCAACGGCGCCGACACCTACGTCAAGGCGCCCAACGACCTGATGAAGGGCATGGCCTCGATCACCGTCTCCACGGACGTGCTGATCGACGCCACGCAGAGCGCGCCGTACTTCCTCTACGGCTTCGGCAACACGAGCGGCGGCAGCGGGAACGGCTACCTGTTCACCACCGGTAACTCCTTCCGCACCTCGATCGCCACCGGCAACTGGTCGACGGAGCAGACCACCAAGCCGGCCGACTCCCACAACCTCGCCCGCTCGGTGTGGAAACACATCGCCTACACCCAGACCGGCAGCACCGGCGTCCTGTACGAGGACGGCGTCGAGGTCGCCCGCAACACCGCGGTGAGCGCCACCCCGGGCGCCATCGGCGCCGGCGCCACCACCGCCAACTCCATAGGCAAGTCGGTCTATTCGAGCGACAAGCTGTTCAAGGGCCGGATGCGCGACTTCCGCGTCTACGACCGGGCGCTGGCCGCCTCGGAGGTCTCGCAGCTCTCCCTCCCGGTGGCCACGCGGGGCGTCGCCGACGACGAGGCCGCCCTCACTCTGGGCGACACCGGCGCCGTGACCGCCGACCTCGACCTGCCCAGGACGGGCACGGCGGGCGGCTCGGCCATCACCTGGGCCAGCGACGCCCCGGCCGTGGTGTCCGCCGCCGGCAAGGTGACCCGCCCCGCCGCCGGAGAGCCCGACGGCCACGCCACGCTCACCGCGACCCTGAAGAAGGGCACGGTCACCGCCACCCGGTCCTTCGACGTCACGGTCCTCGCCATGTACGACGACGCCACCGCCGTCCGGCAGGCCGCCGAGGCGCTCACCGTGCACAACCTCGGCGACGCACGGGGCAACCTCTCCCTCCCCGCGTCCGGCGCGTACGGCACCGCCGTCTCCTGGACCTCCGCGCGCCCGGACGTGGTCTCCGCCGACGGCGTCGTCCGCCGGCCCGCGCCCGGCGCCGGCGCGACCGCCGTCGACCTCACCGCGACCGTCACCAAGGGCGCGGCGAAGGCGACCCGCGCGTTCACCGCGAAGGTCCCCGCGCTCCCGGCGCCCGCCGCCCTCAAGGGCTACCTCTTCAGCTACTTCACCGGCGAGGGCACCGCGGACGGCGAGCAGGTCTCCTTCGCGCTCAGCAAGGGCGACGACCCGCTGAAGTGGCGGGAGCTCAACGACGGGCGGCCCGTGCTGACCTCGTCCCTCGGCGAGCGGGGTCTGCGCGACCCGTTCATCATCCGCTCCCCCGAGGGCGACAAGTTCTACCAGATCGCCACCGACCTCAGGATCTACGGCAACGGCGACTGGGACGCCTCCCAGCGCACCGGCAGCAAGTCCATCATGGTGTGGGAGTCCACCGACCTCGTCCACTGGACGGACCAGCGCCTGGTGCGGGTCTCCCCCGACAGCGCCGGCAACACCTGGGCGCCGGAGGCGTTCTACGACGCCGAGCGCGGCGAGTACGTGGTGTTCTGGGCGTCGAAGCTGTACGCCGACGCCGGGCACACCGGCGACACGTACAACCGGATGATGTACGCCACCACGCGTGACTTCTACACCTTCAGCGAGCCCAAGGTGTGGGTCGACCGGGGCTACTCGGTCATCGACTCCACCGTCATCCGGCACGACGGCGTCTACTACCGGCTCTCCAAGGACGAGCGCAACAACAGCTCCTCCACGCCCAACAGCAAGTTCGTCTTCGAGGAGAAGAGCGACTCGCTGCTGAACCTCTCCTGGGAGCCGGTCGCCGAGGGCATCGGCAAGGGCGCGATGAACGCGGCCGAGGGGCCGCTGGTGTTCAAGTCCAACACCGAGGACAAGTGGTACGCGTTCCTCGACGAGTTCGGCGGACGCGGCTACATCCCCTTCGAGACGACCGACCTCGACGCCGGCGTGTGGACCCCGTCCACCGGCTACGACCTGCCCGCGAGGCCCCGGCACGGGACCGTCCTTCCGGTCACCCAGGCCGAGTACGACCGGCTGCTGCACGCCTACCAGCCCGACCAGCAGGTCACCGACGTGGAGGACGTGAGCGTCGGCACGCGTGTGGGCCGGGCCCCCGTCCTGCCCGCGACGGTCGTCGCCGAGTACGCCGACGGCGTGCGCCGTCCCGTCGCGGTCACCTGGGACGCCGTCCCCGCCACCGCGTACTCCCGGCCCGGGACCTTCACCGTGGCCGGCGCGCTCGCGGACGGCTCCGCCACCGCCGTCCGCGCCCAGGTCACCGTCTCGACCGAGGGCCCGGACGCACCGGCCGACCTGCTCCTGCACTACACCTTCGACGAGACCTCCGGCAGCATCGCCCGTGACGTGAGCGGCCACGGCCTGCACGGCGCCTATGTGCGCACCCCCGCCTTCGGGACCGGTGTGCACGGCGGCTCGTTCGCGATGTCCGGGGACTCCGCGACCTCCCCGTACGTGAAGATCCCGAACGGACTGCTGAAGGACGCCGGCAGCGTGACGGTGTCGACGTACGCCAAGTGGAAAGGCGGCGACAGCTTCCAGTGGCTGTTCGGGCTCGGCCCCGACAGCGACAAGTACCTCTTCGCCACCCCGTCCAACGGCGGCAACAGCCTCTACTCGGCCATCACCACGGCGAGTTGGTCGGCGGAGTCCAAGCTGACGGCGGGCTCCCGGCTGACGCCCGGGGTGTGGCGGCATGTGACGGTCACCCTCGACGGCGCGACCGGCCGGATGGTCCTCTACGTCGACGGGGTGGAGGCGGCCCGCACGACGACCGCAGTCAAGCCGTCCGAGCTGTACGACGCGGCCAAGGGCCAGAGCGGTTACATCGGCAGGTCCCTGTACGCGGCCGACCCGTACTTCGGCGGCGAGGTCGACGACTTCCGCGTCTACGGCCGGGCTCTGTCGGCCGAGGAGGTCATGGAGCTCAGCGGCAACACCGCGGGCATCGCGAAGGCGACGCACCCCGCGCTGAAGGTCGACGCGATCATCGACGACGCGGGCGGCCGGATCACCCTGCCGATGAAGGAGGGCACCGATCTGAGCGCTCTGGCACCGCAGTTCACGCTCGCTCACGGTGCGGCGATCAGCCCGGCGTCGGGCAGTGTGCAGGACTTCAGCGAGCCGGTGACGTACCAGGTGACCGGCTCCGACGGGAAGAAGCGCACCTGGACGGTGTCGGCGCTGGTCATGAGGACGCCGGTGCTGCCGGGGCTGAACGCCGACCCCAACATCGTCCGTTTCGGCGACACCTTCTACCTCTACCCGACCACCGACGGCTTCGAGGGCTGGAGCGGCACGCGGTTCAAGGCGTACTCCTCCACCGACCTGGTCCACTGGAAGGACCACGGCGTCATCCTCGACCTCGGGCCCGACGTGTCCTGGGCGGACAGCAGGGCCTGGGCGCCGACGATGGCGGAGAAGAACGGCAAGTACTACTTCTACTTCTCGGCCGACGCCAACATCGGCGTCGCCGTGTCCGACTCTCCCACCGGTCCCTTCAAGGACCCGCTCGGGCGGCCGCTGCTGAAGGCGGGCCAGCTCAGCGGCCAGATGATCGACCCGGCGGTCTTCACCGACGACGACGGTCAGTCGTACCTGTACTTCGGCAACGGGCGCGGATACGTCGTCCCGCTCAACGCGGACATGACCTCCTTCGACGCCTCGAAGATCAAGGACATCACCCCGAGCGGCTACAACGAGGGCTCCTTCGTCGTGAAGCGCAAGGGCGTCTACTACCTCATGTGGTCGGAGAACGACACCCGGGACGAGAACTACCGCGTCGCCTACGCGACCGGCTCCTCCCCCTACGGCCCGTGGACCAAGCGGGGCGTGATCCTGGAGAAGGACCTCTCCCTGGGCGTCAAGGGACCCGGTCACCACTCGGTGACGCAGGTTCCCGGCACCGACGACTGGTACATCGCCTACCACCGCTTCGCGATGCCCGGCGGTGACGGCATGCACCGCGAGACCACCCTGGACCGGCTGGAGTTCGACTCGGACGGTCTGATCAAGAAGGTCGTGCCCACGCTGACGGGCGTGGACCCGGTGGGCATCGCCCACGCCGGTACGGACGCCACCGGGGCGGAGGGCGCGGCGATCGCGCTCACCGGCACGGTCTCCGGCGCCGGCGGGGCCAAGTGGACGCTCCAGGCCGACGCGCCCTGCACGCTCGCCGACTCGGCCTCCGCCCGCACGACGCTCACCTGCACCGACGACGGCGTCTACACGGCGACCCTGACGGCGGGCCGCAGCAGCGACACCGCCGCCGTCACGGTCTCCAACGCGGCCCCGGCGATCACGGCGGCCGCGGCCGCCAAGTCCCCGCTCGCGGTCCGCCGGCCGGCCGTCGTCACCGCCGCCTTCACCGACGCCGGCGCGTCCGACACCCACACCTGCACCGTGGACTGGCGGGACGGCACGAAGCCGGCTGCCGGCCAGGTCACCGCGACCGGCTGCCGCGCCGAGCACTCCTACGACCGGCCCGGCATCCACCGCCCCGTCGTCACCGTGACGGACGACGAGGGCGCGACGGCCGGCACGACGCTCCCCGAGCTGATCGTCTACGACCGCACCGCGGGCCCGGTGGTCGGCGCGGGCCTGTTCGACTCCCCGGCGGGCGCCTACCCGGCCAAGCCGGCAGTCAAGGGCACGGCGTTCTTCTCCGTCGCCGCCGGCTACCTGCCCATCGCCACGGCCCCGGCCGGCGCGGTCACCTTCGACTTCGCCCCGGCCGGCCTGACGCTCCGCTCGACCGCCCTCGACTGGCTGGTCGTCACCGGCGACACAGCCGTCCTCCAGGGCTCCGCGACCCTCAACGGCAAGAAGGGCTACACCTTCCGCGCCACAGCGACCGAGACCCCCGGCGCCTTCGCCCTCCGCGTCTGGAACACCACCACAGGAGCCCTCGCCTACGACAACACCCCCGGTACGAAGACCCACGCCCTCCTGACCGTCGGGCTGTAACCCCACCCCGACCCCACACGGGCCCCCGCCGTCCCGGCGGGGGCCCGTTGCGTGCTCAGCCCGCCGGGATCGCCAGCAGGACCGCCAGTGCCTCGGTCGTGGTGGGGTGGTGGGCGAGGAGGGTGGGCCGGTGGGGGCCGGGGTGGGGGGTTGTCCAGGTGCCCGGGTAGGCCAGATGGGTCGCCAGGGCGTCGCAGGTGGTGGGGTGGCCGGTGAGGAGGGGCAGAGGGTGGGCCGTGGTGGGGTGAGGAGCGGAGAGCGGGGCGGGGCGGTGGTCCCGCAGCCAGGGCGGGGTCCAGGCGTCCAGGTCCTGGAGACCGGGCGGGAAGAGGCGGGCGGCCTCGCGGATCAGGAGGGGGGCCAGTTCGGCGCCGTCGGCGCGCAGGGTGGTGACGAGGGTGGGCAGCCAGGGCAGCAGGACCGGGTCGGGCAGGCGGGCGAAGGCGTTCGACACGGCCTCCACGACGAAGTCGGCCAGCGCGGGCACCGGTTCGAGGGCGTGCAGGAAGCCGCTGAGGTAGCGCGGGTAGGCCGGCAGCGCCAGCGGGTCGGCCAGCAGGGCGTCGCAGCGGGAGCGCAGGGCCGGCCGGGACAGGGTGCCCAGATGGGTCTGGGCCGCCCACAACAGCGCCGTCCTGGACGGCTCCTCCGGGTGGCACTGGGCCAGGGCGAGTTCGAGCTGGGCCCTGTCGCAGCCGAGGGAGAGGGCCAGGTGCTCCATGCCGAACAGGAAGCCCAGCGTGGCCCCGACCTGGCGCACGGTGGCGTCCTCGTCGGTGAACGCCGTGGGCAGCAGCGTGCAGTAGTGCGCGTAACCGGTCTTGACGAACGACTCGATCCAGGGCGGCAGCACGGGTTCGCTGGTGCGGTAGTGCGTCAGCAGCCTGCGGACCCGGCGCAGCACCTCCGGCGCGCCGTCGACGCTGCGCTCGCCCGACAGCACTTCGAGGGCCCTGGTGCCGAGTTCGTCGGCGAGGCGGCGGCTGCGCAGGTGAAGGATGGCGTCCTCGACGGCTTCCAGGACCTGGGCGGTCGTGGCCTGCGGGGCGTACGCCGCCCGCCGCAGCCGCTGCTCGAGGACCTGTTCGATGCTGACGCCTTCGTAGCCCAGCTCGATCAGGGCCCGTTCGTGGGTGCCGAGCGCCAGGTCCCACGACTCCTGGATGGGGCGCTCGCCGAAGGTGCGGTCGCCCATGACGATGCGGGCCGCGCCCTGGGGCAGCAGACGACGTAGCATCCACAGCACGTCGGAGCAGCGCTCCAGCTCGGGCCGCGCGGCGATGTCGAGCAGGGCCCGCTGGACGCCCCGCTGCTGGAGTCTCAGGCCGAGCGGGGCGAGGCGGTCGTGCACGTCCCGGGCGAGGGGCGGCAGCGCGTCGTAGCCGACCCGGCCGATCCGGTCGCCGCCCATCATGATCTCGACCAGCCGGCGCACGTCCCGCCGCCCCGGCACGGCGTCCTTCTCGATGCAGGTGATCGCCGCGTCCTGGAAGTCGTACGGAGTGGGCTTGACGCGGTCTCGCATCCCGGCGAGCAGGATGGACGTCTCGAAGACGGCGATGGCGTCGGCGGTGGAGGCGAGGTAGCCGCTCCGCCGGGAGGCCCGCACGATGTCCACGGACCAACCGAGCAGTTCGGCCTCGTCGAGCGGGTCGAGGGCGGGCGGCCGCTGGAGGAAGCCGGTGAGCCGGTCGGCGGGTGCGCCCGCGGGTGCGGGGGCGGGGAGGGCCTTGCGCGCGCGGGTGCTCTTCCTCGCGCCCGGCTGGCCGGCCAGCCGGTACGGCGTGACGCCGGTCCGCTGGAGGTTCTTCGCCCATTGGGTCGCCGCGATGGACACCGAGCCGGCGGCCAGGCCGAACTGCGCCTCGATCGCCGCGTGGCTGGACGGGATCAGCCCGTGCAGCCACTTGGTGGGGGTGCGCGGGGTGATGGTGAAGGTGTCGCTGCCGTGCACGCCGAACTCGGCGACCCGGCTGGCCGCGTGGAACGCGCCGCACACGTACAGGCAGTCGGCGGGGTCGGTCCCGGTGGCGGCGAGGTGTTCGCGCATCCGGGTCCACATGTACCGTTCGCGGTCCTCGTCGACGCGCACCCGCCGCGTGTCGCCGGGGGCGAGCCGCCGGAAGAGGCTGCCGATGAGCAGCATGACCTGCCGGTAGGTGTCGTGGTCGCCGTCGCCGAGGGGGACCTCGACGTACTGGTGCCACCACTCCGACCAGTGCCGCACCCGACCGTGGCGCAGCAGGTGCTCCTCCAGTTCGGCGAAGCGGGGCCGCAGGTCGCCGATCTCCACGCCGACGGCGTCGCCGTGCAGGGCGCTCTCCTCGTCGGCCGGCGGCGCGTCGGGGTCGGTCCCTTCGGCGGCGGGCGGTGTCTCCCACTGGAAGACGTGGTCGGAGGAGCGGTCGACGAGGACGAGTTCCACGCCGGGGGTGTCGAGGGCGTAGGCGATCGCCTGGTACTCGGCGGACGCCTCGGTGACGGGGGCGACGACCGACAGCGGCGACCAGTCGGCGGGGAAGCCGTCGACCTCGCCGGCGAAGGCCTGGACGGCCACCGGGAGGCGGCAGTTGCGCAGTTCGGTCAGGAGCGGCGCCATGTCCTCGCACAGCTCCAGGTAGACCACTTTCGGTTGTTTCTCGCGCAGCCGGCGCGCCATGGCGAGCGCGGACGCCGGTGAGTGGTGGCAGACCGGGAAGATCTCCAGCGGTTCGCGCACCGCGCGTTCCACGTCGTCGACGATGCCCCGCAGGATGCCCTCCAGCGCGCCGGGCCCGTCGGCGAACGTGAGGGCGGCCTCGTGGAGTTGGCCGCGCAGCGCGTCGAAGGCGCCGCCGTTCGTGCCGCCGTTCACGACAGGGTCGCGATCGCGTCGCGGCCGCCCTCCAGGAACTCCGGCCAGGAGCCGCCTTGTTCCTTGCTGCGGGGTTCGACCACGCCGTGCAGGTACTTGTTGAGGATGGCGAGGTCCTCGGGCTCGCGGCGGGCGAGGGAGCCGACGAGGGAGGAGGCGAGGGTGTGTGCGGTGAGGGCGCGCTCGCCGAAGAAGTTGCTGTGCAGGATGGCGTCCTCCAGGACGCCGATCTGTTCGGCCGTGGACAGTGCGGACTCCAGTTTCTCGTCGTCGCTGCCGGCCGCGGCGGCGGAGGCGCGCAGGTCGGCGAAGCTCTGCAGCAGCACGTCCAGCAGGGTGGGCGGCACGTCCAGGTCGATGTGGTGGCGGCGCAGCAGTTCCTCGGTGCGGAAGCGGACGATCTCCGCCTCGCTCTTCTTGTTCGTCACCACGGGGATGCGGACGAAGTTGAAGCGGCGCTTGAGCGCGGAGGACAGGTCGTTGACGCCCCGGTCGCGGCTGTTGGCGGTGGCGATGACCGAGAAGCCCGGCTTGGCGAACACGATGTTGTCGGCGTCGCCGTCGCCGCCGAGTTCGGGGACGGAGATGTACTTCTCGGAGAGGATCGAGATCAGCGCGTCCTGGACGTCGCTGGTGGACCGGGTGAGCTCCTCGAAGCGGCCGATGGAGCCGGCTTCCATCGCGGTCATGATGGGTGAGGGAATCATCGACTCGCGGGACTGTCCCTTGGCGATCACCATGGACACGTTCCACGAGTACTTGATGTGGTCCTCGGTGGTGCCGGCCGTGCCCTGTACGACCAGGGTGGAGTTGCGGCAGATCGCGGCGGACAGCAGCTCGGCCAGCCAGCTCTTGCCGGTGCCGGGGTCGCCGATGAGCAGCAGGCCGCGGTCGGAGGCGAGGGTGACGATGGAGCGCTCGACGAAGCTGCGGTCGCCGAACCACTTGGGCGCGATCTCCCGGTCGAGGCCGTCGGCGCGCTCGGAGCCGAGGATGAACAGCCGGACCATCTTGGGCGACAGCCGCCAGGAGAACGGCTTGGGGCTGTCGTCGACGGACTCCAGCCAGTCCAGTTCCTCGGCGTACTTGATCTCGGCGGGGGCGCGCAACAGGTCGGACATCAACAGGCCTTTCCGATGAGGGTTTTCAGGTGAGGGAGTTCTTGAGCTCGTGCACGAGCTTGCGTATGTGGCCGGAGATCACCGGTGTGCCCTGGTCCTTGAAGCGCTCGCGGAACCAGGGGTTGACGCTGCCGCGTCCGGAGCTGGTGACCGATCCGACGGGGATGAACTTGACGCCGGAGCGGTGCAGGGCGGCCATGCTGTCGAACAGCGGCTCGCTCTGCCATTCGTAGAAGTCGGAGATCCACACCACGACGGTGTTGCGCGGTTCGGCGATCTTCGGCTGGGCGAGGGCCATGGCGACCGTGCCGTCGGTTCCGCCGCCCAGCTGGGTGCGGAGCAGGGTCTCGAACGGGTCGTGCACCCAGGGGGTGAGGTCCAGCGCCCGCGTGTCGTACGCGATGAGGTGGACGTCCACCTTCGGCAGTCCGGCGAAGATCGAGGCGAGGATGGTGCAGTTGACCATGGAGTCGACCATGGAGCCGGACTGGTCGACGACCACGATCAGCCGCTGCGGTGTGGTCTTGCGGGCGGTGTGCCGGTAGTAGAGGCGGTCGACGTAGAGCCGTTCCTCCTCCGGGCTGTAGTTGGTGAGGTTCTTCCAGATCGTGCGGTCGAGGTCCAGGTTGCGGAAGACCCGCTTGGGCGGGACCGAGCGGTCGATCGCGCCGACGGTGGCCTTCTCGACCTGGGTGCGCAGGACTTCGGCGACCTGGTCGACGAAGCGGCGGATGAGCGACTTGGCGTTGGCCAGGGCGACGCCGGACAGGTTGTCCTTGTCGCGCAGGAGCTGCTCGATGAGTGACATGCTCGGGGTGAGCTGTGCGGCGAGCGCGGGGTCGGCCAGGACTTCCCGCAGGCGCATGCGCTTGACGAGGTCGGCTTCCAGGGCGCCGAGTTCCGGTCCGATCTGCGGGATCAGCCGGCTGAGGTCGGGTGCCGCGGCGCCCCCGCCGGATCCGGTGGGGGCGGCGCCACGGCCGCCGGGGCGGCCGCCGCGCAGGTCGCCGGGCGTGCAGCCGAGGGCGCGCTCCAGCCAGCCGGCGTCGGACTGCCAGCGCGCCAGCTGTCCGGCGCTGACGGATCCGCTGCCGGTGGCGAAGACGTTGAGCAGCACCTTGGAGACCAGGGCCGCCCGCCGCACCTCGGCGGGCCGGTCGCGTCCGGCGCCGGTGTCTTCGTCCTCTGCGTTTTCCGGCGGCTCGGGGGCCATCAGCCCGTCGAACTCGGCCGCCAGTGCGGGGTGGCGCTGCACGATCGAGTCGACGGAGGCCCGCGGGTCCAGCAGTGCGGTCGGCAGGCCGAGGTCCTCGACGACGGCGAGGCTCGCGGACTCCAGCGCGGCCTGCTCCTCGGGGTCGAAGAGACGGGCGAGCAGTCGCCAGTAGAGGACCTGGCGTCGGTTGTCGTGCGGGGCCGCCTCGCGGGAGCCCTCGTGCTCGACGGAGGGCTCGGGCGCCTCTTCGTTCATGGGCTCGGTCATTTCCGCAGCAGCCTCCCCGCCCGCTCCCGCAGCACGGTGACCGCGTCCGTCGCGGCCTTCTCCGCCTTGACGCCGGCCTTGTCGGCGGTGCCGCCGGCCCACGCCCCGGCCTGCACGGTCACGGTCTTCCTGCGCACGGTCGTCTCCACGGCGAGCGGCTGCACGCGGAACCGCCCGCCGTCCCAGCGGAGCAGGCCGAGGCAGGCCCCGGAGGCCTCGACGGCCTCAAGGGTGAGCGGTCCGGCGGCCGGGATGCGGTCGGTGTCGACGGCCAGGGGCCGCCCGGCGACGGTGAAGGCGAGCGTGTCGCCGTCCCGCCGGACGTCGTAGCCCTCCAGGAAGACCGGTTCGGCCAGCCGCGCGGGGTGCCGGTCCAGGGGCGGCGTCGGCGGGGCGGTCGCGGTGGGCAGGACGACGCGGGCGGCGGCGAACGCGTCGGCGCTTTCGCCCGGTCGGGCGCGCTCCTCGTCCCAGAGCAGGTCACCGCCGTCGGTGAGGGGCATGTCGGCGAGGTCCACGGCCCGGCCTTCGCCGAGGGCGGCCAGCAGCGACAGATGCGGGCGCAGGAGCTGCCAGACGCCGGCCGCGACGACCGTGTCCGGTTTCGGCGTGGACACGCTGGCGCGGACCAGGCGGGGCGGTCCGCCGTCGGCGGGTTCGAACACGGCGTGCACCTGGGCCTGCGCGGCGGTGGCGTGTTCGTGCAGGTCGACGCCGAGGGGCAGCAGCCGGCCGGTGGCCGAGCCCACGGCTGCCGGCTCGGCCGCGCCGGGCCGGGTGAGCAGCAGGGCGCGCGCCCACAGGTCGCCCCAGCGGCGTGCGGGGAACCGTTCCTGGCCGGCGCCGGGGCAGGAGGCGGCGAGTTCGGCGGCGAAGCCGTCGAGCAGCGTGGCCAGCCGGCGCAGGGCGGGGTCGGGGAGCATCGCGGAGACGATCGGGGCGGCCGCTCCGGCGAGTTCGTGGTCGAGGCCCTGCCAGCCGGTGCGGGCGAGGTCCGTGAGCCAGGTGCGGGCGGCCAGCAGCAGGTTGACCGTGCGCTCCTCGCCCGGTTCCGCCACGGCGCTTTCGGCGCGGGCGCGGCCGGTGGCGTCGTCGACGCGGGCCGTCAGAGCGTCGTGGGCGGCGCCGAGCAGGGCGGTGCGGGCGGCGGCGAGGGCGAGGAAGTGGTCCTCGCCCGCGGCTCCGGCCGCAGCCTTCTGAGCCGCCTCGGCGACGCGGTCGGCCAGGGGTGTGCCGACGACGGCACGGGCGAGTTCCTCGAGGTCGGCGGCGCGGGCGGGCTGGGGGCGCAGCAGGCCCGCGGCGAGGGCGCGGTCGAGGGCGTCGACCGCCGCCAGGGCTTCGTCCAGGCCGTCGACGGGCTCGCCGAGGTACGCGGGGCCCTCTCCCTCGCTCGGGCCGGGTTCCCGCGCGGCCTCGTCCGCCGCTTCCGCCCTGGTCGGCGGGAACCACTGCATCTCCGGCAAGGGGGCGGTGGCCGGCGCGAGTTCGAGGTAGGCGAGGTGGCGCAGGAAGCGGCTGAAGACGGGGGCCGCCAGCGTCTTCCCGTCGGCCTGCGGGGGCCGGGCGCCGGTCATGGCGGAGGTGAGGGAGGCGGCGTCGTACTCCGTGCCGTCGGCCGTCTCGACGCGCAGGTACCGGGCGACGCGCCGGGCGCCGTACTGCAGGACGGCCTCGGTCACCAGGGCGCGGATGTGGTTGCAGAACGAGCCGCGCGCGCCCCCGCACGGGCGGTTGTTGTTGGTGCTGCACGCGAACGCGTAGCTGCCGGCGGCGACCGACGACACATACACGCGTTCGATGTCCGAGCCGCTGGAGACGACGCCCTGGAGGCGTCCGTCGGCCAGTTCGACGAAGGGGACCTTGGCGAGTTTGCGCGGGCGTGCCGGCGGCACCACCCGGGCCGTGCTCGACTTCTCCCAGTCAGACAACGCACCATCTCCTTTGCGGCGCACAGCGGTGTCACGCCGTGTCGGCGCAGCACAGGGGGACTGCCACGCCCGATCCGGCGCGACGAGAACGAAGCTACCGGTGACCACTGACAACGCCCTCGCGGCGGCGGGCGCGGCGTCCTGCGCGGTGCGCGCGCTCTCTTAGAATTCGCATGATCATGCCCGGGGGCGTGGAGGGGGCGTGACGGCCAGAAGGGGCGGGGTTGAGCGGGGAGCGGACGGCGTTCGGGGCGCTGTTGCGGGAATTGCGGCTGTCCGCGTCGCAGACCATCGAGGGCCTTGCGGAGGCGTCGGGGGTGAGCGTGCGCGGGATCGGCGATCTGGAGCGCGGGCGGCGGGCGGCTCCGCAGCGGCGGACGGTCGCCGCGCTGGCGGACGGTCTGGGGCTGGACGAGGCGCTGCGGGAGCGGCTGCTGTCGGCGGCGCGGGCCGGGCGCACCGCCGGGTACAGCCCGGTGGGCGTGCGGTCCTTCCCGCGCGGCATCGACGACTTCGTGGGCCGCGAGGAGGAGCTGGGGCGGCTCGCGCTCCTCGCCGGCGGTGAACGCGGGGACCGGGCGGCGGGGCCTCCGGTGGTGGCCGTCTCCGGGGCGCCGGGCACCGGGAAGACGACGCTCGCGCTGCACGCCGCCCGGGATCTCGCCGACCGTTTCCCGGACGGGCAGTTGGTCCTCGACCTGCGGGGAACGGACGACGATCCGCCCGGTCCGGCCGAGCTGGTCCTCGGTGTGCTCAAAGCCTTCCAGGTGGCCGACCGCGACCTCGTCAAGGCCGGGCCTCAGGGTCATGTGGGCCTGTACCGGCGGCTGTTGGCCGAGCGGCGCTGTCTGCTGGTGCTCGACGACGCCCGTGACGAGGGGCAGGTACGGCCCCTGCTGCCGGCGGCGGGCGCGGGCATGGTCGTGGTGACCAGCCGGCGGATGCTGACCGGACTGGAGAGCGTGCACCGGCTGCCGTTGGGCGAACTCAGCCCGCGGGAGGCGGCCGCGTTCCTCGCCGTGCTCGTCGGCGCGGAGCGCGCCCAGGCCGATCCGGCCGCTCTCGCCGAGGTCGCCGAGCGCTGCGGACATCTCCCGCTGGCCCTGCGCGTCGCGGGCAACTGGCTGGCCACCCGCACCGGTTGGACGGTGCGACGGCTGGCGGACCGGCTCGCCGCCGACGACCGGCGGCTGGACGCGCTGGCAGCCGGAGACGTGCGCGTGGACGCCGCCTTCGACCTGTCGTACCGCCAGCTCACCCCTTCCGCAGCCCGGTTGTTCCGGAGGCTGGCGCTGGCGCCCGGCCCGGACGTGGGGGCGGCCGGCGCGGCCGCCCTGACCGGGCGGCAGGTGTTCGACGCCGAGGACACCCTCGAAGAGCTGGTCGAGGCGGGGCTGCTGGGGACGGACGGCGACCGTTACCGGCTCCACGACCTGCTGCGGCTGTACGCCCGTTCCCGGCTGGAGGCCGAGGAGAGCGCGAGGGAGGCCGGGGAGGCGCGGGCGGCCCTGTACCGGTGGCTGCTCGACACGGCGGTGGTCGCGGGCCGCTGGTTCGAGCCGGACCACGGCGCTCCCCCGCCCTCGTGGCGGGGCACGGTCGATCTGTCGAGCGCCGAACTGGCCCGCCGGTGGCTCCAGGCCGAGGGCGCCAACTGGCTGGCGGCCCTGCGCACCGCCGCGAGCGCCGGGGAGCACGCCACGGTGGTGGAGGTGGCCGAGGCGCTGCACTGGTTCTCCGACCAGTGGATCTTCTGGGGGCACTGGCCCGAGGTGTTCGGCGGCGCCGCCCGCAGTGCGCGTGCGCTGGCGGATCCCGTCCTGGTGGCGACGCACGTCAACTATCACGCGTGGGCGCTGCTCCTGTGCGAGGGCCGTCCCGGGGACAGTCTGGCGGCTTCCGCCGAGGCTCTCGCCGCCGCGCGGGGCGCCGGACACACCCGGCAGGAGGCATGGGCCCACCTCTACCGGGGCTGGGCCCACCGGCAGTTGGAGGACCTCGCCCCCGCGGCGGAGCATCTGTACCGCGCGGCCACGCTGTTCGAGAGCGTCGAGGACCAGCACGGCAGTCTCCAGGCCCAGTTGGGGCACGGGCTGATCCTGCGGGACCAGGGTCTGACGGAGGAGTCCATCGAGGCGTACACGCGCGTGCTCGGTTTCCTGGAGCGGTCCGGCGACCGGCTGGAACCGCACATCGCCGACACGGCCCGTATCTCGGTGCACGCGGGACTGGGCGGCGCCCACGGGGCGGCGGCCCAGTGGGACCGGGCGGTCGACCACCTGAGCACCGCGGCGGCGATCTGCCGCCAGAACGGCAACGTGGCACTGGAGAGCCGCCAACTCGTCCTTCTGGGAGAGGCGTTGCTGTCCGCCGGCCGCGCGAAAGAGGCCCGCGAGGCCTTCACCCGCTGCGTCGGTCTCGGTCCGGACGCCGACCGGAAACCGGTCGCGAAGTCCCGGTCCCACTTGGATCGCCTCGCGGGCTCCGCATAGACCCGGCCACCGGCCGCCGTGCGCTCCGGCGCTCGCGCCTCGCCCGGCGCCGGGCACAAGCCCCGCCCGCACGCCTGCCTCGCCGGTGACGCCCGCGCTCCACCGCCTCCGTCCTCATGCCGCCGCAGCGCGAGGACGGAGGCGGGGGAAACCGGGCGTCACCGGCGGGTGGGGATTCCCTCGTCGTGGTGTCATCCTCGGCTCTCGCGCTCCCCCGCGTCTTGTCCCGGAGCGCACCTCGCTGTCCCCACAGCGCACCGCGCCCGCGTGCCCGCGCGCCTCACGTTTCTGCCTGTTTCCTGCCTGGAGACCGATGGGGGCCGCTGCTTGGCTGGAAGCGGCGGGGATTTCCGGGCCGCAGCGTCGCCGCCCGCCCCAGGCGATCGGCGGATCGGCAGCAACGGGCCCACTCGGCCCTCGCCACCCACGCACGCGCCCTGGCTCCGAGGCTCCGCCGGTACCGCACAGGTGGAGAGGAGAACCAGGTGAACCTGGTGCTGACGACGGCTTCGGTTCCCGACGAGGACAAGCTCGCGTACTGGCGCGACGCCCTGAACCGGGCGCTGGGTCCGATGGCGGTGACCGCGCGCGCCGAGGGACCGTTCCGCGGCCGGATCGCCACCACCGGCCTGGGGCCTCTGCGGGTCTCCTCCCTGGACGCCGACCCGCAGCGGGCGGGCCGCACGCACCGGCACATCGCCCGGGCCGACACGGAGTACGTGGCGGTGGGCGTCCTGACGGCGGGCCGGGCGACGCTGGTCCAGGACGGCCGGAAGGCCGATGCCGGCACGGGCGATCTCGTCGTCCACGACACGACGCGCCCGTACTCGTTCGACTTCCCGGAGCCCTTCTCCGCCCTGTTCGCGCACATGCCCCGACGGGCCGTCGGGCTCGCGGAGGAGGAGCTGCGGCAGGTCACCGGCAGCGCGTTCGCCGCCTCGGAGGGGCCGGCCGCTCTGCTGGTGTCGTTCCTGACGGCGCTGACCTCCTCGGCGCCGGTCTGCTCCCCGGCCGTCGCGGCGCGGCTGGCCGCGAGCGTCGTGGATCTCTTCGGCACACTCGTCGGCGTACGGACGGGGCAGGGCGGGGAGCGGGACACCGGCACGCACGAACACCTCGTCCAGCGCGTCCGCGCCCATATCGACGGCAATTTGCGGGACCCGGAGCTGTCCCCGCACACGGTGGCCACCGCCCACCACATCTCCGTGCGCTATCTGCACCGGCTGTTCGAGGACGAGGGCGTCACCGTCGCCCGGTTGATCCAGCAGCGCCGGCTGGCGGAGTGCGCCCGGGAACTGCGTCGCCGGGACACGTCGGCGCCCACGGTGTCGGCGGTGGCCCAACGCTGGGGCTTCGCCAACCCCGCCCACTTCAGCCGGGTGTTCCGCGGGGCCTACGGCCTCTCGCCGCGCGAGTGGCGCGGGCGGGACGGACACAGCGGACGCAACGAGCGGGACGCGCACGGCGGTCACCCCGGAGACGGCGGACGCAACGAGCGGGACGCGCACGGCGGTCACCCCGGAGACGGCGGACGCAACGAGCGGGACGCGCACGGCGGTCGCCCCGGGGACGGCGGGCGCAGCGAGCGGATCGGGCGCGCCGCACGGCCCGGGGCCGGCGCCGTGTCGCCCCAGGGCTGACCGCCCCGGACAGCCGCTCAGGCAGCCCGGCCTCGCAAGGCGCCCGCCGGGCAGACCGTCAGACGGTCCGCGCAGCCGGGGAGGAGCCCGAGCCCGCGGCCCGGATGCGAAGGAGCGTCAGCGCGACGATCGCCGCGCCCGCCGCCCCCGCCACGAGGGCGCGCTCGCTCACGCACCACCGCGCCGCCCGCCCCTGGAGAGCCACGCGTTCACCCCTCCGGGCCCCCACCGAAAGGACCGACGCGGCGGAGCCGACCGACCCCACGGACAGCACACTGCCGACGGAGAAGACCGACAGGGAGCTGCCGACGGAGCCGAGGGACAGCGCGCTGCCCACGGATCCGACCGAGAGCACGCTGCCCACGGACCCGACGGAGAGCACACTGCCCACCGAGCCCACGGAGAGGAAGGAGCCGACCGAGCCGATCGAGTACGCCGACGTCGTCGACCGGCACGCGCGCCCGGAACCGTCGGCAGGATTGCGGATCGTCATACGCCGATCCTGTCAGAGCGCCCGCCGTCGGGCCCGTGCTCCCGGCCCGGACGGTCCTGAAACTAGCCCTTCTTCGGCCAGTCGCGGTACGGAATGCGGGCCAGTTCCCGGACCTCGCCGACGGTGCTCCACTCGTCGCCGCCGAGCCGGGCGAGCGGCCGCAGCCGGCGGATGTCGGGGTGACCGTCGACGAGGACGTCCTCGTCGACGACGGCGTGGACGACCTGTCCGAGGACGAGGGTGGAGTTGCCGATGCCCAGGGTGGAGTGCAGTCGGCACTCCAGGGCGACCGGGGAGGCGGCCACGCGGGGCGGGGCGACCCGCAGGGAGGGCTCGCGCTCGATGCCGACGGCGTCGAACTCGTCCTCCTCGGCGGGGAAGTCCACGGCGCTGGCGTTGATCTGCTCGAACAGCGGCTCGGGGGCGAGGTTGACGACGAACTCGCCGGTGGCCTCGATGTTGCGGAGCGAGTCCTTGCGGCCCACGGAGGTGAACTGCACGATCGGCGGATCGGTGCACGCGACGGTGAAGAACGAGTGCGGGGCGAGGTTGGCGGTGACGCCGTCGGCGGACAGGGTCGACACCCAGGCGATGGGCCGGGGCACGACGACGGCGGTGAGCAGCCGGTAGAAGGCTCGCGAGCCCAGGACCTCGGGGTCGTGATCGATGCGCATGGCAGCCAGTTCTACCCGATGGGGGCGCGGACGCCGGAAGCGACTCCGGCGTCGCTCGACGCCCGCCGGCCCTGCCCCCTCGCCCCGAGCCCTGTCAGCCGACGTCCCACAGGAAGCGGTGGGTGTGGATGGCGAAGTAGGGGAACGACTGGACGGCGCCGACGCCGTCGAGCTGGCGGACGGTGTCGTTGACGAAGTCCAGCAGGTCCTTGGCGGTGGGGCTGACGACCTCGGCGAAGAGGTCGAACCCGCCGGAGGTGAGCACCGAGTAGACCACCTCGGGGTGGGCGGCCAGCGCGTCCGCGACGGGGCGTGGGTCCCCGTCGGCGGTGATGCCGAGGAGGGCCATGGCCTGGCGGCCCATGGCCATCGGGTCGGTGACGCCGACGACCTGGACGGCGCGTGAGTCCAGGAGCCGTTGCAGCCGCTGGCGGGCGGCGGAGGCGGACAGGCCGACCCGGGGGCCGAGGTCGGCGTAGGCGATGCGGCCGTCGGTCTGCAGTTCGCGCAGGATGGCCCGGTCGATCTCGTCCATGTCCGCTCAGCCCGCCAGTTCGCCGAGCGCCGCCGCGAACACCTCGGTGTGGGCGTCGACGTCCTGTTCGGTGGTGTCGGGGCACATCAGGGCCATGTTGTGGAACGGGGTGAGCAGGATGCCCCGGTTGGCGAGGTAGAGGTGGAGGCAGTCCTCGAGCTCCAAGTCGCCGGCGGCCGCGGCCTGTGTGCCGCTGCGCGGCGCGGGGGCGGTGAAGCGGTACTCGGTGCGGGCGCCGAGGCGGCTGACGGACCAGGGCAGCCCGTGGGCGTCGATGCCCGCGCGCACCCCGGCCTCGAAGCGCTCGGCGAGGGCGTGCATATGGGTGAACGCCTTGTCGGTGAGGACGTGTTCGAGGGTGGCCCGGGTGGCGGCGACGGAGAGGGCGTTGCCGGCGAGGGTGCCGCCGACGCCGCCCATGTCGACGAGGTCGAGGTCAGTACGGCCGAGCAGCCGGTCGGCGAGGTCGGCGGAGAGCCCGTAGGCGCCGGCCGGGATGCCTCCTCCGATGGCCTTGCCGATGGTCAGCACATCGGGCTCCAGGTCCCAGGCGGCGGTGCAGCCGCCGGGGCCGGCGGAGAAGGTGTGCGTCTCGTCGTTGATCAGGAGCGTGCCGTGACGGCGGGTCAGCTCGCGGACGCCGGCGAGGTAGCCGGGCTCGGGCAGCACGATGCCGATGTTGGTGAGCGCGGGTTCCATGAGGACGGCGGCCACGTCGCCGTGGGCGAGTTCGCGTTCCAGGTGGTCGAGGTCGTTGAACTCGGCGACGCGGCTGGTGAGGGTGACGTCGCAGGGCGCGCCCACATTGCCGGGGCGGGTGGCGCCGTGGCCGTCGGGGCCGGTCACGATCAGGGACTCGTCCACGCTGCCGTGGTAGCAGTAGCTGTTGACGAGGATCTTCGGACGGCCGGTGACGGCCCGGGCGAGGCGGATCGCCCAGCGGTTGGCGTCGGTTGCGGTCAGCGAGAAGCTCCAGCGGGGCAGCCCGAAGCGGCGGGTCAGCTCCGCGCCGACCCATTCGGCGTCCTCGGTGGGGAGCATCGCGGTCGCACCGCCGAGGGTGGTGAAGCGGTGCTGTACGGCGTCGGCTACGGCGGCGGGCGAGTGGCCGGCCATGGCCGCGGTGTCGCCGAGGCAGAAGTCGACGTACTCGTGCCCGTCGAGGTCGCGGACCCGGGCGCCGCGCGCCGATTCCAGGTAGCGGGGGAAGCCGCCGGCGGTCTTGTTCATCCAGGTCATCGGCACTCGGCCGAACAGGTGGTCGGCGTCGGCGTGGGCGGCGCGGGAGCGGGGGTTGCTCCGTTCGGCGTCCGCGCTCTCGCGGGCCAGCAGTCGACGCAGTCGGGCACGGTCCATGACACACCCCGGATCGGACGAGGTCGGCGAACGATTCCCGAAATGTACGAGTGAAAGCACGCGATCCACAAGGTGCGGCGCTCGAATCACGCGTCGCGGCGATCGGATCACGCGTGACGCGAGCGCGTCCCGGGTGGCCGTGACCGCGCTCCGACCTCGCCCGGTTCAGCGGTCGGCGGGGTCGATCCGGTCGCCGTCCGGCGGAGGCTCCGACCGCACCTTGGCGACCGCCGCCGCGATCTTCTCCTGTACGTCCTCCGCGGGCGGCGCCCCCTGGACGGCGGCGACCAGCTCCCCCGCGAGCTGGTGGAGCTTGGTGTTGGTGTGCTGGGAGGCCTCGACCAGGACCCGCCAGGCGTCGTCCGCGCTGAGCGCGAAGGACGCCATGAGGATGCCGCGGGCGAGGTCGA
The DNA here is from genome assembly GCF_044768125.1 of Streptomyces sp. NPDC101166. NCBI lineage: Bacteria > Bacillati > Actinomycetota > Actinomycetes > Kitasatosporales > Streptomycetaceae > Streptomyces > Streptomyces sp. NPDC101166. The sequence goes on from NZ_JBIWPF010000004.1 coordinate 205,888, forward strand.
TGACCGGCCGGGTCTCCATGGCCCGCCGCAGCTGGACCACCTCGATCCACAGCTCCTGCTCGACGCCGTCCGAGTGACGGGGACCGGTGTCGCCGTCGGCCGGGCCGTCGAGGGCGGGAGCGGGGGCGGGAGCGGGGGCGGGAGCGGGGGCGGCGAACAGGACGTCCGTGGCGGTCAGGGCGAGCAGACGGGCGACGGCCGGGCCGGCCGCGCGGACGGCGACCGTCTTGCCCTGATCCAGCGCCCGCTCGCGTAGACCGAGCAACGTGTTGAGGGCGGAGCAGTCGCAGAAGACCACCTCGCCGAGGTCCAGGTCGACGCCGTCGGCCGCCTCCACCAGGGCCGTGTGCAGAACGCGTGCCAACCGCTCGCAGGCGTCCAGGCCGAGCTCGCCGCGCACGGCGACGACCACGCGGTCACCGTCGGGCTGGAGGGTGAACTCCGTGCCGTAGACCGCCGGAGCGTGGCGCTCGGGGCGCGCCGGGGCCCCTGTCTCCTCCCGTACGCAGCCGTCCCCGGCAGCGGGGTCCGCGTCGTACGCAGCCTCAGACACGACCGCCTCCCCCGGTCACCCTTGCAATGACACCAGATTCGCCCGGACAAGCGTCACACGTCAACCGATACATGAAATAAAGTTCCGGCGTTTGTATACATGAATCCTCGCGTAGAATCGGCTCCATGGAGGGAGTGCCTGAGCCGCATACCGGATGGACGTTCCTGACCAACCACGCCCGCGTGCTGGCGGTCATCGCCGACAACCACTCCGCGCGCATCCGTGACATCGCCGCGCACTGCCGGCTCACCGAACGCGCCGTCCAGAAAATCATTTCCGACCTGGAGCAGGACGGCTACCTGTCCCATCGGCGGGAGGGACGCGGCAACACGTACCGGATCGAGCCGGGCAAGGTGCTGCGGCACCCCGCCGAGGCGGGGCTCACGGTGGCGTCCCTGCTCTCTTTGCTGATCCAGGACGAGGTGGGCCGCGTTCGCCGGCCCGGGCCGGACCCGCACAGCGAGTGAACCGTCCGGCTCCGCGGCCACACCCCGGCCCCTGACCCCCTCGGGCCCGCCGATTCGGCCGGAATCGTTCGAACCACCCCGGGCGAGTTGCGGCCGCACGTATCGGTCAAGTCAGGGCGAGCCAAACGTGGTTGCAGCCGGAAGAGACGAATGTCACGAATACGTATCGGACATTTAACGCTTCAATCTTCACACCAGGCACACAAGTTGGTTAGGTTGACGCCAGGCCGCACGACCGACTCCGGCGAACCCCGCCGGGCCGCGCGGCCACCGCCGAGTCCGTGGCACCAGTGGTACGGCCGGAGCCGGGGACCGATCATCCCCGGGGTGGACGACCGACCGTCCCGCAGGACGGCGAGCGCGGAGCGCCCGGCGCACGGGCCGCTCGCAGCCACCGCCCACTCGGCCGGCGGAGCACGGAAGGAGTACGTCTTCCATGGCGACGGATCGCACCCGCCCCTCGGGCAAGGGTTCCGCACGCATCGAGGACGCCGGCACGCCGAGCCGCGCGGAGATCCAGCAGCGGATCACCTCCCTCTACGACCGGGCGGAGAACGACTCGGGCACCTTCAATGCCACCCGCGCCATGAACAACGGCTCGCGCCGGACCGTCACTTCCGTAGCCAACAGCCCGCGCCGCGGGTCGGGCGACCCTTCGCTGGAGGCCGTGGCCCGGCAGTGGTTCGACGTGGCGCGCAACAAGATCGGACCGGTCACCGCCGCCGTCCTGCCCGCCGACCGCATGCCCGAGCGTCCCACCCGTCCGCGTCCGCAGGAGGCGGCGGGCTCCGAAGCCCTGCGGGAGTTGGAGGCGGCCGCGCGGGAACTGTCGTCCAGACGTGAGCTGGAGGCCGGCGAGCGGCAGCCGCCGGAGCTGACCGGCCGGTCCGTCGCCGCGCTGCCCGCCGTGCCCTCGCCGCGGCAGGAGGAGCCCAAGGCCCTGCCGGCCGTGCCCGCCCCGGCCCAGGCAGCCCTTCCCGCCGCCTCCGGGTCCGCTTCCGCGCCCGCCGCACCGCAGTCCTCGCTGCGCACGTCCAAGGAACAGATCCGGCGCAAGCTCGACACCGCCCGTGAGGTGCTGGCCCGCGGCATCGCGCAGTCGACGGCGGCCCGCCCGGCCCTCGAGGCCAGCCCGGCCGCGCAGACATGGGACACCGGGGAGCTGCCCTCCTACCGGGCCGCCACGACGAACACCTGGGACGGCCACCGGCCCGACGGCCCCACGACCGGCACGGGCCGGTTTCCCACGGTGGGCGGCCCGAGCGCGGGCCAGTTCCCCGCCGTCGACATGACCGGCACCGGCCAGTTCCCGACCGTCGACCCCACGGGCACCGGCCAGTTCGCGGCCGTGACGACCACCGGCACCGGCCAATTCCCGACCGTCGACCCCACGGGCACCGGCCAGTTCGCGGCCGTGACAACCACCGGCACCGGCCAATTCCCCACCGTGGGCGGCCTGAGCACGGGCCAGTACCCCGCCGTCGACATGACCGGCACCGGCCAGTTCCCCACCGTGGGCACGACGGCCGGACCCACGGCTCCGCCCACCGCCCCGCCGGCCGGGGCTGCCGACCCCGGGCTCGGAGCGCCCGTGGGCGGATTCCCGGCACCCGAGACGGGCATACTGGCCGCCAGTTACGGCGACCTGCTCGCGCCCCCGGCCACGGGTCTCCCGCCGCAGCAGCCGCAAGCCCCGGCTCCCGCCCAGGGGTTCGTGCTGCCGACCCCTCAAATCCCGCTTCCCACCACCTCGTACGCCCCGGCGGCCCCCGAAGTGACGCTGCCGACGCCCGAGTACGCCCAGGGAATGCCCGCGGCCGCGCCCGGATACGCACCGAACGCCCCGCAGGCCGCCGCGCCCACGTTCGCGGCCCCGTCCCCGACCCCCCAAGCAGCGCCCCCGGCACCCGCGTTCGCAGCCGCCGCGCCCCAAACCGCTCCCCCGGCACCGGCGTTCGCCGCCGCAGCCCCTCACGTCACGCTTTCCGCGCCCGGGTACGCCCCCGCCGGGCCCCAAGCCGCGGTCACCGCCCCTGGATACGCCCCGCAGGCCGCCGCGCCGACGGCCGCCCAGGCGCCCCTGCCCCCGGCTGCCGTACCCGCCATGTCCGCCATGCCCGCGGCCCCCGCCGACGTCACCGCTCACACCACCGGCGCCGTCTACCTCGGCAGGGCGGACAAGGCGCTGGCGTTCGCCCGGGCGCAACTGGGTCGACCGTGCGTGTCGGGTGCGACGGGACCGGAGTCCTACGACTGCTCCAGCCTGACCCAAGCCGCGTGGAGGGCCGCCGGCGTGACGCTGCCGCGGTCGGCCGTGGACCAGGCGCGGGCGTTCACCTCGGTCGGCCTGGACGACCTGCGCGCCGGCGACCTCGTCTTCTTCCACGACGACCTGAGCCACACCGGGCTGTGCACCGGCGACGGCATGATGATCCACGCACCCGGCCCGGGCGCGCGTATCCGCGAGGATTCCGTGCACAGCCTCGGCGAGGGAGCGCTGCGCGGCGCCGTGCGCCCCGCCTGAAGATCCGCTCCGGGCGGCCGGCAGGGGGACGGCCGCCGCGGGCCTCGCCGCCCGGTGCCTCGCCGCCCGGTGCGGCGGCGCACGGTGCGGCGGCGCACGGCCGGGGGCGGTCAGGATCCGGACTCAGCGAGCCGCCGAGTCGGCGCGCATCTGCTCCCTGCGGGCGTTGTTGTAGGCGCGCAGGAGATGCTTGGAGACCGCGCAGGGCACGGTGTCGAAGTGGCACTGCCGGCAGGTTCGGGCGTGCTCCTCGTAGGTGGCACGGGCCTGCTGCAGGGCTTCCTCGGGAGAGGGCACAGGAGTCCTCCGATCAGATACGGCGATGACCCAGGCGAGAGCTACTGACGAGTAGGCATACCTGGAAGTGAGAGTGGATCATGTTACTGACGGTAGCGGAAACTCGGATTCCGGCCGCTTCCGCCGCCCCTCCCGACAAAGGCCTGAATTGAACGGGTGAGCGTTCGGACCGGCCACGCGACACCGTGAGCAGTGTCACTCTCCGTACACCCGCGCGGCCCCCGCCCGGCCCCGTTGTGAGCCCCCGTCAGGAATGCGACGATGCGCGTCCGGGCGCACACGGCGTCCGCGCACACGGCAACCGCTCGACCGACGGGGAGGTCCGACTTGACCGGTGAGGACGACGCACGACGGGCCGCGGCGGTGTTCGACGCGCTGGGATCCGCGTACGAGAAGGCGTTCGCTCACTCCGCCCCGCACCGCCGGTCACTGGAGTGGCTGCTGGGGCGGCTCGCGCCGGGCAGCCGGGTGCTGGACGTCGGCAGCGGGACGGGCAGGCCGACGGCCGCCACCCTGGCGGCGGCGGGCCACGACGTCCTGGGCGTCGACGTCTCCCCCGTCATGGTCGACCTCGCCGCCCGGCAGGTCCCGGAGGCCGCCTTCCGCTGCGCCGACGTACGGGAACTGCCCTTGGAGGACGGCTCGTTCGACGCGGTCTGCGTGTACTTCTCCCTGCTCCAGCTGGACCGCGCCGAGCAGGCCGCCCTGATCGGCCGGCTGACGCGGGCGGTGCGGCACGGGGGCAGCCTCGTGCTGGCGACCGTACCGCTGGACGTGGAGGGCGTGGACGCCGTCTTCATGGGGCAGCCGGTGCGGGTGACCAGCTTCGCCGGCCCGGACCTCGTCGAGGAGGTGACCCGGGCCGGCCTGACGGTGCTGGCCGAGGAGAACGCCCTGTTCACCCCGGACCACCCCGAGGCCGTCCCCGAGCCCCATGTGTTCCTGCACTGCGAACGCCCCTGAAACCAGGGGCGGCCGCTCAGTCGTCGAAGCGGGCCGCCACCGCCAGGACGAGGGCCGCCGAGCCGGTGCCCAGCAGCGCGCCGGCCACGACGTCGCCCGGGTAGTGCACGCCGGTGTGGACGCGCGAGTAGCCGACCGCGCAGGCCAGCAGGCCGAGCGGGACCGCCGCGGCGGGCAGGCCCGGGCCGACGGCCGCGGCGAAGGCGACCGCCGAGGCGGTGTGCCCGGACGGGAAGGACGCGGAGTCCGGCATCGGCACGTGCCGCCCGGGGAACGGCGAGTCGACGGCCCGGTGCGGGCGGGGGCGGCGTACCAGCCGCTTGCCCAGCAGGTTGGCGCCCGCCGAGGCCACGCCGATGGCGGCGACGCCCAGCGCGGCGGCGCGGCGCGTGCGTCCGCCCCGCAGGGCGAGGCCGGCGGCGACCGCGAAGGAGATCTTGGAGTGGTCGGCGGCCCCGGACAGCCGGCGCAGCGCGGTGTCCAGCGTGGGCGTCCTGGTCACCGTGACCGTCTCGTACAGGGCCCGGTCCAGGGTGGCCAGGTCACGGACCAGGCTCACGGCGGAGAACTTCGGCGAACCGTCAGACATCGTAGGAGTCCTTGATCGTGCGGGGGTCGGGATGGCCGAGCGCGAGGCGGACGATGCGCCGCCAGTCGACCGCGGGCGGGGCGTAGGCGGCGCCGGGCCGGTGCCGGGGCACCCGGACCCGGAGCACGCCGGCGCGCACCGAGCAGACGACCGGCGTCGGCAGTTCCAGGGCTTCGCCGTCGACGGCGACGGGGATGCGGTCCCGGTCGGCCTCGACGGTCACGCGCAGGGAGGTGAGCGAGGTGATGCCGCTGGCCCGCTCTCCCAGCAGGGCCAGCTCGGCGGCCTGGGCGGCGCTGTCCACCCGCACCCCGATAACCCCGAGCACACCGGCGTCCAGCCGGGGCCGGCGGCCGCCGCCGAGCGGGTCGGCGCGGGCGTAGGCGTTGTTGCTGACGAGGAGGGCCTGCGGGGCCTGGACGCGGGAGCCGTCGGTGCTCACGTCCAGGGTGGCGCCGCCGTCGCCGGCGAGCAGCTCGGGCAGGTGTTCCAGTGCGGTGGCGGCCTTGGCGTCGCGGTACTCGGGGCTCTGCACGATCTCCGCGTACGCCCCGAAGGACACGGTGTTGACGAAGGGCCGCCCACTGACCTCGCCCAGGTCGACGCGGAGTTCCACGCCCTCGGTGAGGGCGTCGAGGCTGCGTACGGGGTCGGTGCGGTCCAGGCCGAGGTCCATGGCGAAGTGGTTGCGGGTGCCGGCGGCGATGACCAGGAAGGGGACGCCGTGTTCGGCGGCGACCGCCGCGACGAGCGCCTGGGTGCCGTCGCCGCCCGCCACGCCGAGCAGGTCGGCGCCGTCGGCGATGGCCTGCCGGGCCACCGCCGCGGGGTCGACGTAGGTGTCCTGGCCGAGCAGGATCACCCGGGCGCCGAGCTTCTCCGCCCGTTCGACGAGGCCGAACCGTTCGACCTTGCCGCCGCCCGACCGGACGTTCATGATCAGCACCGGGCGGCGGGGCCGTGGCGTCCTGCGGGTGTGCATGCCGCGCGGGCGGCGCAGAAGGCGCAGCGCGGTCCGCGCGGAGGCGAGTGCGGCCGCCCACAGCGCGACCGCGCCCACGGCGACCACCCACAGCCCCGACGCGGCGTACAGCACCAGCACGGCGATCGGCGCGGCGACGGCCAGCAGGCCGCCGAGCAGCCGGGCGCCGCCGCGCCGGGCCAGCATCCACCACACGCCGGCTCCGGCCACCGCCAGCCCGGCGAACCCGATGAGCAGGACCAGCCACCCGCCGGATCCGGCGCCCGCCGCGACCACCGCGGCGCAGCCGGCGAGCAGCAGCAGCGCGAGCCGCGCCCAGCCGCGGGCGCGGCCGATCCCGGTGGACGGCCGGGCCTCGGCCTGCGGTCTGGTGGCACTCGTCTCGTTCACCCTGCGCCTGCCATGGTCCGAGCCCCCTGTTCGAGCTGTTCGGCATGAAAGTTCGTCGCGGCCGTCCGTCTCGGACAGCGCTGTCGATCAATTGTCCATGGCACAGCAGCCGTCCGTGTCCGCGGGCCCGGCGCCGACGGTGTCGAGACGGCAGAAGCAGGACGCCTTCACCGGGACGTCGGCCACGGCGGCCGCGAACTTCAGCTGCTGGGCCACGAGCCGCGCCTCCTCCCGCTTGCCGAGCCGGACCAGGCACTCGTGGAGTCCGTGCAGGGACCACACGTTGCCGGGGTGCTGGGAGGGGCGGGGCAGCAGGTCGTCGAGGCCGAGGTCGGCGCGGTAGACGGCCTCGGCCTCCGCGATGCGGCCCCGCTCCAGCAGCAGCGCGCCGTACGCGTGCCGGGTGGGCTGCATCCAGCCCCACGGCTCGTCGTACGGAAGGCCGTCGTCCAGGGCGATCGACCGCTCCAGGGCGGCGAACGCGGCGTCGTGGCGGCCCTTGCGGTACTCCAGCTCGCCGTCGAGCATCGCGGCGGCGATGGCGAGGATGTCGGCACAGGTGTTGTTGAACAGCATCCGGGTCTCGGGGACCCGGGCGACGGCTTCGGTGAACAGCGCGCGCTCGGTCTCCGCCTCCTCGACGCGGCCGGTGGCGGAGAACGCGACACCGCGCGCGTAGTGCCGCATGGCGGTGGTCATGCAGTACAGCCGCGAGTCGGAGGGCGCCGGCAGGTCGAGGACGTCGGCCCAGCGGCCGAAACGGATCAGCACGTGCGGCCGCATGGTGAGGAAGGCCTCCAGCCAGTCCGCCATCGGCGGGCTCTCCACCCGCAGCAGTTCCTCCGGCAGGGCCGCCTCGAGTCGGGCGGTGGCGTCCAGGGCGACCTGGGACCGGCCGAGGAACATCGCGCCGTAGATCCTGAAGTGGTGGTTGTGCGCCCGGTAGAGGGTGTAGAAGTTCATCGCCCCGGCCCGGGCGAGGTACCTCTCGTCGGCGGCGATCGCACGCGTGTTGTCGGCGACGACCGCACGGTAGTCCCCGCACAGCACCTCCAGGTGCGAGGGCATGTGCTGGAGGTGTCCGGCGTCGGGGACCAGGTCGCGCAGCCGGTCGGCGACGGACAGGGCGGCCTCTGGGGCCGGCGACATCTCCATCAGGTGGATGTGGAAGTGCAGGACGCCGGGGTGGTCGAGCGCGCCTTCGGCGGCGAGCGCCCGCTCCAGGACGGCCTTGGCCTCCAGCGTGCGCGCGCCCTCGGCGGGTTCGCCCGTGCGCAGGTCCCACAGCTGCCAGGGCGTCAGGTTCATCAGGGCGTCGGCGAACAGCGCGGCCACGTCGAGGTCGTCCGGGGCCAGCTCGTGGACGACGCGCATGGCGTCGGCATACGGCGGGTTCCACACCGAGCAGTCCTCGGCGGGGCGGTCCTGGGGGTAGCGGGCGCGCAGCGCGTCGATGAGGGCCCGCTCCACGGGACCGGCGCCCGCGGCCTTCTCGTGGGCCTGCTCCACGGCGGCGTGGGCGCGAGTGACCGTGCGGCGCAGGTCCTGGTCGTCGAAGAACTCCCAGGGCTTGTTGTAGTTGGGGCCGAGCGCGTACGCGATGCCCCAGTACGCCATGGCGCAGTCGGGGTCGGCGCGGGCCGCGGCCTCGAAGCACGCGACGGCCTCCTCGTGGTGGAAGCCGTACGACCAGACCAGTCCCCGGTCGAACCAGCGCTGGGCCTCGGGGGACGAGGTCGTGACCGGCCGGCCGTAGGAGCCGAGGTCGTAGTCGTAGCCGTCGACGGATGTGTGGTCCATGGCGCTCCCCTGGTCGTGCTGCGCACCGACCTCCCGGAGCCAGTGTCGCTCGGGGCGGCCCGTGGGTCGCCCCGAGCGACATATACCGCGCGGTCCTGCGGAGGGGCGGTCGCTCGTGTCCGGGTGCACCCGAACGCGCCGCCCCCGGCGGGAGCCGCGGCGCCTCAGTGGCGGCGGCTCGCGGCCCGGCGCAGGACGACGAAACCGCCGATCACGAGGAGCCCGCCGGCGGCCGCGGGCCACAGGCTGGCGCCGGTGTCGGCCAGACCGCCCTGGGCCTGCGGCGCGGGCAGGACGGGGGTGTCGCCCGTGTCGCCGGCGCTGCCCGCACCGCCCGGGCTGTCCGAACCGTCCGCACCGCCGACGACGCCCGCGGGCGCGGCCTGGGTGGGGGCGGTCGCGGGAGCGCCGATCTCGCCCTGGGCTCCGCCGACGGCGGCGGGAGCGGAAGCGGGGGCCGCCTGGGTCGACTTGGCGGTCGGCTGAGTGGCGGAACGGGGCTCGGCCGTGCGGGGCTGTTCGGTACGAGGTTCGTCGGTCCGGGGTCGAGTGGTACGGGGCTCAGCGGTCCGGGGGGTGTCCGCCTTGCCGGTGCCGGCAGTGGCGGCGTCGGTGCGGGGGCTCTGGGCGGGGGGCTGCTGGTCGTCGCCCTGGCCTGCGGCGTCGTCGTTGTTGCCGGTGTCGTTGTTGCCGTTGGCGTTGCCGGTGTTGCCGGTGTTGTTGCCGCCGCCGGTGTTCTCACCGCCGCCGCCGTTGTCGTTGCCGCCGGTGTTGTTGCCGCCGCCGTTGTCGTTGCCGCCGCCGTTGTCACCGCCGCCGGCGTTGTCGTTGCCGCCGTCCCCGTTGTTGCCGCCGCCGTTGCCGCCGTCGCCGTTGCCGCAGGTGCGGCCGTCGTTGATGCAGCCGACCATCTCGTTCATCAGGTTCTCGTCGAAGACGTTGATGAAGTCGCCGTGGTCGGTGACGGCCTTGTGCAGCTGCTCGGGGAAGGAGTCCACCGCGAACAGCGGGGTCGTGCGGCCGCCGTCCTGGAGGCTGGGCGCGTCGACGTCGTAGACGATGCGCTGCACGAGCTGCGGGATGGCCCGGAAGCCGGCCGGGCAGCTGCCGTCGGCGGCGGCGAAGGCCACATGGGTGCGGTGGTTGGCGCTGTCGATGTTGGCGCCGTCCCAGCAGCTCTGGAAGCGGAAGGTGCGCACCACGTCGCTGCCGTCCGGGCAGAGCGGGTACTTGTCCTTCAGCTGCCGGTCCTCGAAGCCCGTGCAGCTCCAGGACGCGTTGGCGTTGGCGGTGCCGTTGACGAACGCCTTGGCGTCGCCGGTGATGATGCGCAGCAAGCGCGGCATGGCCGTGACCTCGGACCGCGGGTTGCCGACGAAGGTGAGGGTGACGTCCTTCGGTGTGACGATCTTCCCCGCGTTGCCCTCGATGCCGCCGCCGGGAGAGTTGGCGTCCCGTTCCTGGGCGCCGTTCTGCAGGCGCAGGACGGGCCAGTAGTAGGTGGACTTGTCGCCCTGGTCGACGCAGGTGGTCTCGGCCTTCGCCAGGTCCTCGTCGGAGGCGAAGGCGTCGTTGGACTGGTTGCCGATGTAGTCGTGGAAGTGGTGGGCGCCGTTGGAGACGCCCGGGGCCACGATCACGTTGTCGGAGTTGAACAGACCGTTCGCGTTGACGCCGCAGCTGGAGGTGAAGGTGCCGCCGGAGGGGCCGGAGCCGGGATCGGCGGGCTGCTGCGCGGGCTGGACGGCGGTGATGTCGGTGAAGTCGGCGGCCACGGGGCCGTTCCCGGCCTGACCGCCGTTGCCCTGCCCGCCCCCGCCGTTCCGCTGACCGTCGCCCTGCCCCTGCCCCTGGCCCTGGCCCTCCTGGTTCTGGCCCTGATCCTGTCCTTGGCCCTGATTCTGCCCCTGCCCCTGGCCCTCCTGGTTCCGGCCGCCGCCCTGGTCTCCCTCGCCCGCGCGGTCGTCGGCGGTGCGCAGTGAGCACGCGGCGAGGTCCGAGAGGCCCTCCGGGCGGCCACCGACACGATCGAGGGCGTTCCCGATGCGCTCGATGGTCGCGGCGCGCTTCTCCTTCAGCGGGTTCATCACCGCGTTGTCGGCGAAGCCGGCGTCCTGGCGAACGGCCTGTGCGTTCTCCTGGAGTTGGCGGTAGGCGGCGGCGATCTGCTCGTCCAGCAGGGCGAGTTCGCGGTCGACCTCTCCCGAGGCCTGCTCGGGCACGTTCGTCAGCCGGTTGCCGACGTCGGGGCAGTCGATGGTGACGGAGCCCGAAGTCCAGGGCCCGCCGGCGTCGTCCTCGCTCGCGGATGCGTAGACGTTCGCGGCCATCAGTCCGCCACCGCCCAAGATCAACGCGACCGCGGCGAAGGTCGCGCGCCTCCCGCCCGTCGGGCGTCTGCGGCTGTTGTGTCCCACGGAGTGCTCCAAAGCTTCGTCGGCGGCCAGGGCATGGAATCCCCCCGGCCCAATACGCAGCCGGACACAGCTGTGTTCAACGGAATCAGAAATTCACAGTAAGCTCTCAGCGGAAAGCGCTGTCTATCCAGGTCACAGGCTTCTCGCCGATTCAGGGGCAAGGAAGGCCCGGACGCGGGACACCGGGTCCGGCCACTTCACCGACGGCCCGTCAGACGCCGTCGTCGGACCAGAGGTCAGCGCTGTCGCAGACGCGCGCGCCCATGTTCCGCTCCATCATCTGCAGGGCGGCGTCGGCGAGATCGGCGTGGATGTGGGCCACGGCGTCACGGGGCACGATCACGTTCAGATGACGGATGTGGGCGTCCAGGGCCGAGTACAGGACGCATTGTTCGGTGACCTGGCCGCAGAGGACGAGCCGGTCCATGCCCTCCTGCTGGAGGAGATAGCCCAGCGGGGTCTCGAAGAAGATCGAGTGCCGGGCCTTCATGACGAACAGGGAGTCGTCGTCAGGACGCAGCGGTTCCACGAGGTCGGCGTGCGGCCCGGAGAGGGCGGCGGTGAGAAGCTCGCCGTGATGGGAACGCCACTGGCCGAAGTTGTCGTTGACGTAGACGACGGGGACCTCGGCGCGGCGGGCCCGCTCGAGGAGTCCGGCGATCGCCGGGACCGTCTCGCGCGCGGACGGCAGGAGCAGCTCGACGTCCTTGTGGTCGTACGTGTTGATCATGTCGATGAGGATGAGTGCGGTCTTGCCCATGCCGGAGGAGTTCCCCTCATCGGGCCAGCAGGATCCCGGCCGGAGTGGACATGGGGGAAGTCGGCGCCGGCCGGGAGCGGACCGGGCCCCCGGGAGGGCCGGGCCCGCTCCACCACCGTAAAACGATCAGACCCGGCCCGCCCGGTGAGCGGTGGCCGGGCGCCCCGCCCGCCGGACCGGGAGAGCAATATCTGTGTCCGCGACATAAGAAATAGGAAACGGGCGCGGCGAGTATTTCTCGACCGTCGCCCGGCGCACGACAATCGACCGGGCAGCGCCGATCCCACCATGCTACTGTCCGAACCAGTTGCAGTCTTGGTTGCCAGTAGGTTCCTTTCCGACGGGGTGATCATCACGGCGACACGGAATCCACTCGAGTGAATTCCTGACACCGTCTCCGAAAGGAACATGATATGGCTACCGGCACCGTGAAATGGTTCAACGCGGAAAAGGGCTTCGGCTTCATCGAGCAGGACGGCGGCGGAGCCGACGTCTTCGCCCACTACTCGAACATCGCCACCCAGGGCTTCCGCGAGCTGCTGGAAGGCCAGAAGGTGTCGTTCGACGTCGCGCAGGGCCAGAAGGGCCCCACGGCCGAGAACATCGTTCCCGCCTGACACCGGCGCTGACGCACACTTCACAGCTGGGGCCCGCACCTTGGGGTGCGGGCCCCAGCTCGCTGCATTTCGGGCTGCGCCGCCCACATCGATTTCGGCTCGTCTCGAGATTCTCTGCGCCGCTCGGCTGCTGCGGGAATTCCTTGCTTCGCGCCCCGTCAAGGAAGGTTCCGCATGAAGCGTGCCCAACCCTCCCGCACACACGACCGATTTACGGGTGGCGCCGACGCCGGCCGCCCCGTCGCTCAGCGCCGCTCCCGGGGGCATGGAAACCGCCGGACCGGACGGAACTCGCAGGGCGATTTCGGACCCGGCGATGCGGAGCTGAGCCGCAGCACGGGTGCCCGAGCCCCTTCCGGCGTCCCGATCGTGGTCACCGCGCCGGAGGCGGAGCGCCCCCGCGGCGCGTCTTCGTCGGCCCGGGGCCATCGAGGTCGCGGGGGCCAGGCCGGCCAGGGACGCCCGGTCGGGGCCGGGACGCGCCGCAGGGCACGGCGACAGAGCCGGCCCTGACCCGGTCGCCCAGGTCGTGTTCCGAGCCCCTCCCCCCACGCCCGGGAGCCGCTGCGGTCCCGAGCCATCCCCCTTCCAGCAGGAGGCACCCATGACGCCGGCTCAGACGGACCACCCCAAAGGGGCACCCTCCCAGAAGGCCGCGGTCGACGACCGTGACACGTCCGGACCTCGGGTGTGTGACGACATGACGGTCGAGGTGGCTCTCTGCCTGATGGCCGGTGCACGCGTCGATCATCTCGTCCTCTGCGACGGGGACGACCAGAGCAGGGGCCTGATCACCCTGGCGCGGCTCGCCGTTCTCCGCGACAGCTCCGCCTATACGGACCGGGTCCGTCTGCGGGACATCCTCGACGGACCGTTCAGCCCCGGCGTTCGGCCCGGCGCCGAGGGGGAGCACGGCGGGGTCGCCCCGGACGTCCTCGCCCTCGTCCGCTGACCCGCCCGGCCCGGTCGGCCGCTCCCTCTTATCGCTGTGAGGCATCATGCGCTGTGTCATCGCCCGGTTCCCGTTCGAACTGACCAAGAACGGGGTGCTGGCCTCGATGAAGGGCATCAGCCCCGAACCTGTCACGGGTGAGTCCGTGATCATCGGCCGCCGCCGTTACCCGGTCAAGCAAGTGGGCCAGGTCCTCACGGGACAGGACCGCCGCGACTTCACCAGCGGGGAGGTCGTCCGGGCCATGGCCCGCCTCGGCTTCACCTGCAACGAGCATCCCGGGATCACGCCGGCGGGCGCACTCACTCCGCTCCAGACCGCTTCCGCGCTGCTCGGGGGCTCTGCCTGCCCGGAGGCGTGAACACAGGCCGAAGCCGGCCGTCTCAGCCCCAGGGAGGGCCCTGTCCGCACATGCGGACAGGGCCCTCCCTCGTCGTTTCGCCGCCCCGGCGCCGACTCTCGCCCGCGGGTCGCACCGCGACTCCTCGACGCAGAAAATCTCCTCTTGCCGGAGTAGACATTGGCTCGCAGGCCAGCTAGCCTTTCACTCGTCGATACGGTCACATCAGACCCGGCAGACACGAACTGGCGGGTGCAGTACGTAAGTTCGCAGGTCACTGTGCAGCCCGCGATCGAGGGGCTGCACAGAGCGTCACCGAGCAGTACCGCAGTACCCGTTCTCCAAGTGATCGGTTCGAAGAAAGGACGGAGGAGCAGACGCCATCAGGATCGCCCGGCCCGGGGAGCTCTCGGTCCGGGTCCGCGAGAACCTGGAATGGATGGTGGTCCCCGGTCAGACAGCCGCGATCCCCGCACCCGTCCCCTTCCGCGGGCGGGCAGCGGAAAAAGAAGGTCGGCTGAGCGTGTGGGCCGACAGATGGTGTTGAATTTCCTTCGGGGCCCTGGTGCCGTACGGCATCAGGGCCCCTCGACGCGTTGCACAACGAGGTGACATGGAAGCAGATACCCCACTCAGCGATCGTCTGGACGACGACGACTACCCCGCGTACACCATGGGCCGAGCCGCGGAAATGCTCGGAACGACCCCCGGTTTCCTGCGAGCCATCGGCGAGGCCCGTCTGATCACTCCGCTGCGCTCGGAAGGCGGGCATCGCCGGTACTCGCGCTACCAGCTGCGCATCGCCGCGCGCGCCCGCGAGCTCGTCGACAGGGGCACCCCGATCGAGGCCGCGTGCCGCATCATCATCCTCGAGGACCAGCTCGAGGAGGCTCAGCGCATCAACTCCGAGTACCGCCGCGCCGCGTCCGAAGCGTCCCGAGGCCCCGATCCCGGTTCACGCTGAGCCCGGTGGGGCTCGGGCGGGGTCGGCTCGAGTCCGCCGACATGACCTGAACCCGGGCCGCCTGCTCTGTGGGAGACGTCCGCTATATGGGAGGCGGGCCCGCACGGCCGACGTCTACTCTGCCGTCATGCCCCAAGGGAAGACCGCGTACGTGTGCCTGCCGTGCCGCGCCTCGTACAAGCAGAACCACGGCGTCGAGCGTGAGCGGCGCTGTCCGCGCTGCGCCCGCGTGATGATCCACGCGGGTTCGGCGTTCGCCCCGCCCCGACGGCGGGACAAGGACGCCTGGCGGGCGCTGTCCGTCGTGCTCAACGCGGGCATCGGCTTCCACAAGAGCTGCTGCGGCGGCCCCGGTTGGCGGCCCCGCACCCTCCGCGAGGTCAAGGAGCGCACCGCGTACGCCCACCGCACCGGCGTGCCGATCGCCCGCGCCCTGCTGCGCTACGACGTCTGACCCGCGTGAAGAGATCCCGCCCTCGTATACAGTGCTCCGCCGGTATCGAGAGGAGGCACAGCGGTGCGCTTCGGGGTGGGGAACGGGTTGCGGGGGCTGGCAGTGGTCGCCGTGCTGACGGGGTTGACGACGGGATGCGGCGAGGAGGGGAAGGACTCGGCCGGGAGTGAGGTGTCCGCCGGGGCCTCGGCGGCGGCGAAGTCGCCGGCTGCGGGGCCGGCCGCGGCGGTGAGCGGTGCCAGCGTGGGCGCGGACGGTTCCGCCTGTGAGCTGCCCGTCACCTTCGACACGGCGAAGGCGTGGAAGGCGAAGGCTGTCTCCGCCGCCGACCAGAAGGGCGACACGGGCAACGCGCTGACCGACGAACTCGCCGACGCGCTCCTGCACCAGGGGCCGGTCACCATGGCCTGCGAGATCGACGCCAAGCCCGCCGGGAACATCGGTTACCTGCGGGTCTGGACCGGCAAGCCGGGCCGCGCCGACGCGCGCACCGTGCTGGAGCAGTTCGTCGCCGCCGAGCCCAACGCCGGCAAGGCCCGCTACAGCGCGTTCAAGGCGAGCGGACTGAGCGGCGCGGAGGTCGAGTTCATCACCTACAACAAGATCATGGAGGAGTCCAAGAAGGAGCGGGCTCTCGCCGTGACCACGCCCGACGGCCCGGTCGTCCTGCACCTCGGCGGTCTGGACACCGGGGAGCACGAGGCGATGCTCCCGGCGTTCGCACTCGCCAAGAGCACGCTGAAGCCGACGGCCTGACGGAACGGCCGACGCGGCCGGGGGCCCAGCCGGCCGGCGTCTCGGAGGCACTGCCGCTCCCGCGGACATCCGCCGACGCGACTCCCGGCCGATCGGGCGCCCCTCAGCGGCCGAGCAGCTCCCTCATCCGCATGGCCGCCCGTACGGCCGCGTCGGCGCAGCAGTTGTTGAACAGCGCGTGCACCCGTTCGGCCCGCGCGGCCAGCGCCCGCACCCTGGGAACCCACTCGCGCAGCTCGTCGTCGGTGTACTCGTGCCGGAAGCGGTCCTCCTTGCTGCCCGTCCCCCAGGCACGGCTGCGGCCGTGGAACCGCACGACCGACAGCCGGCCGGAGGTGACCGGGGTGACGGGCGGGATCGCCGAGGGCAGCGACGGCTCCATGTCGACGGCGACGGCGGCGAACCCGTACGAGCGCAGCAGCTCGGCCGTCTCGGCCTGCTGCTCGCCGCGCCACCAGTCCGGGTGGCGGAACTCGACGCTGACCGGCCAGCCCGCCGTGCGCGCGGCACACTGGTCGAGGATCTCGCGCGCCCGGACGCCGGGCCGCAGCCAGGGCGGGAACTGGAAGAGGACGGCGCCGAGCCGCCCCGCTTCCCGCAGCGGCCGGATGCCGTCGGCGAACCGCCGCCACACCTCGTCCAGCGTCCTCGGGTCGCGCGCGTCGCCGGGCAGCCCGGCGGGCAGGACGGCGGACCGGGTGGGGTGACCGGTCAGCAGGGAGAAGGCCTTCACGTCGAACAC
Organism: Streptomyces sp. NPDC101166; assembly: GCF_044768125.1. NCBI lineage: Bacteria > Bacillati > Actinomycetota > Actinomycetes > Kitasatosporales > Streptomycetaceae > Streptomyces > Streptomyces sp. NPDC101166. The sequence continues at coordinate 222,455 of NZ_JBIWPF010000004.1, forward strand.
GAACCCGTCGGGGGTGCGCTCCGTCCACAGTCGGCTGGTGCGCTCGGATGGCAGGGCGTAGTACGTGGCGTCCACCTCGACGACCGGGAAGCGCTCGGCGTAGTGCCGTAACCGTCCCTCCGCGTCCCGTCGCCCGGCCGGATACCAGCCGCTGCCGACCAGCGCGCGATCCGTCCAGGAGCAGGAGCCGATCAATATCTCACCCATGGCGGGCGGTTACCCCGGCCGGCCGCGCGCAGACGGACGGGCATGGTGCAGAACCCCTCAGGGGCGTCGGCCGCGCACCGGGATGCGCGCCGCCGTCGATGTGGCGCATTCTTGCTGTGTCGCCCGCGGGGCGACGCAGGGACGAGGTGGCGATGACTGCGAGCGCCGGGGACGAGCGGGAGCCGCCCGTGCTGTCGGCCGCTCGGCTGGCCGAGGTGGTGGCGGACGCCCTGCGTGCCGCGGAAGGATACGCCGCGGGCGTGTACCTGTGTTCCCGCAGCCCGCACATGCTGCGGCTGGCGGTCCTCACTGGGCTGCCCGGGCCGTTGTTCCGTCCCTGGTGGCGGGTGCATGTGGAGCGGCCGTTCCCGGTGGCCGACGCGCACCGGCTGGGCACGCCGGTGGTGCTCGCCAACGCCACCGAGGCGATGCGCCGGTATCCGCAGTTCGCGGCGGGACTGCCGTTCCAGTTCGGGACGCTCAACGTGCCGGTCGTGGCGGGGGGCCACGCCTTCGGGGTGATGACCGTCCTGCGGCCGGCGGCCTCCGACGCCGGGGAGGTCCAGGAGCAGCGTGAGCGGCTCGCCCGGGTGGCCGGCTCCCTGGGGGCGGACCTGCTGCGGTCGCGGGCCGAGGGCAGCGCCGTGACCTGGGACGACGAGCCGCTGTGCGTGCGGCCGCCGGCCGCCGGCCCGGTGCCGGGGCGGGTGGGGCGCCTCGCGTGGGACCCGGTGGGCGACGCCGTCACCACCGACGAAGCCGCGCGTGTCCTGCTGGGCCTCGCGCCGGACCGGCCGCCGGACACCCTGAGCGCCCTGTCCCGTGCCGTGGACCCGATGGACGCCCACCGGCTGCCGGGGCTGCTGCGCGAGGCCGCGCGGGGAAGACCACCGCCCCAGCCGGTCCAGGTGCGCACCGCCGACGGGGGCGTGCGGCTGCTCCAGCTGTGGGCGCCCCCGTCGAACGCGCCCACGCCGGTCAGGGGCGTCCTCGTCGACCCGGGCCCCGGCGCGCTCGCCGACGGGGCGGCCGACCTGCTGCCCGAGGGGGTCTTCTGCCTGGACCGGCTCGGGCTGGTCGTCTACGCCAACGCGCGCGCCGCGCACCTGCTGGGCGTGGAGCGGGCCCGGATGCTGGGCCGGTCCCTGTGGGACGCCGTGCCCTGGCTGGGCCAGCCGGCCTGCGAGGAGCATCTGCGCGGTGCGCTGCTGTCGCCGGGGGCGGTGCACTTCCACATCCGCCGGCCACCCCCTCCCGCGGGGGCCGGCGACGCCGGCGCGCGGTCCGGTCCACGGCCGTACGAGGGCGACTGGCTGAGCATGGCCGTCTATCCCGGGCCGGACCTGCTGACCTGCACCGCCGTCCCGGCCAACCGCGTGCCGCACGACCCGCGGCGGCCCGCGACCGCAGCGGCGGCCGGAGTGGTCACCGGTGCGGCGGCCGACGCCGAGGTCGACATCCCGGCGCCGGACGCTGCCGCCTCGACGGCGCCGGCGTACCGCCCGATCGTGCTGGCCATCGCGCTGACCGAGGCGGTGACCGCCCGGCAGGTGTCGGCGGTGGTCATGCAGGAGCTGCTGCCCGCGTTCGGCGGCCGCCGGCTGGCCATCTACCTGCTCCAGGAACGGCATCTGTACCTGGCGTGGGAGACCGGCTTCCCCGAGGGGTTCCTCGCCCCGTTCGAGGGCGTGGGCCTGGACGCGCGGCTGCCCGGCGTGGAGACGCTGACCACCGGGCGGCCGCTGTTCTTCGACTCGATGGGTCAACTGGCCGACGCCTACCCGGGCATCCCGCTGGACGCGGAGGTCGGCGCCCGCGCCTTCCTGCCGCTGATCGCCTCGGGCCGCCCGGTCGGCTCGTGCATCCTCGGCTTCGACCGCCCGCGCAGCTTCGGCTCCGAGGAGCGCACGGTCCTGACCGCGCTGGCCGGTCTGATCGCGCACGCGATGGAGAAGGCCCAGCGCTACGACACCGAGGCCGCCCTCGCCCGCGGTCTCCAGCAGGCGCTGCTCCCCCGGCGGCTGTCGCAGCACGCGCGCGTGGAGACCGCGGGCCGCTACCTGGCCGGCACGGAGGGCATGGAGGTGGGCGGGGACTGGTACGACGTCGTGGAGGCGGGCGACGGGCTCGCCCTGGTCATCGGGGACGTACAGGGCCACGGGGTGCAGGCGGCGGCCACCATGGGCCAACTGCGTAGCGCTGTACGGGCGTTCGCATTGGGTGACCGGCCTCCGGAGGAGGTGATGGGCGGCACCAACCTGCTCCTCATCGACCTCGATCCCGGCCAGTTCGCCAGTTGCTGCTACGTCCGTCTCGACCCCGCCACCGGTGTGGCGCGGGCGGTCCGCGCCGGGCATCCGCTGCCGTTGCTGCGCCACGCCGACGGCCGCACGGAGGTCGTGGACCTGCGGGGCGGCGTCGTCCTCGGGGTGGACCCGCGAGCGCACTACCCGGTGACGGAACTGCGGCTGGATCCCGGCGCGATCCTCGCCCTGTACACGGACGGGCTGGTGGAGCGTCCCGGCCAGGACATCGACGACGGCGTCACGGAGCTGCGCTCGGCCCTCTCCGCCGCCGGCGCCCCCGGCCGTCCTCTGGCCGAGGTGGCCGACCGCCTCACGGCGGCCCCGCGCCGAACCCCCGACCGCCCGGACGACATAGCCCTTCTTCTGGCCACCCGCCTCCCGCCGCACTCCGCATGACCGCCCACCCGAGCCGCCCGCGCACCACCCGCGCCGGCGCCCGCGCGAACCCCGTCGGGGCCCGCACAAGATCACCCTCATCCGCACGAGGCGACCACGACCACCCGGGAAACGCCCCGCCGTACACAGCTCGCTGCCCGCGCAACCCGCACCCACCCGCGCAAACCGCCCCTGGCCCGCGGCCCGCGCGGGGCGGCCGGGCGGGCCGCGGTCCTTCACCCTGCGTAACGCCCCTCGCCTCATCCGGCCGGGCAGTGTAGACATGGCACATGGTCCGACTCCTGGGGCGATCGGATGCCCGGCCGGCCCGTCGTCCCCGGGACCCGAAGGGGCGGCGCGCGCCGGAGACCGCGCTCGGGCGACGCAGTCTCGCCGCGCAGGTGTTCGTCCTGCAGGTGGTCGTCGTCCTGCTGCTCGTCGTGGCGGCGGTGGTCGCGCTGGTGCTCCAGGCGCGGCACGACACCACGCAGGAGGCCCGCAACCGCTCCCTCGCCGTGGCCGAGACCTTCGCCAACTCGCCCGGCATCGTCGCCGCGTTGCGCAGTCCTCATCCCACGGTCCTGCTGCAGCCGCGCGCCGAGGCGGCGCGCGAGGCGGCGGACGTCGACTTCATCGTCGTGATGAGCACCGACGGCATCCGCTACACGCACCCCAAGCCGGACCGCATCGGCAAGAAGTTCGTGGGGTCGCTGAAAGCGGCGCAGGAGGGCGGCACGATCGTCGAGGAGATCGACGGGACGATCGGCCGGCTCGTGCAGGCGGTGGTGCCGGTGAAGGGGCCGGACGGCAAGGTCGTGGGCCTGGTGTCCGCCGGCATCACCACGGCCCGGGTCGGCGGCAACGCCGACCGCCAGCTGCCCCTGGTGCTGACCACCGCGGGCGTCGCCCTCGCCCTGGCCATGGGCGGCACCGCCCTGGTCAGCCGCCGGCTGCTGCGGCAGACCCACGGCCTGGGCCCGCGGGAGATGACCCGCATGTACGAGCATCACGACGCGGTCCTGCACGCCGTACGCGAAGGGGTCATCATCGTCGGCGGGGAGGGCGATCTGCTGCTCGCCAACGACGAGGCGCACCGCCTGCTGAACCTGCCGCCGGACGCCGAGCGCCGCAGCGTCCTCGCCCTGGGCCTGGACGCGGACATGGCCGCCCTGCTCGCCTCCGGGCGGACGGTCACCGACGAGGTGCGCCTGGTCGGGGACCGGCTGCTGGCGATCAACCAGCGGCCCACCGACGTGGCGGGCGGTCCGGCCGGCAGCGTCGCCACGCTGCGCGACTCCACCGAGCTGCGCGCCCTGTCGGGCCGGGCGGAGGCGACCCGCGAGCGCCTGGATCTGCTGTACGCGGCCGGGGTGACCGTCGGGACCAGTCTGGACGTGTCCCGCACGGCGGAGGAGCTGGCGGAGCTGGCCGTGCCGAGGTTCGCCGACTTCGCGACGGTGGACCTCTTCGACGCCGTGCTGGAGGGCGAGGAGCCGGACGCGCGGGCCACGCTGCGGCGCTCGGCGATGAGCGCGGTCCGCAAGGGCGCTCCGCTGTACGCGGTGGGTGAGCGGATCCGGTTCGTCGACAGCGCCCCGCAGGCGCGCACCCTGCTCTCCGGGCGGCCCGTGCTGGAGGCGCGGCTCACCCAGGCGCCGGGCTGGCGGGCGCAGGACCTGGAGCGGACCGAGCAGGTCGTGGAGTTCGGCATCCACTCGCTGATCACGGTGCCGGTGCGGGCGGGATCGCTGGTGCTGGGCGTGGTCAGCTTCTGGCGGTCGGAGCGGCCCGCGCCGTTCGACCCGGAGGAGGTCGTCCTCGCGGAGGAGCTGGTGGCGCGCGCGGCCGTGTCCATCGACAACGCACGCCGTTTCACGCGGGAGCACGGCATGGCCGTCACGCTCCAGCGCAGTCTGCTGCCGCGCAGCCTGCCTGAGCAGGGCGCGCTGGACATCGCGTACCGCTATCTGCCGGCGCAGGCCGGCGTCGGCGGGGACTGGTTCGATGTGCTGCCGCTGTCCGGCGCACGGGTCGCGCTCGTGGTGGGGGACGTCGTCGGGCACGGGCTGCACGCGGCGGCCACCATGGGCCGGCTGCGCACCGCCGTGCACAACTTCTCCTCCCTGGACCTCGCGCCGGAGGAGCTGCTCGGGCTGCTGGACGAGCTGGTGGCGCGGATCGACCAGGACGAGACGACGGACGGCGGCGCCGCACCGGTCACCGGCGCGACCTGCCTGTACGCCATCTACGACCCGGTGTCGCGGCGGTGCTCCCTGGCCCGCGCCGGGCATCCGCCGCCGGCGCTGGTGCATCCGGACGGGCGGGTGGAGTATCCGGACGTGCCGGCCGGTCTGCCGCTCGGGCTGGGCGGACTGCCGTTCGAGACGGCCGAGCTGGAGCTGGCGGAGGGCAGCCGGCTGGTGCTCTACACCGACGGGCTGGTGGAGGACCGGGGGCAGGACATCGACACGGGTCTGGAGCGGCTGCGCACCGCGCTGGGGCGGGCCGACGGCTCCCCGGAGGAGACCTGCCGGGCGGTCCTGGAGTCGCTGCTGCCGGCCCGCCCGAACGACGACATCGCGCTGATCGTCGCCCGGACCCGGGCGCTGGGCGCGGACCGGGTCGCCGAGTGGGAGGTCCCGATGGACCCCGCGGCGGTGGGCGAGGTGCGGGCGGCGGTGGCGCGGCAGCTGGCGCGGTGGGAGCTCGAGGAGCTGTCGTTCACCACGGAGCTGATCCTGAGCGAGCTGGTCACCAACGCGATCCGCTACGGCGGCGGTCCGGTCGGGGTACGTCTGCTGCGGGACCGAACGCTGATCTGCGAGGTCTCCGACAGCAGCAACACCTCGCCCCATCTTCGGTACGCGGCGATGACGGACGAGGGGGGCCGGGGTCTGTTCCTGGTCGCCCAGCTCACCGACCGCTGGGGCACGCGCTACACCCCTGAGGGCAAGGTGATCTGGGCGGAGCAGCCGCTGCCCTGAAGGTCATAAGTGATGTTTATGAGTCCATAGACCGGACCCCCGTACCGGGTAAGGTATGCCTCAGTTTAGGCTTCCCCCGAGTCGATCTGTCGCCGCTCGAAGGGAACCTGATCATGCCCCGCCCCCTGCGGGTAGCCATCGTCGGAGCCGGCCCCGCCGGGATCTACGCCGCCGACGCGCTGCTCAAGTCCGATGTGGCCGCCGAGCCCGGTGTGTCCATCGACCTCTTCGAGCGGATGCCGGCCCCGTTCGGACTGATCCGCTACGGCGTGGCCCCGGACCACCCCCGGATCAAGGGCATCATCACCGCCCTGCACCAGGTGCTCGACAAGCCGCAGATCCGCCTCTTCGGCAACGTCGACTACGGCACCGACGTCAACCTGGACGATCTGCGCGCCTTCTACGACGCCGTGATCTTCTCGACCGGCGCGATGGCCGACCGCGACCTGCCGATCCCGGGCGTCGAGCTGGACGGCTCCTACGGCGCGGCCGACTTCGTCTCCTGGTACGACGGCCACCCGGACGTGCCGCGCACCTGGCCGCTGGAGGCGGAGAAGGTCGCCGTCCTCGGCGTCGGCAACGTCGCGCTCGACGTGGCCCGCGTCCTGGCCAAGACGGCGGACGAGCTGCTGCCCACCGAGATCCCGGCCAACGTCCACGAGGGCCTGAAGGCCAACAAGGCGCTGGAGATCCATGTCTTCGGCCGCCGTGGCCCGGCGCAGGCGAAGTTCTCCCCGATGGAGCTGCGGGAGCTGGACCACTCCCCCAACATCGAGGTCATCGTCGACCCTGAGGACATCGACTACGACGAGGGCTCGATCCAGACCCGGCGCGGCAACAAGCAGGCCGACATGGTCGCCAAGACGCTGGAGAACTGGGCGATCCGTGACGTCGGCGAGCGCCCGCACAAGCTGTTCCTGCACTTCTTCGAGTCGCCCACGGAGATCCTCGGGGAGGACGGCAAGGTCGTCGGCCTGCGCACCGAGCGCACCGTCCTGGACGGCACCGGCAACGTCAAGGGCACCGGCGAGTTCAAGGACTGGGATGTCAGCGCGGTCTACCGCGCGGTCGGCTACCTCTCCGAGAAGCTGCCCAAGCTGCCCTGGGACCTCGACTCGGGCACGGTCCCGGACGAGGGCGGCCGCGTCATCGAGGAGAGCGGTGCGCACCTGCAGTCGGTGTACGTCACCGGCTGGATCCGGCGCGGCCCGGTCGGACTGATCGGCCACACCAAGGGCGACGCCAACGAGACGGTGTCGAACCTGCTGGCCGACTTCGCGGGCGACCGTCTGCAGACCCCCGGTTCGCCCGAGCCGGAGGCCGTGGACGCGTTCCTCGCCGAGCGTGGCGTCCGCTTCACCACCTGGGAGGGCTGGTACAAGCTGGACGCCGCGGAGAAGGCGCTGGGCGAGCCGCAGGGCCGCGAGCGCGTGAAGATCGTCGAGCGTGAGGACATGCTGCGGGAGAGCGGCGCGTAAGCCGGTACGCCGAGGTCGAGGGGTCCGCGGGCAGTCGCCTGTGGACCCCTTCTCGTGTGCGGCTCAGCCGCCGCCGTCCTCGCGCGGGTGTTTCTCGATGACCTTGCCGTGGACGTCGGCCGACAGGTAGGCGCTGCCGTAGTCGTCCGAGACGTAGACGCCCACCTTCGGGTCGGAGTCGAAGACGGTGGAACCGGGGTCGAGCAGCAGATAGCGCTGGACCGGCCGGGGCACGTTCAGCGTGCGGCCCGCCTTGTCCAGCAGCGCGGCCAGCGCGTCCCAGTCGAACGCGGCCAGGTCGACGGGGATGTCGCCGTTCATGACGGTGCCGCCGGGCCCGTCCTTCACTGCCACGTCGCCGCCGCGGTAGGTGTACCGGTCGTAGAGCTTCGGGCGGCCCTGCACGGGGGCGTCGGCCAGGGCGTACTCGTCGTAGACGATGAGACTGGTGACCTTGCCGCCGCCCATGGCGTCGGTCAGCTTCGCCACGGTGGTGCGCAGGCCGTCGGCGGTGAGGAGGTGGACCTCGCCCTCGTCGTCGGTCCCGTCGGCGTTCGCCGCGCCGGGTGTGGCCGCCGCCTTGGGGGCGCGCGAGGCCGTGCGCCCGGCGCCGGCGTCGGCGGACGAGTCCGTCCCGGCGGTGCGGTCGTCCCGCCCGTCCGGGAAGGGCAGCAGCGCGTACACGAGCACACCGGCGAGCGCCGCGCCGACGACGGCCGCGCTCGCCCCCACCGCCCGTCCCCGGCGCGACCTCGCGGGCCGGGCCACCGGGCCGACGGCCCTGCCGCCGGCGCCGCCCCAGGGCGCGCCGGGGTGCGAGGGCGCCAGCGGGTACCACGAGGCGGGAGCGGCCCCCGCCGGAAGCGGACCGGAGGTGGGCGGCGCGAGCGGGTAGGAGGTCACGCCGGGGACGGGGGCCGGGGGTGCGCCGGGGGCGGACGCCGGGGTCGCGCCGAGGGCGGAGGCCGGGGTCGCACCGAGGGCGGAGGCCGGGGGTACGCCAGCGGCGGACGCCGGGGGTGCGCCGAAGGCGGTAGCCGGCGTCGCACCAAGGCCGGAAGCCGGGCGTGCGCCAGCGGCGGAGACCGGGGCCGCGCCGAGGGCGGACGCCGGAGGTGCGCCAGCGCCGGAGACCGGGGTCGCACCGAAGGCGGAGGCCGGGGAGGCACCAAGGCCGGAAGCCGGGGGTACGCCAGCGGCGGACGCCGGAGGTGCGCCAGCGGCGGAGACCGGGGTCGCGCCGAAGGCGGAGGCCGGGGGTGCCGCGGGGGCGCTGGGGCGGGGCGGCTCTGCTTTCGCCGCGGTGGTCAGCATGTGGTCGACCCGGTCGGCGTCGGGGCGGCGGTGCGGGTCTCTGACGAGGAGGGCGGTGAGGACGTCGGTCAGAGGGCCGGCGCGGCGCGGGGCCGGCACGTCCTCGCCGAGTACGGCGGCCAGTGTGGCCAGGGTGCTCGCGCGGCGCAGCGGATGGTGGCCCTCGACGGCGACGTAGAGCAGCATGCCCAGCGACCACAGGTCGGCCGCCGGACCGCCTTCCTTGCCGCTGACCCGCTCGGGAGCCATGAAGTCGGGTGAGCCGATGACGGCGCCGGTGGCGGTGAGGCCGGTGAACTCGCGTACGGCGGCGATGCCGAAGTCGGTGAGGACGGGCCGGCCGTCGGGCCGGAGCAGCACATTGGCCGGCTTGACGTCACGGTGCTCGATGCCGACGGCGTGCGCGGCGCGCAGCGCGGACAGCAGCTCGCGGCCGAGCCGTGCGGCCTCGACGGCGGTCAACGTGCCCTGTTCCAGGCGGTCCTGGAGCGAACCACCGGTCACCAGCTCCATCACGAGCCACGGGCAGGTTCCCTCGCCGCCGTCGACGATGTGGTGGATCGTCACGACGTTCGGGTGATGGACGCGCGCCAGCGCGCGAGCCTCCCTCAGGACGCGCTCGCGCAGGACACGCGCCCCCTCGAGGTCGTACGCGGCCAGCGCGGGATCCTGGGGCCGTACCTCCTTCACCGCGACGTCGCGGTGCAACGCCAGGTCGCGGGCGCGCCACACCACGCCCATGCCCCCGCCGCCGAGCCGCTCGACCAGCTCGAACCGGCCGTCGACCACACGTCTGTCCTGACCCCCTGTGCTCATAGGGGGGAGCTTAGGGGTATGCCGTGTGGACGGGCGCGTCGGCCAGAGGGAGCAGGGCGCGAATGGTATGCCGGGGCACGGGCATGCTGTGAACGGGGTCACTCCCGGCGGACCGTGCCGGAACCAGTCCGGGTGCCTCACCTTCCCGTCTGCTCGCCTCCCACGAAGGACATGTGGTCTTGGCTCTCATGCATCCTGAAGCCCCGTCAGCCCGCCGTCCCGGGCGCTCCTGGACGATCCGCGTGGTCGGGCACCGGGACCGCACCGCGTCGGTCACCTGCTCGTCGGCGTGCTCGATGCCGCCGCGCTCCCGCGATCTCACCGCCCTGCGCCGTTTCGCCGAGGCCCATGCCGCCGCGCACGCGAAGGCGGCGGCGGTGCGCCACGACGCCGCCTGCTGGTGCCGCCGCGAGCGGTGCGCGCTGCACGAGGGCGTGCGGGTCGCGTGCGCGGGCTCGGTGGTGCTGGTGTTGCGGCACAACCCGGCGGTGGGCCAGGTGTGGACGCTCAGCGAAGTGTGCTCGGCGTGCGCCCCGTTGATGACGCACACGCGTGTGCTCGGCCGGGCGGCGCCGCCGCGGGAGGAGGCGGGGGCGGGGCCTGGACGGCGGGCGCCGGCCGAACAGCCGGCGGTGTCGTCCGACTCCTCCGCGGCCGCGCCGCCGCGTCTGGTGCCGGGCGGTTTCAGCGCGCCGGCGGCGGGTCCGACGTCCGGCGCGGGTCTGGAGCGGCCTCCTGCCAGGCGGCGGGGCGCCACCCGGCGCAGGGGCCGCGAGTCCTGACGGCGGGCGGGCCGGGCGGAGTCTTGTTGGGTTCAGGCCGATCCGCCGTGCTCCGGCCCCCGTTGGACGCGGAACTGACGCGGGATGCGCACCGGTAACGCGCCCAGGGCCCGTAACGGGGTGACCGCGGGGGGATCCTGCGGCGGTGCGGGACGGCCGGGCGCGAGCCGGGCCGCCATCAGCCCTGCGATGTGGGCTCCGCTGCGCCGGCCCTCCAGGTGCAGGCGGCCGACGTTGGCGCGGTCGTCGGCGAGCAGGGTCAACACTGCGGAGGGGCCGGCCGCGTACGTGGCGACGTAACCTCCCGCCCCGCGCACCAGCAGTTCGCAGAACTCGCCGCGAGCCGTGAGGTCCACCATCCGGTACCCGACGCCGAGCGCCGCCGCGGTGAGGGCGGCGAGGCTCTCGGGCTGCCCGCCCGGCATGTCCTGGGCGAGGACGAGGCCGTCGACGCTGGCCGCCAGCGCTCCCGTCAGCTGAGGCATACGCGTGCGCAGCCGGTTCAGTTCGTTCAGGACCTCGGCCTCGACGGCCATGCCCAGTCTCCTTTCGGCGCGTTGCCGACGACCACGACAGCCACCGCCCCGACGGCACACCGCGCCACGAGACCGCACAGCCGTACCGAGAGCGTGACCCCGAGGTTACGGAAAGTACGGTGCGCAGGTGACGCCTTTGGCATTTTCCTCCGGAAAAATCGCACGCACCGCACAGCCGGCCCCGGCTCGGCGGGCCGCGCTCAGCGCACGCGTGCGCCGGAGCGTGCCCGACGGCGGCTGATGTGCCGCCAGACCACCCGCTGGAACCTGAGCGTCAGCACACCTGTCGCGATCAACAGAAGGATGTTGAGCAGGAGTTGGGCGAGGGAACCGCGTGCGTCGCTCCAGCTCGAGAAGGCGCAGGACACGCCGATGTCGGCGGCGGCGGGGATGGTCGTGATCGAGATGAACACGCCGAGCAGCGCGCTCGACCTGACCTGGGTCAGCGACATGATGCCGACGACGCCGGCCAGAACCGCGACGACGACCGAGAAGACGTCCGGGGCGTCGATGAGCGTGGAGACCGGCCGGATGCCCAGTTCGAACGCCTTGGGCTGGAGGTCGAGGGCCCGGACCGCCCACGAGAACGCGAACGTCACCGTCACTGCCATGAGGAACCCCGAGGTCAGCGCCGACAGCCCCTGCCGGGCCCTCTTCGCGTCGCCTCGGTCGACGGCCAGGGCGACGCAGGTGATGGCCCCGTACTCCGGTCCCACCACCATGGCCGCGACGATGAGGATCTGGGAGTTGGTGAGAATCCCCACCGCCGCGAGGACGCCCGCGATGACCAGGTAGACGTAGAAGCTCGGCCCGTAGACGCCTTCCGAGCGGATGCGCGCTTCGACCTCCTCCCAGACGGGCGCGTGCGCGAGCGCGCCCAGCTGCCGCCGCTCCACCTCGGCGGCGACGCCGGAGAAGGCGATCTCCACCGGTTCGATGACGATGGACCCGCGGTGGTGGAGACCGAGTTCGCGCAGTCCGCGCAGTACGGCGTTGGCCCCGCCCGACAGGACGTCGCACTCGACCGCGTCGCCGTCGGGATGTCGTGCCGACGCGGGGTGGACCACCAGGTTGAACACGAAGGGATCGCCGCTGAGCAGACTGGCCGCCCGGGGCGCGAGATCAGGAGGGCTCACCAGCCGGAGGTGGATCATCCGCATGCACGATCTCCCTGCTGTGGCCGTTTGCGGCCGAGACTCCTCGGCGCGTACGCGTGTACCTGGCCGGCCCCTCCCCCGGCCCGGCCGGCCACAGCCAGTAACCCCCGCCGGGGCGACACCGGCAAACCGAGCGGCGCGCGCCGGACTCGGCGGCCCGGCCGGACGTCGCGCCGACGCGGGCGCACCGTGCCTTCGATGTGGCAGGCGTGACAGGGGTGGCTGATAGTGGAGGCAGGGGGCTCCCCACAAGGTTCCGGAGCATCCATGGACCGCTATCCTCCGATCGCCGACCACGGCCTGGTGGGCGACTTGCAGACGGCCGCCCTCGTGTCGTCGCAGGGCGTCGTCGACTGGTTCGCCGCTCCCCGGTTCGACTCCCCCAGCGTCTTCGCCGCCCTGCTCGACCACGACCGCGGCGGATATCTCCGGCTCGCCCCCGAACACCCCGAGGGCACCTGCAAGCAGCTCTACTATCCCGACACCGCGGTCCTGGTCACCCGGTTCCTGTCCCCGGACGGCGTGGGCGAGGTGCTCGACTTCATGCCTCTGAGCGAGAGCCGCACCGCCACCGACCGGCACACCCTGGTCCGTCTGGTCCGCGTGGTGAGGGGGACCGTCGAGTTCACCCTCGAATGCCGGCCGCGTTTCGAGTACGGCCGGGCCGAGCACGAGCTCGAACTGCGGGACGCAGAAGCGGTGTTCCGCACCCACGGCATCGACGGGCACCTGCAGTGCACCTTCCCGCTGGAACGCGACGGCCAGGACGTGCGCGGCCGGGTGAGACTGAGCGCCGGCGAGTCGGGCGGCGCCGTGTTCACCGTCTGCGCCTCCGGCGGAGAGGCGCCCGAGGCCGTCACGGTCGACGAACTGACCGGCCACTTCACGCAAGTCGCGCAGTTCTGGCGGGACTGGCTGCGCCAGTCCCGCTACCGGGGCCGTTGGCCCGAGCTGGTCCACCGCTCGGCCATCACCCTCAAGCTCCTCACCTACGCTCCCACCGGCGCGCTGGTCGCGGCGGCCACCATGGGCCTGCCCGAACAGGTCGGCGGCGAGCGCAACTGGGACTACCGGTACACCTGGGTCCGCGACGGGGCGCTGTCCGTGCGGGCGATGCTGGATCTCGGCTTCGCCGACGAGGCCATCGCCTTCGTCCACTGGCTGGTGGACCGGCTGCGCGAGCGCGAGGGCAAGGAGGAGGAGCCGCTGCAGACGATGTACCGGATCGACGGCAACCCCGACCTGCCGGAGGAGACGCTCGACCACTTCGAGGGCTACCGCGGCTCCGCGCCCGTCCGCATCGGCAACGGCGCCGCCGACCAGCTCCAGTTGGACATCTACGGTGAGGCCCTCTACGCGGTGGCCCAGGGCGGCGAGCTCGCCCAGCAGGCCAGCGCGGCGGGATGGCGCACGGTCGCCAGGGTGCTCGACTGGCTCGCCGACGCCTGGGACCGGCCGGACGAGGGCATCTGGGAGACCCGCGGCGGCCGCAAGGACTTCACCTACAGCAGGGTGATGTCCTGGGTCGCCTTCGACCACGGGCTGCGGCTGGCCGAGATGTCGCGAAGGCCCGCGAACGTGGACCGGTGGCGGGCGGCGAGGGACGCCGTCTTCGACCAGGTCATGGAACGCGGTTGGAGTGAGAGGGAACGCGCCTTCGTCCAGCACTACGACGACGACGTCCTGGACGCCTCGCTGCTCCTCATGCCGAGCGTCGGGTTCATCGCCCCCCGGGACACGACCTGGCTCTCCACGCTCGACGCGATGGACCGCAGACTCGTCTCCGACAGCCTCGTCTACCGCTACGACCCGGCCGCGTCACCGGACGGACTGCGCGGTTCCGAGGGCACGTTCAGTCTGTGCACCTTCCTCTACGTCGACGCGCTGGCCCGGGCCGGGCGGCTGAACCAGGCCCGCTACACCTTCGAGAAGATGCAGACCTACGCCAACCATGTCGGCCTGTTCGCCGAGGAGATCGGCCCGTCCGGTGAGCAACTGGGCAACTTCCCACAGGCGTTCACCCATCTCTCCCTCATCCAGGCCGCCATCACCCTCGACAAGGCGCTCGACGCGGTGAACGGACGCTGACCCATGGCCACCCGAGCCGGTCCGACGGATCGACCCCGCCTGTCCTCAGCCGAGTTCGACGTGCTGTACCGACGGCTGGCCGCTCGCGCCGCCTGGGCCGGGGGCGAGCGGGGCGCTCTGGCGGCGCTCACCCCTGCCCGGGTGCTGGCCGCCGCCCGCGAGGTGCGCACAGGCCGGACGGTCACGCTGGCCGCGCCGGTGCAGACCGAGTCCGGCCCCGACGATCCGGAACCCGCCGAGCACCGGATGAGCGCGTGGCCGCGGCAGCACGGCGAGGCCGCGAGCGGGCTCCACTTCGCCATGGACCGCTTCGCGATGAACGTGCACGGGGACGCCGACAGCCATGTCGACGCGCTGTGCCATGTGGTCTACGACGGCACACTGCACGGCGGCGTGAGCGCGCACACCGTCACGGCGGACGGCGCGGACGCGCTCTCGATCGACACGGTTCACGACGGGATCGTCGGACGTGGCGTGCTGCTGGACGTCCCGCGGCTGCGCGGCGTGCCGTGGCTCGAACCGGGAGAACATGTGACGGCCGACGACCTCGGCTCGGCCGAGAGCGCCCAGGGCGTCCAAGTGCGCGAGGGAGACCTGCTGTTCGTCCGGGTCGGCCATCGCCGGCGCCGGGACGAGCTGGGCGCGTGGCAGGCGACCGAGGCGCGGGCGGGCCTGCATCCGTCCGCGCTGGAGTTCCTGGCCGACCGCCGGGTCGCCGTGCTCGGGAGCGACGGGAACAACGACACCGCGCCGAGCTGCGCCGAGGGCGTCGGCTTCCCCGTGCATGTGCTCGCGATCCACGCCATGGGTCTGCTGCTGCTGGACTGGCTGCAGTTCGAGGACCTGGCGCCGGTCTGCGCGGCGCAGGGGCGCTGGTCGTTCCTCTGCGTCGTCGCTCCGCTGCGGCTGCCGCACGCCACCGGCTCGCCGGTCAACCCGATCGCCGTCCTGTGAGGTCCCGCGGACCTGGGGCAGGTGACATGTCATGGGGACAGCTCGCGCGGCGCCCACCGTCGTCGTGGTCATGGGGGTCTCGGGCTCGGGCAAGTCCACCGTGGGCCGGCTGCTGGCGCAGCGGCTGGGGCTGCCCTTCCTGGAGGCGGACGACCTCCACCCGGCGGCGAACCGGGCCAAGATGGCCGCGGGCCGTCCGCTCGACGACGAGGACCGCCGGCCCTGGCTGACGGCCCTCGCCGACTGGATCCGGGAGGCGACGGACTCCGGCCGGGGCGGAGTGATGGCGTGCTCGGCTCTCAAGCGCGACTACCGCGATGTGTTGCGCAGGGCGGGCGCGGGCGTGTGGTTCCTGCACCTGGCGCTCGACCGGGCGTCCGCCGCCCGCCGGGTCGCCGCACGCGTGGGCCACTTCATGCCCCCCGCGCTGGAGGACTCCCAGTACACCGATCTGGAGCCGCTGCAACCGGACGAGGCGGGACTCACCGTCGATGCGACGGCGACCCCGCGGACCATGGTCCAGGAGGCGGCGGAACGGGTGCCGGACAGCGGTTGAGGCGTCGACCGGCCGGTGCTCCCGAGTCGCCGATCCCCACCTCGCCCCGTAGCTTCGAAGTAGGTCCGGGTAATTCCAACCGCCCTGGCGGGCGTTACTGCACACGGGACTCGGCATGGCTGACGACCACTACGACGTCATCATCATCGGCACCGGAGCGGGGGGCGGAACGCTCGCCCACCGGCTGGCCCCGACCGGCAAGCGGATCCTCATTCTGGAACGCGGCGGCTATCTGCCGCGGGAGCGGGACAACTGGGACTCCACCGCCGTCTTCGTCAAGGGCACCTACCGTGCCCCGGAGTTCTGGCGCGACAAGCACGGCGACGACTTCCCCCCGGAGGTCAACTACTACGTCGGCGGCAACACGAAGTTCTACGGCGCCGCCCTCTTCCGGCTGCGGCCCGAGGACTTCGGCGAACTGCGCCACCACGACGGCGTCTCACCGGCCTGGCCGATCCGCTACGAGGATCTGGAGCCGTACTACACACAGGCCGAGCAGCTCTACCTGGTGCACGGCCGTCACGGCGAGGACCCTTCCGAGGGGCCGACGAGCGGCCAGTACCCGCACCCGCCGGTCGAGCACGAGCCGCGTATCCAGCAGCTCAGCGACGACCTGGAGAAGCAGGGGCTGCACCCCTTCCACCTGCCCATCGGCGTGAACCTCACCCAGGACGAGAACGGCGACGCCACCCGCTCCAGCGCCTGCATCCGCTGCGACCGGGTCGACGGCTTCCCCTGCCTGCTGGGCGCCAAGTCCGACGCCCAGGTGATCTGCGTCGACCCCGCGCTGGAACACGACAACGTCACGATGGTGACGAATGCTCAGGTACGGCGGCTGGAGACCGACCCGACGGGACGCACCGTCACCGCGGCCGTCGTCGGACGTGAGGACGGCACGACCGACCGGTTCAGCGCCGACATCGTGGTGGTGGCCTGCGGTGCGGTCAACTCGGCCGTGTTGCTGCTGCGTTCGGCCAACGACAAGCACCCGGGCGGTCTGGCCAACAGCTCGGACGTCGTGGGACGCCACTACATGCGGCACAACAACCTGGCCCTGATGGCGGTGTCCAAGGAACCGAACCCCACCAGCTTCCAGAAGACCCTTGCCCTGCACGACTGGTATCTGGGCGCGGACGACTGGGAGTTCCCGCTGGGCGGCATCCAGATGCTGGGGAAGTCCGACGCCGCCCAGATCCACGGCGAGGCCCCGCGCTGGGCCGGCGCCGTCTCGCCCGACATGCCGTTCGAGACGCTGGCCCACCACGCGGTCGACTTCTGGCTGTGCGGGGAGGACCTGCCTCTGCCCGGCAACCGGGTCACCCTCGACGAGGACGACCGGGTCCGTCTCACCCTCGACGAGAAGAACAACGTCGCCGGGCTTCATCGCCTGCGGCACCGACTGCAGAAGATGCTGGGGCACTTGGGCATGCACGAGCACCATCTGCTGTCGCACAGCATCTACTTGCACAAGGGCATGCCGATCGGGGCCACGGCGCATCAGGCGGGCACCGTGCGGTTCGGTGACGACCCGAGGACCTCGGCCCTCGACGTCGACTGCAAGGCCCACGACCTGGACAACCTCTACGTCGTGGACACCAGCTTCTTCCCGAGCATCGGCGCGGTGAACCCGTCCCTCACCGCCATCGCGAACGCACTGCGGGTCGGCGACCGCATCGCCGCGCGGCTGAACTGACCGCGACGACCGCTGACGGCCGCGTGCGGGACGGGCCGGCGGAGGGCCGTCAGCAGTCGTCGCCGGGCACGCCGGCGGCCCCGGTGTCGGCGTCCGTCAGCGGCTCCAGTTCGCCCATGGTGTCGAGCCGGTAGAGCAGCACCAGAGCCGGGCCGACCACCACGACGGCGATGACCGTGACGATCGCCAGCCAGCGCAGCGTGTGCGGGGCGCCCGCGCCCTGGGCCACCGTCAGCGAGGTCGGCAGCAAGTAGGGCCGTTGTGCGAAACCCCAGGCGCAGACGGTCAGGGCGACCGCCGCCACCGAGGTGTGGCGGGTCAGGCCGTGGGACCGGCGCAGCAGGAGCAGCACCGTGGCCAGCCCGCAGACCGCCGCGAGGATCACCAGCACCAGCCCCCAGCCGCCGGTGAGGCCCTTCCAGACGTAGGGCGCGTCGTCGTGGGTGACGGGCAGGGCGACGAGCGCGAGGACGACGACGACGGCGAAGGCGCACAGCGCGCGCACTCTGAAGTAGCCGACGAGGTCGTCGCCGCCGTACCGCCGGGCGTCGGAGGAGAGGAACACCGCTCCCAGGAACGCGACGGCCGCGATGGCGAGCAGGCCCGTCAGCACGGACGTCGGATTGGCCCAGGCGTCCGCGGAGGCGGCGGTGCCGGCCCTGACCCGGCCGGAGGCGATCGCGCCGAGCGCCGCTCCGAGGAAGAACGGCGTGAGCAGCGACGCGACGGCGAACATCGCGCCGTAGACCCGCCGTTGGGCCAGCCGGTGGGTGGGTTTGCGCAGGGCGAAGCCCGCTCCCCTGAGCACCAGTCCGACGGCGGCGAGGGCGAGGGGCAGCCACAGGGCGGTGAAGACGGCCTGGAACATCGTCGGGAAGCCGGTCCACATGACGACCAGGACGAAGATCAGCCAGACGTTGTTGGTCTCCCAGACGGGCGCCATGGCGTGGTCGATGAGCCATCGGGGCCGTCGGCCGCGTTCCGCTCCGCCGGCCAGCAGGTCCCACAGGCCCGCGCCGTAATCGGTGCCCCCGGCGCAGGCGTAGGCGGCGATCGCGAGCACCATCACCCAGGCCGCGAGTTCGGCCATCATGGCGCGCCTCCCGGGGAGCGGTCGGAGCCGTGTCCGGGTGCGCTCCGGGCGGGCTCGGGCCCTCGGGGGCCGTAGGGCGTGTCGGTCTCGGGGGCCTGGGGGCCGGTCCCCGCGGCACGGCCCTCGTCGGCGACGCGCCAGCGCGTCCGCATCTTCAGGACGACCGCGAGGAACGCGCCGAAGACGGCCGCGTACACGACGACGACGATGCCGAGCATCGCCCACAGCGAGGCGGGACGGGTGGAGGTCACCGCCTCCGAGACCCTCATGTGCTGGTAGACGATCCAGGGCTGCCGGCCGACCTCCGTGGTGATCCACCCGCACTCCACGGTCACCAGGGCCGCGGCCCCCGCGACGGCGGCGCAGCGGAAGAACCAGCGGCTGCGGGGCAGGTCCCGGCGCCGCAGCCAGCACCAGCCGTACCACAGGGCGAGCAGGATCAGCAGGCTGCCGATGGTGACCATGATGTCGAAGGCCCAGTGCGCGATGGTGGCCTGGACGGCGGTGGGGCGGTCGGCGGCCGGTACCGACGTCAGCCCGGTCACCTGAGTGCTGGGCTTGAAGCCGGCGAGGATGGAGTCCAGTTGCGGGATCTTCATCCCGCCCACGATCGTTCCGTCGCTCTTCAGCCGGCCGAACATGTACTCGGGCACATGGGTGTCCGTCTTCCAGACGAGCTCCATGGCGGCGAACTTGACCGGCTGCTTGTGGAAGACGGCCCGGGCGGCGGAGTCGCCGAGCATGAACTGGACCGGCGTGAGGATCGCCGCCACGGTGAACGGCACCGTGAAACCCAGCCGGTGGTAGCGGTCGCGGCGTCCGCGCAGCCAGCCGACCGCGTACACACCGGCGACCACATAGGCGGCGGTCAGGAACATCGCCGCGACGAAGTGCCAGTACTCCGCGCCGAAGATCGGTGTGAAGACCGCCCGCCGCACGTCCACCTGGACGGGATCGCCGTGCGCGTCGAGGGTGAAGCCCCGCGGGGTGTTCATCCACGAGTTGGCCGCGATGATGCCGAACGCGCCGAGCATGGCGGTCAGCGGCAGCGGCGCGGCCAGCCAGAAGTGGGTCCAGGGCTTCAGTCGGCGCCAGCCGTAGAGGTAGACCGCGATCAGCACGGCCTCCAGGAAGAACGCCCAGGCCTCGACGCCGAACCCGAGGCCGAACACATCACCCCAGCGGCCCAGCATCCCGGGCCACAGCAGGCCCATCTCGAAGGAGAGGACGGTTCCGGTGACGACGCCGATGGCGAACTGGACCGCCATCACCGCCGACCAGCGCCGCGCCAGGGTGAGCGCGACGGGGTCCTCGCGGCGGAGCCCGCGGTAGTGCATCAGCAGGACGAGGAACGGCAGCGCCACGCCGAACGGGACCAGCAGGATGTGCATGCCGAGGGTGAAGGCCATCAGCTCGCGCGCCGGCAGGAGTTGGGGCGGGGTGTTCGCCAGAAGGTCCGCTGTGCTGAGCATCTTCGTTCAGCCGCCGGTGGCGAAGCCGGGGAAGAGCGTCATTCCGCCGTCGACGTAGAGCGTGGTGCCGATGACGTAGTCGAGCAGGTCGGACGCCATGGCGACGACGGCGTTGGCGATGTCGTCCGGGTCGCCCACCCGGTCGTACGGGATGAGGCGCAGCAGGTCGGCTTCGGCGTCGGGGGTGGACCAGGCGTCGCGGTTGATCGGGGTGCGGATGGCGCCGGGCGCGATCGCGTTGACCCGGATCCGGTGGGGGGCCAGCTCCTGGGCGAGGGTCTGCATGAGCATGGACACACCTCCTTTGGAGGAGGCGTAGTTCACGTGCCCCGCCCACGGGATGATCTGGTGGACCGAGCTCATGCAGATGATCTTCCCGGCCGCCCGGGACACCTCCGGCACCACACCGCGCCGCATGAACTCCTTGGCGGCCTCGCGGGCACAGAGGAACTGGCCGGTCAGATTGACGTCGATGACCTTCTGCCACTGGGCGAGCGTCATGTCGGTCACGGCGGCGTCCCGTTGCAGGCCCGCGTTGGCCACCATGATGTCGAGGGTGCCGAACTCCTCGACCGTCCGGGCGACCATGGCGACCACCTGGTCCTCGTCGGAGACGTCCGCCTCGTGGGCGTAGGCGCGTACCCCGAAGTCCTTGATCTGCCGTACGACGTCGTCCGCCTCCTGCGCACCGGCGACGTAGTTGACCACGACGTCCGCTCCGGCCCGGCCGAGGGCGACGGCGGTCGCGAGGCCGATACCCGAGTTGGCGCCGGTCACCAGGGCCTTCTGGCCCTTGAGCAGCGGCACGGACATCGCTCGGCGGTACTCGTCGGCCTTCTCTGCCATCACGTCTCTCCTTCGAAGCTCCGAGGACGGTCGCGTGCCCGGCTTTGCGACCAAAGCACCCCGAGTCACGGCGAGGAGAGCACGGCGCGCCGCGCGGCCGCTCACGTCACACGCTCGGGCTACGCGTCGTGGAGACAGCGGACGGGCGGCAGGGAGGGACCACCTGTCGACCGGAGCGACCGGAACGGCCCGCCGCGGACTCCGGCGGGCCGTCGGTGACGGGCTTGGCGGGTTGTGTGAGTGCGGGTCAGCGGATCACGAACGTCGTCACGCTGCGGGCGGGGAGCGTCGCGGTGAAACCGTTGTTCGAGACGCCGGTCGCGGCCTGGGAGGCGACGTTCCTGCTCGCGTCGGTGAGCCAGGACGCGACGCTGGAGGCGGTGCCGCCTGCCAGGGTGAAGCGCTGACTGACCGCGGAGGCGCTCTTGTTGACCACGACGGCGACCGTGGAGTTGTCGCCCCGGTACGCCGAGACGTACACGTCCGACACCGGCTTCGCCGTCGCCTCGACCCGTGTGTAGCCGGGCCGGACGAACCTGGCGAAGTGCGCCATGGCGGCGCCGCGCTTGCTGATCCTGCCGTCCTCGCGCATGGGGCCGTAGCCACGCCGGATGTACCACCAGATGTACGCCTGGAACTCGGCGTCCACCATGGCGCGATGGATGTGCTCGCCCACGTCGAGCGCCTGGGGCCAAAGGTCCGCCGAATCGGTGCTGTTGGGGTAGTAGACCTCGGTCATCCAGAGTTCCTTGCCCGCGCCCTTCTGCTTGAAGAGGGGGTAGGGGAAGTTCCCGGACGACGTGCCGTAGAGGTGGGCCCCGATGATGTCCGTGTTGGCCAGCGCCACCGGGTCGTTGAGGATCGGGTCCGAGGCGTTCTTCAGGTACTGGAAGGACTCCGGCGCGATGACCCTGGTGCTGATCACACCGGCGTTCTCCCGCAGGAACCGGACCATCTCGGCGGGGGTCCACCAGGTCCAGTCGTGCGCGTAGTCGGGCTCGTTCTGCACCGAGATGCCGTACAGATTGACGCCGTTCTGCCGCATGAACACGGTGAAGTCGTTCAGGTGGGCGGCGTAGGCGCCGTACATGGTGTAGCGCAGGCGCTTCGCGTTGGTCTGGCTGCCGCGGACGAAGGTCTCGACCATGTTGGCGGGAGGGTTCCACGGTGACGCCATGACCGTCGCCCCGAGTTCGACCGCGCGCTTGGCGGTCGCCAGGTCACGGCTCCACGCCGACCGGTCCTCGGGGACGGGGATTCTCAGCAGGGAGAAGCCGAGCTTGCCGTCGCCGCTGCCGAACGCCGTGTCCCGCTGGGCGGCGGTCAGGTCGCCGATCCAGGCCGAGTGGGTCATGCCGCCGAAGCCCCGGATCGTCTGCCGCCGCGCCGAGGGGTCGATGACCGCCGTGGCGGCGATGGTCGCGGCGGAGGCTTCGGCGGCTCCCGAGGCCGACGCCGCGGCGGTGAGGATCGGCAGGGCTCCCATCGTCGCCAGGACGGTCCTCCGGCTCGGTGCTCTGCGCTCGCCGCTCTCGGGCTCGTTCCGACTCTCGGTCATGTCCCCTCCTCGTGGCTGCCGGTCAGACCTCGGGAACGCGAGTGTGGGAGCGCTCCCAATTCCCTGACATAGTGTCAGGACAGTGGGCGCAGCGCATCGGTCGTGCACACGGAATCCTCGCCTCAGGGGCCGCCGGGATCAGGAGGGCGGGGGGCGGGAGCGGGCTAGGGCGTGTTTCGGAAGTAGCGTCGTCCGCCCGGAGGGCGGGGCTCGCGGCGGCGATGGGGGCACCTCCCGCGCGAGTTCGGTTCGAGCGTGGGGGAGCGTGCGATCGCAAGGCGGAGGGTCGCCCTCGTACTGGGCGTACGAGGGCGATCCCGACAACGCGGCGAGCGCGCGTGCCAGGCGCCGCGAGCCTGGGGGCACCTCCCACGCCCTCAGGGCAGTGGGGGAGGGACTTTCGAAACGCGCCCTAGGGCGGCAGATGCCTCGAACCGGCTCCCCGGCTCAGCCGGCGGCGGCCGCCAGCAGACCGGGCAAGTCGCGCATGTCGTCGAACACGACTGTGTCCGGCCCTTCGAGCCGCGAGGCCGGAGTGAGTCCGCCGCAGTATCCGAAGGCCCGCATCCCGGCGGCCCGCGCCGCCCGCACCCCGTACGCGCTGTCCTCGACGACCGCGCACCGCTCGGGGCGGACGCCGAGGGTGCGGGCGGCGTGCTGGAAGAGGTCGGGGGCGGGCTTGCCCCGCAGGACGTCGGCCGCGCTGAAGACGCGCCCCTCGAAGTGGTGGAGCAGACCGGTGAGCGTCAGACTGCGCCGGATGCCGGTGTGTCCGCCGTTCGACGCGACGCACACGCCCATGGCGAGACGGTCCAGAGCGTCGGCCACACCGTCCACGGCGGTGAGCTCGGCCTCGATGGCCTCCTCGTAGAGATGCTCGTACCGCCGCTCCCAGCCCTTCTCCAGCCGCCGGCCGAGCCGTTCCTCCACGGCCGCGGTGTAGACCTCGTTGGACGAGCCGACGAACCGTTCGACGATCTCGGCCTCGGTGAACGCGCACCCCAGGTCGGCCATGACCACGGCGTCGACCTTGACGCATATCCGCTCGCTGTCGACGAGCACCCCGTCGCAGTCGAAGATCACCAGTTCGACGGGGCTCCGCATCATGATCGTCAGATTAGACGAGGCCCCCCTCCGGGGAACAGGGCTCGCCCCGACGCGGATGGTGGGCGAGCCCTGTTCGCCGGGATCGATTCTCGGCGGTGGGGGCGGAGGGGGCCACGGGTGCGCTCGGGGGCGGCGTGGTGAATCGGTCACACCCCGTGTGAGGCGCACACCGCGAGAGGCGCCTGCCCCGTGTGAGGCGCACACCGCGAGACGGCGCACGGGTCGTGCGCCCGGCGCGCGGGCCGGTGCCCCCATCGGGGCGCGTGACACGCCGCCCGGTGGGGAAGGCGCACCCGTGACGGGCTCCGGCGGCATGCCGTGGGCCCCGCTTGATCGCCCACCCGCCGTCGACGACGATACTGGCAGCCGTACGTCGTCACCCCGCCCTCCGAATGGACTCATGCTCACCTCCCCGCCCGTCCCGCCACCGGCTCCCTCGACGGTGTGGCTCGCCCGCGGCCGTCACACCGGACCGACAGCGCCGGACGTCCTCCGCAAGAACCTGCAGTCCCTCAAGGACGACGGGACGATCCTGGACTTCCATGAGCTGTCCGGGGCCGACGTCACCGACGGGGAGCTCGCCTTCGAGGCCCGTTGGGTGCTGCCCGACGACGTGACCGTCCGCGCCCGGCTGACGCTCGCGCAATGGTCGGGGCGCGGGCAGGAGTGGACGCTGGCCGCGGAGGCGGAGCGGCCCTGGGACCTGCGGTGGCCGTCGCCCGCCGAGATGTTCTGGCCGTGGGACGCCGACACCCCGTGGGGCCAGGAGACGGTCACCGGCCAGCGGTACCTGGACATCAACCCGCTCCCGGACGACGACAAGGACGTCAAGCGCACACTGCGCGGCGCCCTGCGCGACACCTGGACCATTCACGTCCTGGTGCACGAGGCCATGACCCCCGACGAGCGCGGCCGTCGCTCCCTGGTGCCGCTCCTCCCCCCGGGACTGCACCACCGCGTCGTCGAGCACCGTGCCGCGCCCCACCAGCTGCGCACCGTGAACTGGGCGCTGCGGGACGCCGGCGTGGAGCTGCCGCGCGGCGGCGCCGTGGTGCTTCCGGGCTCCCCCGCCCCGGCCGGCTACGACGGCGCGGACTATACGGTGCGCAACATGTTCCTGGACGGCACGCATCCGGCCGAACTCCTGGACGCCGTGGGGCGGTTCGCAGATCTGCCCCGGCCGCTGCCGGACGGCGGCGAGGTCGCGCTGACCACGCTGCGGGAGCAGTGGCAGCTGCTGACCATGGAGGAGGAGCTGGCCCGGGAGCGGCAGCTGGTGGCGATGTACTCCGAGGCGCTGGAGGCGATGACGCAGTCCCGGGACCTGTACCGGGAGGCCGCCGAGCACGCCCACGAGGCGCTCGCCGCCTACCGGGAGGCGGCCGCGGCCGGCGAGCGCCCCCCGCCGCAGGCCAAGGCGACCGGGTCGCCGTTCCAGCAGCTGGGCCGGACGCTGGAGCGGCTCAAGGTCACGGCCATGGGCCTGCGCCCCCTGCCCTCCCCCAGGTCCACGCCTGCGGAGCAGGAGGGGCTCGACGAGCAGGACGGACCCGCCTCGGAAGCCACCTCACGGGCCCCGCGGGAGCCTTCGGAGGCGGGCGCTCAGGACGGCGTGAACGACAGCGTGAAGAGGCTCGCGCCGGAGCTCGCGCCCGTGAAGGACGCCCCGGCGGAGCAGCAGGCGGCCGACCGCTAGTGCCGTGACCGGAAAGGACAGCCGGACCGGTGAAACCTTTCCGGTCACGGCACTGGCAGCCGGACCGGTGAACCCTTCCGGTCACGGCACTGGCAGCCCGGGCCGCACAGGCCCGGGTCCCCGGCGTCACGGCCGCTCCCCCGCCCGTCACCCACCGCACCCGGCCCCTCACCCCTCGCGCCCGTTCCCGAATCCTCACCCGCCCCGACGTGTCGGTCCGCGCCCGCTGGATACGCGGTCTCCACGGCAGCGGCAGCACGGGTCCTGAGGAAGGGGTCCAGACATGGGCAGCGAGCACGGCTCCGCGGGCGGCGATCCCGCGCCGCCTCCCCACCCCCACCGTTCGGCCGCGACTCTGCGCGTCAACGGCAAACCGCACACCCTCACCGTCGATCACCGGCGCGTCCTGCTGGACCTGCTGCGGGAGGACCTGGAGCTCACCGGCGCCAAGAAGGGCTGCGACCACGGGCAGTGCGGCGCGTGCACGGTCCTGGTGGACGGACGGCGGGTCAACAGCTGTCTGCTGCTCGCGGTGACCCTGGACGGCTGCGACGTCACGACCATCGAGGGGCTGTCCGGCGACGGCGAGGAACCGCACCCGTTGCAGCGGGCGTTCATGGAGCGCGACGCCTTCCAGTGCGGGTACTGCACGCCGGGGCAGATCTGCTCGGCGGTCGGGGCCGTCGCCGAGGCGGAGGCGGGTCATCCCTCGCACGTCACGGACGCGGGTGCGCCGGCCGGGCCCGTCGCGCTGAGCCGGGAGGAGATCCGTGAGCGGCTGAGCGGCAACCTGTGCCGGTGCGGGGCGTATCCCCGCATCGTCGACGCGGTCGAGGACGTGATCCGGTGAAACCCTTCGCCTACGTACGGGCCGGCAGCCTCGCCGAGGCGGCGGACGCCTACGCCGCGCACCCGGGAGCCCGCTATCTGGGCGGCGGCACCAACCTCGTGGACCTGATGAAGCTCGGCGTGGAGCAGCCTTCCGCGCTCATCGACGTCACCCGGATCCCGATGGACGAGGTGACGGAGCTGCCGGACGGTTCGGTGCGGGTCGGGGCCCTGGTCCGCAACAGCGACCTCGCGGCGCACCCCCGGATCCGTGAGCGCTACCCGGCCCTGTCACAGGCGCTCCTCGCGGGCGCGTCCGGGCAGTTGCGCAACGCGGCGACCACGGGAGGCAATCTGCTCCAGCGCACGCGCTGCCCGTACTTCCAGGACGTCTCCAAGCCCTGCAACAAGCGTGCGCCGGGCAGCGGCTGCGGCGCCCTGGAGGGTGTGCACCGCGACCACGCCGTGCTGGGGCACTCCGAGCGGTGCGTGGCCACCCATCCGTCGGACATGGCCGTGGCCCTGGCCGCGCTGGACGCGGAGGTGGAGCTGTACGGGCTCGCGGGGGTGCGCCGGGTGCACGCGGCGGAGTTCCACCGGCTGCCCGGCGACCGTCCGGAGCTGGACACCGTCATCGAGCCGGGGGAACTGGTCACCGGCGTGGTGCTGCCGGCGGCGACGGCAGGGCTGCCGTCGGCGTACCGCAAGGCCCGCGACCGGGCGTCGTACGCCTTCGCGCTGGCCTCTGTCGCCGCCGTGCTGGAGGTGCGGGACGGCGTCGTGGCGCACGCGGGGATCGCGTTCGGGGCGTTGGCGCACCGGCCCTGGCGGGCCCGGCGGGCCGAGGAGGCGCTGCTGGGCGCGGCCCCGACCCGGGCGGCGTTCGAGCACGCCGTCGGTCTCGAACTGTCGGCGGCGCGGCCCCTGCGCGACAACGCGTACAAGGTGCCGCTCGCCCGCAATGTCGCCGTCGACGTCCTGACGCGGCTCGTGCCGCCGGGGCCGCCGGGGGACTTGCCGCGCGTTCCGCACGGGGAGGAATCATGAGCGGCGCGTCGGTGGGCGCTCCCGTCGAGCGGCGGGAAGGGCGCGAGAAGGTCACCGGGGCGGCTCGCTACGCGGCTGAGTTCGCCTCTCCGGGACGGTTGTTCGCGCGGCCCGTGCCGGCGGCGGTGGCGCGGGGCCGGGTGACGGGCGTGGACGTCTCGGAGGCGCTGCGGCTGCCGGGCGTCGTCGACGTGCTGACACACGAGAACGCGCCGCGTCTGGGAGAGCCGGACGACGCGACCCTCGCCGTCCTCCAGGGCCCGGAGATCCCGCACCGGGGCTGGTGTGTCGCCCTGGTGGTCGCGGAGAGCTTGGAGGCGGCCCGGGAGGGGGCCGCCGCCGTGCGCGTCTCCTGCGCGCGGGAGCCGCACGACGTCACCCTGTCCGCCTCGCATCCCCGTGCGTACGTCCCCGAGAAGGCGAACGGCGGGTATCCCGCGGTCACCGAACAGGGCGATCCCGAGGGGGCGTCGGCGGGTGCGGCCGCCCGGGTGGACGTCGGCTACCGGGTGCCGCCGCTGCACAACCATCCCATGGAGCCGCACGCCAGCACCGCGCGGTGGGACGGTGAGCGGCTGACCGTGCACACCTCCAGCCAGGGAACCACGACCGTGCGGGCGGTGCTGGCCGGGCTGTTCGGACTGACGGAGGACCGGATCACGGTGGTCGCCGAGCACGTCGGCGGCGGCTTCGGGTCCAAGGGCACACCCCGGCCGGACGTGGTGCTGGCGGTGATGGCCGCCCTGCGCACCGGCCGTCCGGTCACGGTCGCCCTGCCCCGCCGCTTCCTGCCGTCGACGGTGGGGCATCGGGCGCCGACCGTGCACCGGCTGCGGCTGGGCGCGGACGCGGACGGCCGGCTGACCTCCCTCGTCCACGAGGTCGCCACGCACACCTCGCGGATCAAGGAGTTCGTGGAGCAGGCGGCGACGCCCGCGCGCGTGATGTATGCCTGCCCGGCCGTGCGCACGCTGCACCGCGTGGTGGCGCTGGACGTGCCGACGCCGTCGTGGATGCGGGCGCCCGGGGAGGCGCCGGGCATGTACGCGCTGGAGTCGGCGATGGACGAGCTCGCCGTCGAGCTGGGCATGGACCCGGTGGAGCTGCGGATCCGCAACGAGCCGGAGACCGAACCGGAGAGCGGACGGCCGTTCAGCAGCCGGCACCTCGTCGAGTGCCTGCGCGAGGGCGCACGCCGGTTCGGCTGGGAGGGGCGCGACCCCCGGCCGGGGACGCGCGCGGAGGGGCCGCTGCTGATCGGCACGGGGGTGGCCGCGGCGACCTACCCGGTGCTGGTGGGGCCCTCGACCGCCTCGGCGCGGGCGCTGCCGGACGGGGGTTTCCTCATCGAGACGAACGCCACCGACATCGGCACGGGCGCCCGTACGGTGCTCGCGCAGATCGCCGCCGACGCCCTCGGCGTCCCGCCGGAGCGGGTCCGGGTCCGGGTCGGCAGCAGCGATCTGCCGTCGGCGTCGCTGGCGGGCGGTTCCTCCGGCACCGCCTCCTGGGGCTGGCCGGTGCACGAGGCGTGCACCCGGCTCGCGGAGCGCCTGGCCGCTCATCCCGGGCGGATCCCCGAGGAAGGGCTCGTCGAGCACGCCGACACGGCCGGACGGGCGGACGCCAAGTCCCCTTACGCCCGGCACGCGTTCGGCGCGCACTTCGCCGAGACGGCCGTGGACACGGTGACCGGTGAGGTGCGGGTGCGGCGTCTGCTGGGCGTGTATGCGGCCGGGCGGATCCTCAACTCCCGTACCGCGCGCTCCCAGTTCGTCGGCGGCATGACCATGGGGCTCGGCATGGCGCTGACCGAGGGGAGCACCGTGGACGCCGCCTTCGGTGACTTCGCCGAGTCGGATCTCGCGTCGTACCACGTGCCCGCGCACGCGGACGTGCCGGACATCGAGGCGCACTGGATCGAGGAGCACGACCCGCACCTCAACCCGCTGGGCGGCAAGGGGATCGGCGAGATAGGCATCGTGGGCACGGCTGCCGCGATCGGCAACGCGGTCCACCACGCCGCCGGCGTACGGCTGCGCGAACTGCCGCTCACTCCGGACCGGGTGCTGGCGGCGATGAACGCTCTGTGACCGGGCAGCGACGGCCCGGGCGAGGGGCGGGACGGGTCAAGGTGACCTGAGCGAGCCCGGGGCGGCCCCTGCCGTTCATCCGCCGGCACGCCGATCATCGGACATTCCCGGCCACTCGGGCGCGGCGCGCGTGTGACATCCGCCTCACCGGCTACCGTCCGGCCCGGTCGCCGATCCGCCGTCCGGTCATCGCGATATTCCCACCGGAAAGGGGGAATTCGGGAATCGAGTACGGGGAATTCGACAGCCGGGGGGAACCCGAGCCGGGGGAAGAGCGGACGCCGCGCGTCGGACCGCACACAGGGAGGGCCCGTGGATACGACCACCACGCTCGTCGCCGTCGCGGCGGTGCTGGCGGCCGCACTGTTCGTCGCGGCCGCCTGGGTGCTGATACGCCTGGTCAGGACCCGTCGGGGTCTGCGCAGGGCGGGCCTGCCGACGGGTTCGCGCTGGGTGTTCTGGGGCGCGATCGCCTACTTCCTGCTGCCGGTCGACGCACTGCCCGACCCGGTGTATCTCGACGACATCGGAGTCCTCCTGCTCGCCCTGCGGTCGCTGCGCCGGACCCCCGGCGACTCCCCCGACGGGGCCGGAGCCGTCAACTGACGGCCCCAGAAGGAATTTTGGGCTTTTTCAGGACCCATCACCCCAGCTCAGCTGCCTGCGCCGGACCCGGAATCCGTGATGATCACGGAGAGTAAGGAAACCAAGCACCCGTTCGATTCGTATAAGTCACTGAAGGTCGCACCACCAGCGGGCCCGAGTGACGTCGCACAGCGGCACCGCTTGATCGAGGCAGTACCGACGAGGGAGAAACCGATGCAACCGTTCGCGCTCAACTACGCACGCCCCGCGGCGGAGTTGGAGTTCGCAACTCCGTACGCCTACGACCCCGGTCTGCAGTTGAACGTGCTCCTGGACGGCCGGATCGCCGCTCGTGACCACGCCCTGCTGAGAGAACTGGGGACGACCACCTCGACGGCGGGCTCCAAGACGCACTTCGACGACTGAGCGCGGGCCACGAACATGACCGTGCTCATCATGACCTGCGAAGAGGACGTCACGGCGGACATGGTGGTCGTCCACCTGAACGCCGCCGGTGTCCCCGTCGTACGGCTCGACCCCGCCGATCTCACGCACACCGTCGCCCTCTCCGCGGAGTACGTGCACGGAGCGTTCCGGGGCCATCTGTCGTCCGCCGGACGGCTGGTGAGTCTCGACTCGCTGCGGTCCGTGTGGGTCCGCCGGCCCGGAACGGCCGCGGCCCGGGCTCCCCAGCCGTCCGCGTGGCTCACGGAGGAGGCCTCGCAGGCGCTGTACGGGATGCTCCGGGGCAGCGGGGCGCGCTGGATGAACCATCCGGACGCGGCCCGGCGGGCCCGGCACAAACCCTGGCAGCTGCGGCTCGCCCAGACCAGCGGCCTGCCCGTGCCGGCGACGCTGATCACGACGTTCCCGCAAGCGGCCCGGGACTTCGCGGAGCGCTACCCGGACCTGGTGGTCAAGCCGGTGTCGGGGGCGCATCCGCAGGACCCGCCCCGGGCGGTGCCCACCACGCGCGTTCCGCCCGGCGCCGACTTCGCCGCCGTGGCCTACGGCCCCACGCTGCTCCAGCGCCGGGTCGCCAAGCGGGCGGACATACGGCTGACGGCGGTGGGCGACCGGCTGCTGGCCGCCCGCAAGGCCACGGACCCCGACGGCGATCCCGACGCGGTGGACGTGCGCTTCGCGCCCTCGACCGAGCCGTGGCGCCCGGTGGAGGTGCCGCCACGACTCGCCGACTCGGTGCGGACATATCTGCGGGAAAGTCAACTTGCTTACGGAGCCTTCGACTTCGCCGAGGACGCCGACGGTACATGGTGGTTCCTGGAGTGCAACCAGTCCGGCCAGTTCGGCTTCGTGGAGGTGGAGACCGGCCAGCCGATCGCCCGCACGATCGCGCAATGGCTGGCCGGCCCCGGACCGGACAACGACTCCCGGCACGTGGACTGCTGTGGCTCGGCGGTTCCCTGAGTCACGTCGCCGGATTCGGCGCCGCTGAACAGTCACCCGGCCCGGCGCGACGCCGAGCCCATGTCGGATCACCCTCACGCGCGGGCTCAGACGGCCACGAAGAGCCCGCTCTCCTCCTCGGTCCCCCGCTTCGGCCCCGGGATCGCCGGCCCCCGTACCGCGGCGGCGAGCAGCTGGTCCGCCGCGTCGACGGCCTCACGCACGTCGGACGTGCCCATCAGCACGCACAACGTGTAGGTGACGTCCTCCAGTTCACGGGCCGTCTCCGGCCGCTCCTGCTCCGCCTGCGCGATCTTCAGCGCCGCGAACCGGGTCAGCAGCGTCCTGACGGCCTTCGGGTCCGGAACGATCACGAGCGCCCCTCTCTCCAGGTGTAGTGGGCAGCGTGTGCCCGGAACTGGGCGAATCATGCGCACCGGAGGAACAAATCACCTTCCAGGGGCACAATTTCAGCCACATGGCTCCGTGATGGACCGTCAGGCGATGTTCTTCGGCTGGGGCCGACAGCGGCCGTTCAGGTGCTCCGGTTCCGTTCGTCCGGTCCACGGCCCCGCGAGGATCCCTATTCTCGACCCCGTTCAGGCGACAGACGTCGCGCCGCCGCGGACAGCGGGAGAGCAGACCGGTGCACTCAACCCCCGACGAGCCCCCGCCTTCCGGCGAAGTCCCGGCGGTAGAAGGCAGGTTGACGGATGACGGCGCATCAGGCACGACTGCGGCCTCCACGGCCCTGCGGGACCTGCTGGCGTTCGAGGACGGGAACGCGCTGCGTCTGCTGTGCGCGCCCGAGGGGGACGCCGTCGTGCACCGGATCGCCGTCGGCATGGACGACCTGGCCCCCGGCCGGCCCGGCACGCTGCTGCTGGCCGTGGGCGCGGCCCCGGACGCCGCGACCGTGCGCGAGGCGGCGCTGCGGGGCGCCTGTGCCGTCGTCCTGGGCGAGCCGCCACCCGCGGCGGAGTCCCTCGACGCCGCTCGCGAGGCCGGTCTCGCCCTCCTCGTGCGCGAGGGCGGGGTCGGGTGGGCCGCGGTCGCCGGGCTGCTGCGGTCCGCCCTGTCCTACGCCCGGGCCGGACTCGACGACGCCGGGGACGCGGTGCGCGGACCGGAGGCGATCCCGTCGCTCGCGGCGCTGGCCGCACGGGTGGCCGCGTATGTGAGGGGGTCGATCACGATCGAGGACACGCAGCTGCGCGTGCTGGCGCACTCCGCCACCGGCCCCGACGCCGACCCGCTGCGCCGCGCGGTGATCCTGGGCGGCCGGGTGCCGGACTGGCGGGTCGCCGAACTGCGCCGCAGCGGTCTGCTGCGCGCTCTGTGGACCGCCCGGGACGTCCTGCACCGCCCCGCCGACGGCGACACACCCGAGCGGCTGGTGGTGGCCGTCCGCAGCGGGCGGGAGGTGCTCGGGTCGATCTGGGCCGCCGCGGACGGCACGGCCCTCGCCCCCGACGCGGCCCGCCACCTCCGCACGGCCGCCGGCCTGGCCGCCCCGCTGCTCGTCCGGGAGCGGCTGCGCGAGAGCGGCACGGCCCACCGCCGGGAGAACGCCCTGCGCGGGCTGCTGCACGGCGTGGGGGACCGCCGTACGCACGCCTGGTCGCTCGGGCTGTCCCCGGACACTCCCTGCGCGGCGGTGGTGGCCGAGCGGGAGCCGGCGCGGGCGGACGACCGCGCGCTGGAGGTCCTGGTGCTGGAGCTCGCCGCGCACCGCCCGGGCACCGGGGTGCTGCGCGACGGCGACCGGCTCGCGCTGCTGGTGACCGTCGACGCGTCGGCCGCCGATCACGAGGCCGCCGTCCTGGCCGTCGTGCGCGAACTCGACGCGGCGGTGTCGTCGTCGCCGGACTGCGCCCCCGTGTGGCTCGGCGTCGGCCCGGTGGGGCCGCCGGAGCGGGCCGCGGAGTCCTACCAGCGGGCCGTGCTCGTGATGCGGGCACTGCGGGAGCGGGAGGCGCGGGCCGCGGCGACGGGAGCTCCCCGTCCGGCGCGGTACGCGGACGCCGCCGGGGCGGGCGCGGCGGTCGAGGCGCTGCGGATCCTGGACGCGGTGCGGCCGGTCTGGGAGTCCGGCGACGGCCCGGTGCACGAGCTGATCCGGGCCGATCTGGCCGGCGGCGGGGAGCTGGTGCGGACCCTGGCGGCGTACTTCGACACGGGTGGCGACGTGACGGCGGCGGCCGGGCGGCTCGTCGTGCACCCCAACACGCTGCGGTACCGGATCGTCCGCCTCCGCGAGCGGGACGGGGTGGACCTGGACGATCCGGACACACGGCTGCTGCTCACCCTCGCCGCCCGTCTGGCCACCGCCTCCCCGCCTTCGTGACGGCGACGGGCCGCCCTTTGTGCGTGTGCACGAAGGTTCCGGCCGTCTTTGTGCGGTCGGCCGAAGACGCGGAGACCGCCCCGGGGCGAACCTGGAGGTACCGCCCGGGCCCGGCGGCGCCCTGTCGCACCGAAGCGAAGGAGACCAGGACGTGTCGATCCCCACCGAGACCACCCGCACCACCGCACCGGCCCCCGACCGCACCGCCGCGGGCGGGGTGACGACCGCCGACGTCGCCGCGGCCGTCCGCCAGGCCGTGGCCGACGGGCTGCTCGGCGCCGACCGGCCGCTCGCCGGGTTCCTCGACGTGCGGGGCGTGCGGGACAGCGTCGCCGGGCTGCACGAGGCGTTCGGGGACGTTCCGGACGTGCTGCACACCTTCGCGGCCAAGGCCTGCGCCCTGGTGCCGGTGCTGCGGCTGCTCGCCGACGCGGGCATGGGCTGCGAGGTGGCCAGCCCCGGCGAGCTGCGGCTGGCGCTGGACGCGGGGTTCCCGCCGGCGCGGATCGTGCTGGACTCGCCGGCCAAGACCCGGGCGGAGATCCACGAGGCCCTGTCCCTCGGCGTCGCTCTCAACGCCGACAGCCTGGCCGAACTCGACCGCGTCGACGAGTTGCGCCCGGCCGGCTCCTCCTCCGTCGTCGGGCTGCGGGTCAATCCGCAGGTCGGCGCGGGGGCCATCGGGGCGATGAGCACGGCGACCGCCCACTCCAAGTTCGGTGTCGCCCTGCGCGATCCGGGGGCCCGTGAACAGGTCGTCGAGGCGTTCGCGCGGCGGCCGTGGCTGACCCGGCTGCACGCGCACGTCGGCTCGCAGGGCTGCCCGCTGCCCCTGATCGGCAGGGGGCTCGCCGCGCTGCACCGCCTCGCCGAGGAGATCGACGCCCGGGCCGGCCGCCGGCAGATCACCAGCCTCGACCTGGGCGGCGGACTGCCGGTCAACTTCGAGGACGACTGCGTCACGCCGACCTACGACGCGTACGTCGCCGCGCTCACCGCCGCCGAGCCGGCCCTGCTGGACGGCCGCTACCGCCTGGTGACGGAGTTCGGCCGCTCCCTGCTCGCGAAGAACGGCTTCCTCGCGGCCCGCGTCGAGTACGTCAAGGAGGCGGGCGGCCGCCGCGTCGCCGTCACCCACGCCGGCGCGCAGGTCGCCACCCGCACGGTCTTCATGCCGCAGGACTGGCCGGTGCGGGTGAGCGCGTACGGCCCCGACGGCACGCCGAAGGAGGGGCCGGTGCGGCCGCACGACGTCGCGGGGCCGCTCTGTTTCGCCGGGGACGTCGTGGCGCACGAACGCCCGCTGCCCGAGCTCGCCGAGGGCGACTGGGTCGTCCTGCACGACACGGGCGCCTACTACTTCTCGGCTCCGTGGGCGTACAACAGCCTGCCGCGCCCCGGGGTGTACGGCTGTCTGCGGCGGGAGGACCGCGTCGAGTTCGCCACCGTGCGGACGCCGCAGACGGTGCGGGAGATCTCCGCGGAGAGCGGGCTGGCCCACGCGAACTCCCTGGTGAACGGCTTCGGCTGACGAAGTCGCCCCCGCGCGGGCATCAGCGGGCCGATTCGAGGCACCCGGTCCGTGTCGTCTGACGAGGAGAGAGTTCCGTGCTGTGGGTCGCCGTACTGCTGCTGCCGCTGCTGTCCGTACTGATCGCGGTCATGGACCGTGTGGAGGATCGTCTCTACTCCCCCGCCCCCGCCTCCGCCCCTGACCAGGCCAAGCGCCGGCATGCCGCGCGCAAGCGGCATCTGCGCCTGGTCCGGGGCGGGGCCGAGGGCGGGGAACCGGCCGTCGACAGGCCGGCGGAGGATGTCCGGGGCGAGCCGCGGGCGGCCTGACGGGCCGCCCGACCGATCCGGACGCCCCCGGGGTGTCCTGCGGCGCAGGCCGTGTGCGAGGCTCGCACACGGCCTGCGCCGTCTTCTCACGCCGTCGGCCGTGATGTCGTCCGGCAGCAGGGAGAGTCAGCGAGATGCGTATCGGTCTGCTCGGTACCGGCCCCTGGGCGCACATGGTGCACGCCCCCGTCCTGGCCGCGCACGACGGCCTCGAGTTCGCCGGCGTGTGGGGCCGCCGCCCCGACGCGGCGAAGGAACTGGCCGACGCGCACGGCGTCCGCGCCTACGACGACGTCGACACGCTGCTCGCGGAGGTCGACGCGGTGGCGGTGGCGCTGCCGCCGGACGTGCAGGCGGAGCTGGCCGTGCGGGCCGCCGGGGCGGGGCGTCATCTGCTGCTGGACAAGCCCGTCGCCACGACGGTGGCGGGCGCGCGGGCGGTGGAGCGGGCCGTACGGGAAGCGGGGGTCGCCTCGGTGGTCTTCTTCACCACCCGCTTCCTGCCCGAGCCGCAGGCATGGATCGCGGAGCAGGCGGCGGCCGAGGGGTGGTTCACGGGGCATGCGCAGTGGCTGGGCGCGGTGTTCTCCGGGGAGGGCCACCCGTTCGCGACGCCGTGGCGCCGGGAGAAGGGCGCGCTGTGGGACGTGGGTCCGCACGCGCTGTCGGTGCTGCTGCCCGTTCTGGGTGAGGTGCGGCGGGTGGCGGCCGCGGTGCGGGGTCCCGGCGACACCGTGCAGGTGGTCCTGGACCACACCGGGGGCGCCTCCAGCACCCTGACGCTGAGTCTGACGGCTCCGCCCGGGGCGTCGGGCACGGCCGTCGAGGTCCGGGGTGCGGCGGGGGTCGCGCGGCTCCCGGAGAGCGGGGCGGGCGCGGCGGCGGCGCTCGGCCGGGCCGCGGACGCGCTGTGCGCAGCGGCCCGCGGGGAGCGTCCGCACGCCTGTGACGCGGCGTTCGGCCTGCGGGTCACCGAGGTGCTCGCCGAAGCCGAGGCCCTGCTGGGCGACGGCGTGGGCTGAGCGTGGGCCGAACACACCAAGACGCCGGCGGATCCGCCGGCGTCGGCCGAACCGGCGTGCCGACCGGGCGTGCCGCTGGGCGGCCCGGTCGGGCACGTCGTCGGTTCAGAGGGACCGTCAGGCGTGCCGGTGCGAGCGCCGGTTGCCGGTGACGGCCCGGTAGAGGACCAGCAGGATGAGCGATCCGACGATCGCGGCGATCCAGGTGGACAGGTCGAAGAACCCGTCGATCGAGTCCACCCCGAAGATCACCTTGCCCAGCCAGCCGCCGAGCAGACCGCCGACGATGCCGATGAGCATGGTGACGATGATGCCGCCCGGGTCCTTCCCGGGCAGCAGCAGCTTGGCGATGGCACCGGCGAGCAGGCCAATCAGGATCCAGGCGATGACGCCCACGGTTCCTCCCATGTCCGTGCGAATACGTGTATGCATTCCGGATGCACCAGCACGCCGTCTCCAAACCTGTCAATGCCTCTGGGGTGTGATCCGTGTGGCTTCCGGATGCAGGGTGCGCTCCCTCGATGAATGGTGTTAGTGGACCCGCTGCGGCCCCGGCGGCCGCACGGGCCCCAAGCAGCCCTCCGGACCGAGGAGCACACCATGTCGACCTCACAGCCCGGCGCCTCCGGGCCGTCCTCCGACCGCGTCACCCCCGACGCCCTGCTCCACACCCGCACCGGCACCGATGTGTCGCCGGAGGACATGGTCCTCGCCGCGGGCCGGGACCTCACCCCGCGCAATCTGGAGTGGGCGCGGCGCAAGCTCGACGAGGAGGGCCCGTCCGCGATCGAGAAGCTGCTGCCGTGACTCCTTGAGCCCCGTGGCGCCTGCGGGCAGCGCGACGGCCCCGTCACCCGCTCCGGGGGAGCGGGTGACGGGGCCGTGCGGCCGACTCCGCGCGGGAGGGGCGTCTCAGGGCAGGTCGCGGTCCTCGACGACGTGGACGGCGGCCTCCTCCGCGCCCGCGGCGCCGCCGTCGATGCCGACGTCCGTGGCGGTCTCCTCCTTGGTGGCGTCCGGGTGCGCGCCCTCGTCCGGGGCGACCAGCCGGCCGGCGCGGGCGTCGCCCACCTCGGGGTCGACCGGTTCGCCCTCGCCCCGGGGGAGGTCGCCGACGCCGTCGCCTGCGGGGGCCTCGACGTCGGGGACCTCCTGGGCGAGGCGCTGGTCCAGCGTCTCGCCCTCGTGCTGCTCGGCCGCCGTGGTGCCGTACTTGGTGACGCCGAGCGGCTTCTCCGGTGGGGAGTAGCCCTCGTCCAGAGTGTCGTCGTAGGTGCGTTCGTCGAGCGCGTCCTGGAGGTCGAGCGGCGCGGCGTCCGCCTGCTCCTCGTTGGTGCCGGTGGGCTGGTAGGCGTCGTCGGCCGTGGTCGCGGCGTTCGCGGGGTTCTCGGGCTCCGTGGCCATGGTGCCTCCCTGGGCTGCTGCGACGGTTGCGTCGCCTGGTGGTCCTCGTTCGCCGTTTCGGGTATCCCCGCCACCCGTGACCGAACCCCGCCGGCCGTCCTGGCGCCGCCGGAGATTACCCGACAGTCAATCTTGAAACCTCAACCGTTGGGGCTATCATCACTCGCACACTCGGTGTGACCGACCACCCACACAAGGTGGGCGATGTCCGCCGACGGCCTTTCCCTGTCCGGATCTTCGAGGCCATCCCTCGCGTTCCGCGACCGGAGCACGACCCTCCACTTCCCTTCCACGGCGTCGGCGTGCACGACGGAAAGCAGCGCGAGCATGAGCAACTCCAGCAGAGGACTGCGGTCGAACGTCCTCGGCACGTTCGACACGGTGGTGATGGCGGTCGCCGGCAGCGCGCCCGCGTACTCGATCGCCGCCACCACGGCCGTCCTCGCCGGCGCGGTGGGCCTCGGCGGCCCGGCGGCGCTGCTGTACTGCGCGATACCCATGCTGGGCATCGCGCTGGCGTTCAGTCACCTCAGCCGGATCGACGTCAACGCGGGCGCCAGCTACTCCTGGGTGGGCCGCACGCTCCACCCGTTCCTGGGGTTCGTCAGCGGCTGGGCGCTGGTGATCTCGGCGACCATCTTCATGGTGGCCGGCTCGCTGCCGGCCGGGTCGATGACGCTCGCCCTGTTCGACGAGGGCCTCGCCGACGACACGGCGCTGTCGACCGTGGTGGGCGCCGTCTGGTTCCTGGTGATGCTGGGCGTGGTGCTCGGCGGCGCACGGCTGACCGTGCGGGCGCAGCTCGTCATGTCGGGGGTGGAGCTGGCGATCCTCGCGCTCTTCGCGGTGCTGGCGTTCCTGCACACCGACAACGCCCGGGTCTTCGACTGGTCCTGGCTCGGCTTCGGTCACTTCGACGGGGTGTCGGGCTTCGCCTCGGGGGCGCTGGTCGCGGCGTTCTACTACTGGGGCTGGGACGTGACCAGCAACCTCAGTGAGGAGACCCGGGACAGCCGCCGCACGACCGGGCTCGCGGGGCTGATCGGGGTGGGCGTCGTCTTCGTGCTGTTCGAGGTGTTCACCATCGCGGTGAACGTCGTCCTCAGCGCCCGGCAGATCGAGGACAACGGCGCGAACGTGTTGGCGGTGCTCGGCGAGGAGGTGTGGCCCGGCTGGGGCGGCAAGCTGCTGATCGTCGCCGTGATGCTGTCCACCGTCGCCACCCTGGAGACCACCCTCATCCAGGTCACCCGCACGCTGTTCGCGATGGGCCGGGACCGGACGATGCCGTCCGCGCTGGGCCGGGTGCACCGCCGGTGGAACACGCCGTGGGTGGCGATCGCCGTGGTCGGCGCGGTGGCGCTGGCGATGTTCGTCGCCTCCAACGCGCTGGGCTCGGTGGGTGACATCCTCGCCGACGCGATCTCGGCGATCGGTCTGCAGATCGCCGTCTATTACGGGCTCGCCGGTCTCGCCGTCGTCGTCGCCTACCGCAAGAGGCTGCTGAAGTCGCCGGCCGACTTCGTCTTCGGCGGGCTGTGGCCGCTGTGCGGAGCGCTGTTCATGTTCTGGGTGTTCGTGGAGGCGCTCGGGGAGCTGAGTCCGTCGGCGATCTGGATCGGTCTCGGCGGGCTCGCGGTGGGTCTGGCGCCGATGCTCCGGTACTGGCGCAAGGGCAGCGACTACTACCGTCCGGCCCGGCTGGACGCCTCGCGGACGGTCACCGCCGACTACGTGCCGGAAGGACCCGCGGCCGCGCACGCCGCCGTCCATGACGGTCTCCCCACCGACTTCTAGGAGGGGTCCGATGGCGCGCGACCGTTTCGCTCCCGACTTCGACCCCGACTGCGGGGACGCGGTCCTCTCCTCCACCCGGCACGACATCGTGATCGGCCGCTGGCAGGGCCTGCGCGACCTGCTGCGGGTGACCGGCCGCGACTGGCTCGCCCGCGGCCACCGGACACGGCTGCTCGCCCAGGCCTGCGCGAGCAGTTCGACGGTGGAGAGCTGGCTGGCGGCGGAGCCGCACAGCGCGGACGCGCTGGTGCTGCGGGCGGCCACCGAGACCGCCCGCGCCTTCACCCTGGCCATCGCGGCCGGCCGGGGCGTGCCGATCGAACAGCAGCGTGTGGACAGCGCGGTGCTGGCGTGCCTGGCGGCGGCCGACGCCTGTCCGGACGACCCGACGCCGTGGATCTCTCTGATCTCGGTGGCGCGACTGTACGTGTCGGGGGTACGGCGTACGGAACTGGCGCGCTGGTGGGACGAGTTGCACCAGCGGGACCCGTACAGCACGGAGGGCCACC
This sequence comes from Streptomyces sp. NPDC101166, assembly GCF_044768125.1. NCBI lineage: Bacteria > Bacillati > Actinomycetota > Actinomycetes > Kitasatosporales > Streptomycetaceae > Streptomyces > Streptomyces sp. NPDC101166. Next base: position 262,354 of record NZ_JBIWPF010000004.1, read on the forward strand.
TCCAAATCCTGCACTACTACTCGGCGCGCTGGCACGGCTCGCACGGTCTGATGTACGACTTCGCGCGGGACGCGGCGGGGGTGGCCCCGCCGGGCTGCCCGCTGCCGGTGCTGGTGCAGTACGCGCGGGTGGAGGAGTACCGTCACGCCCTCGACACGGCGGCGGACCGGCCGGCGCCGGTGGGGCTGGGTCAGCACTGGGCGCACGACGGCGCGGTGGGCGACGTCCGCCGCACCTGGGAGCGCTGGATCACGGGCCGCAAGGAGAGCGACATCGCCCCCGGCGAGCTGCGCGACCTCAACTACCTGACACACGCGGCTTGTTCGGCGGGGATGGCGGACGTGGCGGGACCCCTCCTGGAGATGACGGGCCGACGGGCCACACGGACGCCGTGGTCGTACACCGGCGACCCGGTCCAGCAGTTGACCCGCTTCCGCAAGGAATGGGGGCCGCGCGGCTGAGGAGAGCCGGGGCACGGCGCCGGGCGAGAATGGAGCGTGCCCCTTCATGACGAGTCCGGCCGTGTCGCCCTCCTCGGCGGCGGCTTCTCCACCGACACCGACGGCGTGCTCGACGACTGGGTGCTGGGCCTCGCCCGCCGGCCGCGGCCGAAGGTGTGCTTCGTGCCGACCGCGAGCGGTGACGCCGAGGGATACGCCGAACGGTTCCTCGGCGCGTTCGCCGGGCGGGAGTGCGAACCGTCCGTGCTGCGGTTGTTCCGGCGGGAGGCGGACGATGCGTCGCTGCGCGCCTTCCTGCTGGAGCAGGACGTCGTGTACGTGGGCGGGGGCAACACGGCGAACCTGCTCGCGGTGTGGCGCGTCCACGGGGTGGATCGGCTGCTGGTCGAGGCGTACGAGCGCGGGACGCTGCTGTGCGGCATCAGCGCGGGCGCCAACTGCTGGGCGCGGGGCTCGCACACCGACTCCTTCGGTCCGCTGGCCTTCCTGCCGGACGGGCTGGGTCTGCTGCCGGGTTCGGTGTGCCCGCACTACGACAGCGAGCCGGGCCGCCGGCCCTCCTACCGCCGGGCGGTGGCGAGCGGCGCGCTGCCCGCGGGATGGGCGCTGGACGACGGGGCGGGCGCCCTGTTCACGGACGGTGTCGTGACACGCACCGTCGCCCGGGAGGTCGGGGCGCACTTGTACCGGGTGGAGCCCGACGGCCGGGGCGGTGTCACCGAGACGGTCGTGCTCCCCTGAGGCCTGTCGGCCTTGCGTCCGCAAGGGGCGCCGGCCGGGTGTCCCGTGCGTCGCCTCATCCCGGGCCGCCCCCGTCGGGTCGTGGGGCCAGGTGCAGGTCCAGGCCCGCCGACGGACGGCGGGTCCAGGACCGGGCGTAGCGGGGCGGTGGGCCGCCCGGTGGGGAGAGGGCGGCGGTGGGGACGCGGCGCGCGGTGTCCAGGATGTCCGCCTCGGTGGCGTTGGCGTTGTTGCCGCTGGTGGCGGCGGAGGAGCAGCCTGCGTAGAAGGCGACGGGGATGGCCTCGGTCCCGGTGAGCAGACAGGGCGGCCGTACGCCCAGCCGGCGCAGGTCGGCCGCGGTGCGCGCCCAGTCGAGGCGGTCGGCGGCGGTGCGGTCCACCAGGCGGTCCAGGACGACGTACTGCCCCGCCAGATGGCCGGTCAGCAGGAGGGCGGTCAGCACGGCGGCGGCCGGGCGCCATCGGCCGTCGGGCCGGGTGACCAGGTGGAACAGGGCGTCGGCGACCGGGATCGCGAGCAGCGCGTAGACGGGCTGGAGGAAGCGGGGCGCCGCGTAGCCGATGAGGAACAGGTAGGGCACGGCGGCGGTCGTGGCGCAGACGAGGAGGAGCAGCGTGGGCGCCGTCCGCCCGGCCCGTACCGCGACGGCGAGGCCGAGGGCGGCGAGCAGCGGCAGCAGGACCCACCAGGCGGTGATGACCGGGTTCGGCAGCGGGCCGGTGCACGGGCGGCACAGGGCCCGGCCGATCAGAGCGCGCATCTGGTCGTCGACGGCGAGGTTGCGGCCGAGCCCGCCCTGGATGCGGGAGCCCTCCGCGAGCCGCCGCAGGGGTCCGCCGTGGCTGGTGTACGCCTCGATCACCCACTGCACGACGCCGGTCGCCAGGCCTGAGACGAGGACGAGGGCGGCGCGGACGTGACGGCCCGCGAGGGCGAGGGCGAGCAGCGGCGGCGCGATCCAGACGGCGTCGGTGGGCCGCATCCACGCCATGAGCGCCGCCCCCGCCGCCACCCCCCACAGGGCGGCCCGGTCGCGGTGGTCGGCGCGGGCCCTGAGCAGGCAGCCGGCGCAGGCGAGCGCCCCGAGGCCGACCCACTGGTTGGGCATGGCCGCCGGGCCGTAGAAAAGGGTCACCCACAGGGTGGCGAAGAGGGCGCCGGCCAGGGCCAGGACACGGGCCGGGAACAGTCCGCGCCAGACGCGCAGGGCGAGGTACAGGCCGACGCCGGACAGCAGCGCGAGGTGGACGCGCAGCAGTGTCGTGGAGGTGGACCAGGAGGTGACCGGCGCCACCAGCAGGGTGACGCCCCGGGCACGGGGCGCGCTGAAGAAGGCGGGCGGGGCCTGGGCGGAGACCTGGCTGACGTACACGGTCTCGTCCCAGCCGAGGCCCAGACCGAAGCCGGGGCCGAAGCCGATTCCCGCACCGGGGACGACGAGCAGGAGTTGGGCGAGGGTGAAGGCGGCGGCCACGGCGGCGAGCGGGCGGACGCCGAGTGTCCGGCGGGAGCCGGGCGCGCTCGCCGGTGAGCCGCGCTGCCGACCGATCGGCAGGGCGTTCGTGCCGTGGGCCATCTGCACCCCTCGTTCCGGACGCGGGAGAGCCGGGCGGTCCCGGATCCGCCGCGCGGGGAATCCCGGGGTCGCGGAACGGCGAGACAGCGCGAACCGCGAAAAACACGATCAAGGTAACCCGGTTCGGGCGGTGGCGCAGGACGGAGATCAGCCGGGTGCCGCCCGCCCGGCGCCCGTCGACGGCGGACGGGACACCGGGCGCGGCGATCGGCGCGCGGTCAGCGGGCTCGCGGGGCGCGGTGCGGGGGCTGTTCGGGCGCCGGGCGGGACCGCTGCGGCGGCACCGTGCGCGCCACGGGGCCGTCGCCGTTCAGCGTGAGCGCGCTGCCGTGGTGGTGGATCGTCAGCGCCTCGCCGGACAACAGGGTGTAGACGGCCTTGTCGGGGCCGACCTCCACCCGCAGCCGGCGGCCCCGGATCTGGACGCTGAAGGCGAGGCGGCTGAACCGCTCGGGCAGCCGGGGTGCGAAGCGCAGGCTGTCGCCGTGCCGGCGCAGGCCGCCGAACCCGGCGACCAGAGCCGTCCAGGCGCCGGCGAGGGAGGCGATGTGCAGGCCGTCGCGGGTGTTCTGCTGGAGGTTCTCCAGGTCCATCAGGGCCGCCTCGGCCGTGTAGGCGTAGGCCAGGTCCAGATGGCCGGCCTGGGCGGCGACGACGGCCTGCCCGCACGCCGACAGGGAGGAGTCCCGCACGGTCAGCGGCTCGTAGTAGGCGAAGTTCCGGGCGACCTGCTCGTCGTCGTACTCCTCCTCGAAGTGACTGCCGCAGACGTACATCGCCAGCACCAGGTCCGCCTGTTTGACGACCTGTTTGCGGTAGAGGTCGAAGTACGGGAAGTGCAGCATCAGGGGGTACTGCTCGGCGCGGGTGCCGGCGAAGTCCCAGCGCTGGTAGCGGGTGAAGCCGGCGTGCTGTTCGTGGACGCGGAGTTCGTCGTTGTACGGGATGTGCACGGACATGGCGGCGTCCCGCCAGGCAGCGCTCTCCTCCTCGTCCACGCCGAGCTCGGCGGCCTCGCGGGGGTGGCGTTCCACCACGTCGGCGGCGGCGAGGAGGTTCGCGCGGGCCATCAGGTTGGTGTACGTGTTGTCGTCGGCGACGGCGCTGTACTCGTCGGGGCCGGTGACGCCGTCTATGTGGAAGACGCCGTGGGCGTCGTGGTGGCCGAGGGAGCGCCACAACCGGGCGGTCTCCACGAGCAGTTCGACGCCGGTCTCCGCCTCGAAGCCGGTGTCGCCGGTCGCGGCGACGTAGCGGACGACGGCGTCGGCTATGTCGGCGTTGACGTGGAAGGCTGCGGTGCCGGCCGGCCAGTAGGCGGAGCCTTCCGAGCCCTCGATGGTGCGCCAGGGGAACGCAACCCCGCGCAGGCCGAGTTGGGCGGCGCGCTCACGGGCGGCGGGCAGGGTCTGCTGCCGCCAGCGCAGCGCCTCGGCGACGGAATCGGGCGCGGTGTAGGTGAGCAGGGGCAGCACGAACGTCTCGGTGTCCCAGAAGGCGTGGCCGTCGTAGCCGGAGCCGGTCAGGCCCTTGGCGGGGATGGCCCGGCCCTCGGCGCGGGCGCCGGCCTGGAGGACGTGGAAAAGGGCGAAGCGGACGGCCTGCTGGATCTTCTCGTCGCCGTCGACCTCGACGTCGGCGCGCGCCCAGAAGTCGTCGAGGTAGGCCCGCTGGTCGTCGAGGAGGCCCTGCCAGCCGCTGTGTCCCGCGGCGGCGAGGGCCGCCTCGACCTGGTCGCTCATCGCGGGCCGGGAGCGGGCCCCGGACCAGCCGTGCGCGACGAGTTTCTCCACGCGGAGCGTCTCGCCGGGCTCCAGCACGGAGGTGACGGTGAGTCGGGCGACGTCGACGTTGCTCTCCGCGCTGGCGGTGGTCCGCTCGGGGCCGCTGATCTCGTGGTCGGCGGCCACCGCGACGCGCAGGCCGCTGCGCTTGGTGCGGTGGACCAGGCGCAGCCGACGGTCGACGGCGACGTCCTCCTCGGGTTCCAGCGGCGACTTCAGGGCCTTCGCCGCACGCGGGTCGCCGTCCGGCTCGGGCAGGCTCTCGTTGGCGACCAGTTCCGACTGGATGACGACGCGTGAGCGGCTGTCGACGGCCTCGACCTCGTAGGCGACGGCGGCGACGGCCCGCTGGGTGAGGGAGACCAGCCGGGTGGAGCGCACCCGGACGGTGGACCCGGCCGGCGAGGTCCATTCGCAGGTGCGTTCCAGGACGCCGCGGCGCAGGTCGAGGACGCGTTCGTGGGAGACGAGGCGTCCGTAGCGCAGGTCGAAGGGCTCGTCGTCGACGAGGAGCCGCACGATCTTGCCGTTGGTGACGTTGATGACGGTCTGCCCGGACTCCGGGTAGCCGTATCCGGCCTCGGCGTAGGGCAGGGGGTGCACTTCGTGGACGCCGTTGAGGTAGGAGCCGGGCAGGCCGTGCGGTTCACCCTCGTCGAGGTTGCCGCGCCAGCCGACGTGCCCGTTGGACAGGGCGAACACGGACTCGCTCTGGGCGAGGACGTCGAGCTTGAGGTGGGTTTCGCGCACGCACCAGGGGTCGACGGCGTAGGAACGGTCGGTGATCACTCGCTTCCCCCCAGGTCGGCGAGGTCCTTGACGACGATGTCGGCTCCGTGCGCGTACAGGGCGTCGGTCTGACCCACCCGGTCGACGCCGACGACGTAGCCGAAGTGCCCGGAGCGGCCGGCGTCCATGCCGGCGAGCGCGTCCTCGAAGACGGCGGCGTGGGACGGCTCGACGCCGAGGTCGCGGGCGGCGGCGAGGAAGGTGTCGGGGCGGGGCTTGCCCGGCAGTCCGCGCTCGGCGGCGACCACACCGTCGATCCGCACCTCGAACAGGTCCTCGGCGTCGATCGAGCGCAGCACGTCGCGGGTGTTGGCACTGGAGGAGACGATCGCCGTGCGCAGGCCCCGGGCGCGGACGGCGGCGAGGTAGCGCAGGGTGCCCTCGTAGGGCTCGACGCCCTGGGTGCGGATCTTCTCCAGCAGCAGGTCGTTCTTGCGGTTGCCGAGGCCGTGGACGGTGGGCGCGTCCGGTGGGTCGTCGGGACTGCCCTCGGGCAGGGTGATGCCGCGTGAGGTGAGGAAGGTGCGGACGCCGTCGGCGCGGGGGCGGCCGTCGACGTACTCGTCGTAGTCGTGGGACGGGTCGAACGGGCGGAAGCCGTCGCCGTCGCGTTCGCGCAGGAACGCGTCGAACGCCTCCTTCCACGCGGCCGCGTGCACCACGGCCGTCCGGGTGACGACCCCGTCGAGGTCGAAGAGGCAGGCCTGGATGGTGCCGGGGAGTCCGAGCGTCGTCGTCATACAGGTCCCGTTCCCCCGCACGGGGCCGCCATCGGTGTGGCGCGCGCCACATCGAGCCGTCACGGGGGGTGCCTCAGCCTCAGTCGTGCGGGAAGGAGTGGTGTTCGTGGGCGATCACCCAGCGGCCGTGCTCCTTGCGCAGACCGAACGTCAGGCGCAGCCGCAGCGTGGGCCGTTCGGCGAGTTCCTCGGGGGTGCCGCAGCGCAGCAGCGCGTGGGCGTAGGCGACGTCGGCGCCGGCGACGACGTCCAGGGTGTCGATCTCGAACCGGGCGCCCAGCGCCTGCCAGGCGAAGAACGGCGGCCAGAGCACCCGGTAGGCGGCGAGCCCCCGGATGCCCTCGTGGGGCGGGGTGACGTGGTACAGCAGGAGGTCCTCGGCGTGGTCGGCGAGGACGGCCTGGATGTCACCTTCGTGCACGGCCTGAGCCCAGCGGGTGATCAGGGCGCGGATCTGCTTGTCGTCCTCCGGCACGTACTCCTCCTCTCCCCCTACGGGTCTCCTCCCAGGGGACTGCGACACTCTGCTGTGTGCTCACTTTCGACGAACTGGTGACCCGTGCCCGGCGACTCGTCCGGGGCGGTGAGCGGGCGTTCCTCGGGATCGCCGGCAGCCCGGGCTCGGGCAAGACGACCCTCGCCGAGCGGCTGGTGGGGGAGCTGAACGGCGGCGGGGCGCCGTGGGCGGCGCATGTGCCGATGGACGGCTTCCATCTGGCGGACGCCGAGCTCGACCGGCTCGGCCGGCGCGGCCGCAAGGGCGCGCCCGACACGTTCGACGCGGCCGGGTACGCGGCGCTGTTGCGGCGGCTGCGGGAGGAGGCGGGCGGTGACGACGTGGTGTACGCGCCGGGCTTCGAACGGGTGCTGGAGCAGCCGTTGGCGGGCGCGCTCCCGGTGCCGCCGCAGGCGCGGCTGATCGTGACGGAGGGCAACTACCTGCTGCTGGGCACGGGCGCGTGGGCGCGGGTGCGGGCCGCGCTGGACGAGGTGTGGTTCTGCGAGACGGACGAGGAGGAGCGGGTGCGCCGGCTGGTCGCCCGGCACGAGGAGTTCGGCAAGGGACCCGCCGAGGCGCTGGCCTGGGTGCTGGGCACGGACCAGCGCAACGCCGATCTGGTGGCGGCGACCCGGGAGCGGGCCGACCTGGTGGTCCGTCCCGGGTTCTAGTGCCCCGGCAGGCAACGTTTGCCCCGCCGCAGGGCGCGGTCAGGTGGGGAGCAGGGTCAGCTCCGGTTCGCCGTGGGCGTCGTCGGGGCCGAGTACGGCGGTGAAGCGGGCCGTCCGTACGGTGAGCCCCTCGGGGGTGCGTTCGACCCGCACCGTGAGCGGCTCCGACGCGCCGTAGCGCACGGCGAAGACGTGCAGGTCGTCGGGGCCGTCGGGGACGGGGCCGGCCTCCAGGGCGGTGGAGGCGACCAGGTGGCTCCAGCCCTCGTCGGGGTTGCCGTAGCCGCGCGGGTCGGCGGCGAGGGCGAAGGCCGCCTGTTCCTGGGTGAGTTCGCCGCGGGCGTCGAAGCGGTCGGGGCCCTGGCCGTCGGGGTGGGTCAGCCGCAGGGGGCCCGCGGAGGCGACCGCCACCTGGGAGGTGCGCCGTACCCGGTCGCCGTCGTCCTCGGCGTAGGGCAGGCCGGCCAGGAGGTACGGCGTGCCGTCGAGGCGTTCCACGGCGACCGTGGCCCACAGGGTCGCGCCGTCGGTGACGTACAGGGAGCGCACGTACCGCAGGACGTGGTCGCGGCCGACGACCGGCTTGGTGACCAGCTTGGCGGTGAGGTTCCCGGCGCTCAGGTCGCGGACGCGGACCTCGCCCATGGGGCGGCAGAGCAGGAAGCCGTCGGTCACGGGGCCGAAGCCGTGCTGGCGGCCGACCGCGGCGGGCAGGCAGTAGGCGCCGCCCGCCTCGACGATCGCGGGGGTCATCCGGTCGTCGAAGGCCACGGAGACGGTCCCGGAGCGCAGCTGGTGGCGCTTGGGCGCGGTGGAGGGGGTGCGCTGCCAGCGGCTGTCGTCCTGGATCTGCCAGACGAGCATCCACGCGAAGTGGCCGTCGACCCCGCCGTCCGGCTTGACCGCGTAGCGGGCCCAGCGGCTGTCGCCCCGGTAGCGGCCGAGGTCGGCGCCGATGCGCTGACCGAAGTAGCGCAGGCCCAGGACGGATTCGAAGGCGGAGTGCTGTTCGCTGTAGCGGGGGCCGCCGTTGTCGAAGCCGCCGCCGGTCAGCCGGGCGTCGATGTAGCGGGCCAGCGTGTCGCCGTCCTCGGCGAAGACCTCCTCGCCGCTGACCCGGTGGGCCTGGGCGAGGAAGGACAGGGAGATCGGGCCGTAGTTGTTGTCGTAGGCGCCGCCGTGCTCGGGGGGCAGCAGGGCGCCCCGGTCGCGGACCCGGTGGGCGCGGATCTCGTCGGTGTAGAGCCGCAGCGCCCGTGCGCGGACCGCCGCCCCCTCCTGCGGGAGGTGGCGGGCCAGCATCAGGCCGCCGACGACGCAGCCGATGGCCTGGTTGCCGGCCTCCTGCGGGTTGAAGAAGGTCGCCTCGGTCAGCCAGCGCCAGTAGCCGTGGCCGAGCAGCGCCAGTTCCCGCCGCTGTTCGTCGTCGAGGAGGCCGTCGGCGAGCTCCAGCACGTCGACCAGCTGGAGCAGCGCCCACACGGTGCTGGGCCAGTCGCCGATCGGGTGTGCGCCGGGCTCCAGCACGTAGCGGGCGTACGGCAGGCGGGAGTCGCGCAGGCGCAGGTTGGGGTAGCCGGGGTTGTCGTCGGTGTAGACCCGCTCGCGCAGATGGAAGGCGAGGCTGCGGCGCACCGCCTCCGGCAGCCTCGGGTCCTTGCCGCGCTGCCAGGCGAGCGCGAGGAGCGAGGTGATGCCGAGGGAGGTGTCGCCGATGTCGTCGTCGCAGTCCGGGTGCTCGAGGTTGCCTTCCGGCGTGATCCGCCGCAGGGCCTGCTCGACGACGTCGGCGAGGACGGCGTCGTATGCCTCGGGCGTGTCCGGCAGATCGTGCAGCGGGCCGCGCTGGTGGAGGAGGTGCACGGGTACGGTCAGTCCTTCAGTCCGGCGTTGATGTCGGCGCCCATGACATAGCGCTGGAAGACCAGGAAGATGGCGATCAGCGGGATCATGGAGATGACCGACGCGCCCAGCAGGACCGACCAGTTGATGTTCTGCGCGCCGACGATGCTCTGGATGCCGATCTGCACGGTGAACTTGTTGGGGTCGTTGAGCATCAGCAGCGGCCAGATGTAGTCGTTCCACCGCCACTGGAAGGAGAGGATGGCGAGGGTCAGCATGATGGGCCGAGAGAGCGGCACCATGATCCGCGCGAAGATCGCGAGTTCGCGGGCACCGTCGATGCGCGCGGCTTCCACGAGTTCGTCGGGCACCGTCAGGAAGAACTGGCGGAACATGAAGCATCCGGTCGCGGTCAGCACGGCCGGGAGGATGATGCCGGCGAAGGAGTTGTAGAGGCCGAGGTTGCGGACCACCAGGAACTCCGGGGCGAGCATGACCTCGCCCGGCAGCATCGTGGTGGCCAGGATGCAGACGAAGAAGACCTTGAGCCACTTGTTGTCGTACTTGGCCAGCGCGTACCCGGTGCAGCAGCTGACCCCCACCGTGAGGATCGTCGTGATCACGCACACGATGGCCGTGTTGATGAAGTACTGGGAGAAGTTGGCGCTGTCCCACGCCGCCTTGAACCCCGTCAGGGTGGGGTTGTGGGGAACCAGCGTCAGCGGATAGGAGAACAGGTCGCTGGCCGGCTTGAAGGCGCTGAGGATGAACCACAGCACCGGCAACCCGTACAGGCACGCCATGATCCACAGCAGGGTCGTCGCGGACACCGCCTGCCGGATCCCGCCGGTGGCCGCCTTGGAGGGACGCTTCCTGACGACGGGCTGCCTGGCGTCGGCGTCGAGCGGGCGGGGCATGTCTGTGGTTGTCATCGGTTCTCCACCCGCCGGTTGACGATCAGCTGGACGATCGCGACGGCCATCAGGATGAGCATGAGCACGAACGAGGCGGCGCTCGCGTAGCCGATCTGGCCCCGTTTGAAGCCGGTCTCGTAGATGTACTGGACGAGCAGGTTGTTCGAGGTGCCGGGTCCGCCGTTGTTGAGGGCGACGAACACCGGGTACTCCTTCATCGCGTTGATCGTGTTGAGCAGGATGACGATGAACGAGGTGGGCGCAATGCTCGGCAGCGTGATGCTGAAGAACTGGCGCCACGGGCCGGCGCCGTCGAGCGAGGCCGCCTCGTAGTACGACACCGGCACGTTCTTGATCGCCGCGATGAACAGCAGCATCGAGAAGCCCGTCCAGGCCCAGGACGCCGCCATCACCACCACGAGCAGCGACAGGTCCGCGTTCGACTGCCACGGGACGGCGCTTCCGCCGAACTGCTCGATGACGTAGTTGACGAGCCCGAAGTTCTCACCGAACAGCCACCGCCACAGGACGCCCACGACGATGGGCGACAGCAGCCACGGGATGAAGAAGATGACGCGGGCGACCGAGGCGCCCTTGGCGTGCTTGCTCACCAGCAGGTTGGCGGCGAGCAGCGAGACGGCGAAGTTCAGCGGTACGAAGAGCACGGTGTACAGCAGCGTCCGGCTCAGCGCGTCGTAGAACGTGGAGTCCCCGACCAGGTTGTGGTAGTTGTCCAGCCCGATGAACTGGAACGCCCCGACACCCGTGTAGTTCGTGAACGAGTAGATGAGCCCGATCACCGCCGGCCAGACGAAGAACAGCGAGAAGAGCACGACGTTGGCCGCGATGAGGACGAGCGGCGCGAGGGTGTACTTACTTCGTCTCCTGGCCGGGCTCGCGGACACGTCCGAGGCGCGTTTTGTCATCTTGCAGACTCCGTGCTGGGGGTTGGATTGCTGTGGGCCCATGTCATGAGCCCGGCGTCACCTGGGCGCCAGGGCCGGGCGGCGGTGTCGGTCGATCCACCGCCCGGACCTGTGGTCTGCGATCAGCCGCCGACCTGCTGGTTGTAGCCGGCCACGATGTTCTCCAGAGCCTTGTCGGGCGACTGCTGGCCGTTGATCGCCTTGCCGAGCTCCGTCTTGGTCGGGTCCTCGGTGAGGCTCTTGCCCTTCAGCACCCAGTTGGTCTGCGCGGTGTTGAAGTAGCCGGAGATCGGGGCGTAGAGCGGGATCGACTCGTTGTACAGCTTGAACGCCGCCTGCGCCGCCGCGGAGGTGAAGGGGTACTTCGGGTTCAGTCCGCTCTCGACCGGCAGGAAGCCGGACGCCTCGCACAGCGCCTGGTAGTGGGCCGGCTCGTACAGCCAGGTCAGGAACTTCGACGCGGCGGTGGCCGCCTCGCCGTTGTTGTTGAAGCCGACCGTCAGACCGCCGCTGTTGACGTCGCTGGCCTGCACGGGCTGGGCGGGAGTCGGGACGCTCGCCCACTCGAACTTCTTGATGCTCTCCGCGAAGGCGGGCACCTGCCACACGCCGGACCAGTAGGCGACCACGTCACCGCTCTGGAACATGGCGGACGGGTCGGCGCCGCTGGTCCACACCGACTTCGGCATGGTCTTGTCGTCGTTCCATCCGACGAAGGTGTTCACGGCCTTCTTGGTCGCCTCGTCCACCGAGAACTTGCCGGAGGAGTCCGCGTGGACGTACTTGCCGCCCATCTCGTACACCATGGCGCGCAGCCGGGACGGCGACTGGTCGAAGGTCAGGGAGTACTTGGCCTTGGTCTTCTCACGGACCGTGTTCGCCGCCTTGATGAAGTCGGTCCAGGTCCAGGTCTTCTGCGGCGAGCTCGGGAAGGCGACGCCGGCCTTCTCGAAGAGCGTCTTGTTGATGTAGAGACCGGACGCGGTCACGTCCGAGGGGATGGCCAGCACCTTGCCGGAGGAGTCCTTGGCGAGGAAGTTGCCGTTGATCTTGTTGCTCTTGTTGTTGGCGATGGAGCTGAGGTCGATCAGCTTGCTCGACCAGATCGGGTCCAGCGCCGGCACGGTCGCCACGTCGGGCAGGGAGTTCGCCTGAGCGGCGTTGTGCAGCTTCGTCGGGTAGCCGTCGTAGGGGATGTTGACGAGCTTGACGTCGACGCCGGTTTCCTTCTTGTACTGCGCGACCGCGTTCTTCCAGCCCGCGTCCTGCCCCGGAACCGTGGAGATCCAGAACGTCAGCGCCTTGGCGTTGCCGCCCGAGTCGCCGCCCGACCCGCAGGCGGAGAGCAGAAGGGCACCTGCCGTGGCCACGGCAGCGAGGGGAACCACACGGCGAATGCCGCCGCGGCCGAGTCGGCGGGAGCGCCGCACACCCACACTGGTCATTTTCGATCCCTTTTCGTCGTACTGGACGGAGCACGGCGCCAGCCGAGGCGGCACGGGTGCAATTTGCAGGTGATTTCGCTTTCCGGGGGCGCGGCCTCGCCCGGCCGCAGCCATCCTGACGGGTGGGGATCCCCGGCCGCCATGGCCGTCGTCACGCGAGCACGCCCTCGCGTGGCTGCCGTACCTCGAAGTACGGGCGGGACGCTCACCCCGAGTCGGCGTCCCGGCCGACTTAGAAAGCGCTTGTCCGGACATTGGCAGACCGAGTCGGAGGCCGTCAATCCTTCGCCCCGGCCGCTTCGGTCACGGTTTGGACTCCCCGGGCGACGGCGAGCCGCGCCGCCCCCACGACGGTGCCGAGATCGCCGATCGTGCTGCTGACCACGTCGGTGGGCCAGCTCAGCCGCTCCAGCTCGGCCCGGACACCGGGCAGGAGCTGCGGGTCGGCGCCGGTGCTGCCGCCCAGCACGATCAGGCCGGGATCCAGCACGGCGGTCACGGCGGCGGTCAGCCGGCCCACGTCCACGGCGTGACGGTCGACGACCGCGCGGGCCGCCCGGCTCCCCTCCCCGGCGAGGGCCAGGAGCCGCTCGGTGGTGCGCGGGCAGGGCCCGTCGGCGTCCGGCCAGGCGTCGGCGGCCCTGCGCAGCAGGGAGCGCGCGCCGATGTAGTCCTCCAGCGCCTCGCGGCGCGGCTCACGGCCGTCGTCCCAGGGGTAGGGCAGCCGGGCCAGCTCTCCGGCGGCGCCGTTCGCCCCGCGCAGGACCCGGCCGCCGACGACGATGCCGAGGCCGATGCCCACGCCGATGCGCAGGTAGCCGAAGGTGTCGCGGCCCCGGGCGGCGCCCTCGTGGAGCTCGGCCAGCGCCGCGCAGTTGACGTTGTTCTCCAGGTGGACGGGGACTCCGCGTGGCAGCGCGACCCGCACGGCGTCGAAGACGGGACCGGCCTTGGCGGTCGCCGGGCGCATGCCGGCGCCCTCCCGCGCGGTGACGTCGCCGACGGCGACGACGATGGCGCGCAGCGGGGCGGCGCGGGGCAGCGCGCCGAGCGCCTCGCGCACCACGTCGACGGCGTCCTCCCGGGGACCGGCCGCCTCGGCGAGCAGCGCGCCGTCCAGGGCGCAGCCGCGCACCCGGGTCACGGCGGGGCCGAGATCGACGGCGAGCACGGCCCCGGCGGCCGGGCCGAGTCGGTAGACGGCCGCGGAGCGGCCCGTGCCGCTGGAGGCGGTGCCGGAGTGGGCGGCGAGCCGGGCGCCCTCCAGCTCCGCGACGGCGGAGGACACCGTCGGCTTGGACAGGCCCGCGAGGCTCGCGAGCTGCGGCCGGGTGGCGGCGCCCGCCTCGGCGAGCACGGTGAACACGGCGCCCGCGCTCTCGGTCAGGCGGGGGGTCCTTGCCACGTCGAGTTCCACACTTTCCCCACTCAGGTCATGGGCCGCGCTTCCCGGGGGCGGTCGCCCTCAGGGGATGCGGTGACGGGATGCCGTGACGTCGGCGGGCCGCGGCGGACCGTGAGGACCGGCCGTCGGACGGGTGCGCGACGCACTCTTGACGCACTGTACTTCGTTAGTTAACTTCCTAACGAACGTCACGGTACTCGCCTGCCGTGGTCCGTCAGAAGCCCGTCCCGGGGCTTCCCTAGTTCTTCACGTCTCTCCCGGCACGGTTCGCCCACCGTCGCGGCACATGGCTTCATCGCGCAACGACGAAAGAGGATCCGTGCAGGACTCCCCTCCCGCGTGCGCCCTCGTGGTCGGCATCGACGTGGGCGGCACCAAGACCCATCTGCGCGCCCTGGCGGGCGGCACCACGGTGGCCGAGCTGGTCCGCCCGAGCGAGGGCTGGCGCCCTCACGACCCGGCGGCCGCCGCCCGTTGGCTGGCCGCGCTGATCGCCGACGCCCTGCCGGCGGGCGCACGCCCGGCCGCTGTGGCCGTCGGCGCTCACGCCTGCGAGACGGAACTCCAGTGCGCGCGGATCCGCACCGCGCTCGGACCTCACGTCGACGCGCCCGCGCTGGTCGTGGGCGACGCCGAGCTCCTCGTCCCCGCGGCGGGGCTCGACAAGGGCGTCGGCCTGGTCGCCGGCACCGGTTCGGTGGCGGTGGGCCGGCTGTCCGACGGCACGTCCGTCCAGGTGGGCGGCTGGGGCGCGGTCCTCGGCGACGAGGGCGGCGCGGCCGGTCTCGTCCGGGAGGCGGCCCGCGCGGTGTGGGCCGCGCACGACCGCGGGGAGGAGCCCGACGCCCTCGCGCGCGGGCTTCTCGGCGCGTTCGGGGTCGCCGAGGTGCCGGCGCTGTGCGCGGCCCTGGAGGCCGCGTCGTCCCCGTCCGCCGAATGGGGCCGGCACTCCCCCGCCGTCTTCACGGCCGCCGCCGAAGGCTCCCGCCTCGCCGCGGCCGTGATCGCCGAGGGGGGCCGCTCGCTGGCCGCCCTCGTCGCCCGGCTCGGCGCCCGTGGCGTCGCGGTCGACGACGTGGTGGTGGCGGGCGGCACGATCCTCTCCCAGCCCGCCCTGTACGACGCCTTCACCACGGCCCTCGCCGAGTCCTTCCCCGGCGCCCGGACCCACCCGCTGAGCGCTCCCCCGGCCCAGGGAGCGGTGACGCTCGCGCGGACGCTGCTGTGAGCGGCGGCGCCCGGGGCGCGGGCAGCGCGCCGGTGGTCCGGGCCGGGCGGGGGCCGCCCGTTCATCTGTGGGACATGTCGCGGTCGTCGGGGCCTTGTCGGTGGGACACGGCCCGGCCGTAGATCTTCGAACGCACGCACACTCCGGGCTCACGGGTCGTCAGGGACCCGCGGCAGCGCACCGGATCCGCACGTCCCCCCTCCACGGCCGTACGGCCGCAGAACTGAAAAGAGGCACACCTATGCCGTCTACCGACGGGCACCGCGTCATCTCCCCCGTGAACAGGAGGGGCTTCCTCAGGACGTCCCTGGGCGGGGCCACCGCCCTGGTCGCCGCCCCGACCCTGCTCACCTGGACGGCCGTCGCCGACGCGAAGGCCGCCACCGCGCCGCTCCCGTTCGCGGACGACTACAAGACGAACGTCCTGACGAACCTCACGCCCGAGACCAACGCCGTGGTGCGGATCCTCGGCGGCATGGCCCAGGTCTGGAAGACGGGCGCCGCCTGGAACACCGGCACACCGCTGCGTCCCGACGTGCTGCGCGCCAACATGCGTTACTGCGCGCGCCTCACCGGCGCCCGCACCGAGGCGCAGGCGAAGGAGGCGTTCCTCTACGACCGCCAGCACCAGAGCTACGCGATGATCGGCGGCCTGGGTCCGCTGTCCGGTCTGTACAAGGCGGGCGCCAAGGCGGTCACGTCGATCACCGGCGCCCCGGACACGACTCCGCCGACCAAGATCGACGACTCCGTGCCGGCCGGCGCTCCCGCCGGTTCCGCGCTGGGCGCCGGCTCCCACACCTCCGACCTCGGCCTGGTCGCCAAGCTCGTCGACACGGTGCGCGGTCCCTACGCCTCGGGCAACCCGGGCAAGTACGCCTTCCAGTACCCGCGCCCGTGGCGCATGAACGAGGACAGCGAGGTCGTCGACACCGGGAGGACCGACGCGCTCGGCTACCCGGTCTACGACTCCGAGGTCAAGGTCGCCCCGCAACTGCTGCGCCAGCGCAGCGCCTCGCCCGTCGACGACGGCGGCTTCCCGAGCGGTCACACCAACGCCTTCCACCTGGCGGCGCTCGCGTACGCGTACGCCGTGCCCGAGCGGTTCCAGGAGCTGGTGACGCGGGCCCTGGAGCTCAGCCACACGCGGATCATGTCGGGCATGCACTCCACCGTCGACGTCATGGGGGGCCGGATCATGGCCACGGCGCTCGCCGCGGCCACGCTGGCCGACCCGGCGAACGCCGAGCTGAAGGCGGCGGCGCGGGCGCAGGCGCTGGCGTACTTCACGCAGCGCACCGGCACGACCGCCGACACCCTGTTCGCGTACGCCCACTCCGACGCGGACGACCCGTACGCCGACCGGGAGGCCAACGCCCGCGCGGTCGAGCCGCGTCTGACCTACGTGCTGCGGCGGGAGGGCGGCGACGAGCCGCTGACCGTGCCCAAGGGCGCGGAGGCGCTGCTGGAGACACGGCTGCCGTACCTGTCGGCGGCCCAGCGCCGGGAGGTGCTGCGCACCACCGCGCTGCCCGCCGGGTACGTGCTGCTGGACGGCTTCGAGCAGTGGGGCCGGCTCAACCTGTTCGCGGCGGCGGACGGCTACGGCGCGTTCGACTCCGATGTGACGGTCACCCTGGACGCCGCGGCCGGCGGTTTCCACGCGGCCGACGCCTGGCGCAACGACATCGACGGCCGGGGCTCGCTGACCAAGCGGGGCACCGGCACGCTCACCCTGAGCGGCGACAACCGCTACCGCGGCGGCACGGTCGTCGAGGACGGCGTGCTCGTCGCCGCGTCGGCGCGCGCACTGGGCCGCGACGACGTGCGGGTGGCGGGCGGGACGCTGCGCGTCGCCGAACCGACGCAGGTGCACGGCGTGTTCGCCCAGGAGGCGGGCACGCTGGAGTCGACGCTGCGGGCGGACGCGCGGCAGGCGGCGCTGACCGTGACCCGGCGGGTCGTGCTGGGCGAGGACAGCGTGCTGTCACTGCGCCTGGACGCGACGAACCCGCCGGTCGCCGGCAGCACCCTCCGCGTGATCGACGCCCCGGCGCTGCGCGGCCGTTTCGCCCGCGTCGAGCTGAACTCCGAGGCGCTGCGGGCCGTACCGCTCTACACCGCGGACGGTCTGTCGGTGCGTGTCGTGAAGCGGTGACGCCCTGACGGCGGGGGCGGCCCGGGTCGACCGGCGCCGCCCCCGCCCCGTCCTGAGCGGCCCCGGCGGTCCGCGCGCCGTTCTCCCCCGGGCGTCAGTGCAGCCGGACGCCGTCCTGGCCCCCCCGACGCACAGGCCCATGTGGACGCCGTCGGGGTGGGAGAGGTGGTGGGAACCGGCGGCCACGCTGTCCAACGGCAGACGGGCCAGCTCCCGGCCGTCCCCGGCGTCCAGGACGACCCAGCGCTCGGCACCCGGCGGTCGCACTCCTGGTGGGGCCGCCGTCCGGCCCGCCCGCACCCGCCGCTCACGACCCCGGGCCGGCATGGTCCGTGGGCTATGTTGAGCTTCGTGGGAGACAAAGGAGGACCACCGGTGCCATCGCCTCAGCAGGCACGCGCACAGGCATCCACGATCACCTCGGGCAGGACCGGTCCGCCGGCGGAGGTGTCCCCGACGTCCCGGCTCCGGGCGCTCTTCGACGGGCCCCGCCTGTCGCCGGGGCAGCGGCGCATCGCCCAGTACCTGATCGAGCACATCACCGAGGCCGCGTTCCTGTCGATCACCGATCTCGCGGACCGGGTGGGCGTCAGCCAGCCGTCGGTGACCCGGTTCGCGGCGGCGGTCGGCTTCAGCGGGTATCCGGCGCTGCGGGAGAAGCTCCAGTCGATCGCGCTCGGCACGCTGGCCGGCGGCCCGGCGGAGGTGAACCGGAGCAACGAACTCCAGGCGGCGGTCGACGCGGAGATCGAGAACCTGGAGAACCTGCGCCGCGACTTCGCCGATCCCGACCAGGTGATCGACGTGGGCCGGCAGCTGTCGGAATCGGCACCGCTGACCGTCCTGGGCTTGCGCATCTCCGTCTCGCTGGCCGAGTACTTCGCCTACGCCGCCCGTCGGGTCCATCCGGACGTGCGGCTGGTGACGCGGGGCGGCAGCGTCGCCTACGACGCGCTGCTGCAGTCCCGGGAGGCCGGGGGCACCTGGGTGCTGGCGTTCTCGATGCCGCGGCACGCCCAGGAGACGCTGACCGCTGTCCGGGTCGCGCGCGGCGCGGGGCTGAAGGTGGCGCTGGTGACGGACCTGGCGCTGGGGCCGATCGCCGACGAGGCCGACGTCACCTTCGCCACCGGGACCGGCTCCCGGCTGGTCTTCGACTCCTACGCCGCCCCCGGGGTGATGGCCGCGGCGCTGCTGCAGGCCATGACCGACGCGGGGCCCGAACGCACCCAGGCGCGGCTGGAGGAGTACGAGCAGATCGCCGAGCAGCACCAGTTCTTCCTGCGCGAGTAGGCGCGGTGGCGTCCGCCGTCCCTCCCCGCACCCCCGGTCACGGATCGACACAGAGGGATCATTGCGGGCATTTCGCGCATGAATGTTTTCATACGTCTTGCAAAGCAGACGGCATATATAAATACTGCTCCACGGCCCCACCCGCCCGCCAAGGGCTCACGAACGGACACCTGAAGCCGCCGTCCCTACCCACGTCGGCGCGAGGGCGTCCGGGGCCTCGCCGGCGGCGAGGCCCTGTGGCGGCCCCGGTCCTCCCCTAGGCCGGGGCCGCCCCACACCGTCGGACCACCCGTCCGTCACGACGCCGCACACCCGGAAGCGATGATCATGCCCCTGACGACGACGCGCATCAGCCCGGACTGGCCGTGCCAGGTCAAGAACCCCGGCAGCTACGACTGGGAGCGTTCAGCGGCCAAGTGGCTGCGCGAACTGGTGCCCGCGCGCTACGCCAGCTACCCGGCGCTGCTGCGGCACCCGGTCCTGCTGGCCCGCCACGCGCAGATCCAGGTCCAGCACGAGATCCGGGTGGCCCGCACCGCGCTGCAGACCGCGCGCGCCGACCTGCCGCGGCTCGGCATGCCCGAATCCGTCATCGAGCACACGATCAAGCTCTACGCGGCCGAGGTCATGCAGTTGCAGCACATCGCCCGCAGCGTCCGCGCCGTCACCGAGGCACTCGTGGAACACTCCCCCGGACGCTGAACGACATCCTCCGCTCCGGCCCCCGTCACGGGATAGCCGCCGGTGACAGGGTTGCCGCAAGACCGCGATCAAATGCGGGTGCATGTGCCATGCTCGTGCCGTGACGAGCGAATCCGCCCGGCCCGCCGAGTCCGGCCCCATGCCCGACATGGCGGCCCTCACCCGGATCGTGGCGCGCCAGCGGGCCGAGATGGACCGGCTGCAGAACCTGGCGGCCACCTCAGCGGTGCTGGAGCGGGCCAAGGGCGCGGTGATGGCGCTGACCGGCTGCTCCCCCGACGCCGCCCAGGAGGAGCTGCACCGGCGGGCCAAGGAGGCACGGCGGACGCTGCTGGAGGAGTGCTGGGTCACCCTCGGCGGGCTGGGCGGGACCGCCGCCGGCCCGGACGAGGCGGCCGGGGACGCCGCGGTCACCAGAAGCCGCGAGGAGAACCCCGCGGCCTGGGACCCGTACCCGCCTGCCGACCAGGAGCCGGCCGACCCCGCCGGTCTGGGCCGGCTGGGCAAGGCGCTCGTCCACGTCGGCGGCCCCCAGGACCTCGCCCGCTGTCTGCTGGAACACCTCGCCCCCGGCGCCGACGCCGACGCCGTCATGATCTTCGCGCGGCTGCCCGGCGGCGGACTCGAACTCGTCGGTCACGCCGGCGTCGACGAGGTGCTGGCCGGCCAGTGGAGGCAGGTGCCGCCACTGACCGGGATCGCCGCCCTCGACGCGCTGGACGCCGGCGAGCCCCGCTGGCTGGAGAACCCGCGCGAGGACCGGGCCCGCTATCTGCTGATCGGCGACCCGCCCGTCCGGTGGCCGAGCCGGGCCTGGCTGCCGGTGCCGTCCGGGGACTCCACCGACGTCGTCCTCGGCGTACTGCGCCGCCGCGAGGGCCCGTTCACCCCTGAGGTCCGTCAACAGCTGCTGTCCGCCGCGCGGTTGGCCGGGGGCGCGCTGCGCACCTTCGGGCCCCGACGGCACCCGACGCTCGGCACGGTCCCCGAATCCGTGCAGACGGTGTTCGACCGGCTGCCGGTCCCCGCGGTGCTGCTGTCCCCGCTGCGCACCCGGGCGGGCGACGTCGAGGACTTCCGCATCGAGGCGGCGACCGCCGGCGCGTTCGACGCCGTCGGCCGCTGCGGGCGCGAACTGCTCGGGCTGCGCTTCCTGGAGTGCTGGCCCACCGTGACCGAGGAACCGCTCTGGCAGGGCTGCCTGGACTCGCTGGCCTCCGGACAGCCCTTCGAGAGCGAGCCGTTCGCCCGACAGCAGACCGTCGCCGGCACGGGCGATCTGGCGACGGTGTCGGCGCGCGCCGCGCGACTGGGCGACGGACTGGTCGTCAGCTGGGTCCGGCACGACCCCTCCGACCGGCAGGAGCAGCGGCTCGCCGACGTGCAGCGGCTCGGCAACCTCGGCTGGGCCAACTGGAACCTCGTCACCGGCGAGATGAACTGGTCCACCCAGGTCTTCGCCATCCTCGACCGCGACCCGGCCCACGGCGCCGTGCCCCTCGCCCAGCTCCCCGGCCTCGCCCTGCCCGAGGAGACGCCCCTGCTCACCCGGGCCATCGCGGAGCTGGTGCGGGAGGGGCGGCCGTGCGACGTGCCGTTCCGCATCCTCACCCGCCAGGGCGTGAGGCATCTGCGGGCGGTCGCCGAGACGGTGTCGGACGTCCACGGCAGGCCCGTCGAGGTGCACGGCTTCCTCCAGGACCTGACCGCTCAGCGCAGCGCCGAACTCGCACTCGTCGCCAGCGAGCGGGCGATCCTCACCCAGCACGGCGTCCTGCAGGCCGAGCGCACCATGGCCGCCCGCCTCCAGGACGCGCTGCTGCCGCTGCCCAGACGACCGGTCCAGGTGGCCGGGCTGCGCGTCGACCTCGCCTACCTGCCCGCGCAGTCCGGCCTCAATGTCGGCGGCGACTGGTTCAGCGCCATCGAACTGCCCGACGGCGACGCCCTGTTCGTGGTGGGTGACGTCGCCGGGCACGGCATGGACGCCGTGGCCGCGATGGCGCTGCTGCGCTTCACCGCCAAGGGCATGATCATCACGGGGTCGTCGCTGACCGGCGCGTTGGTCCGGCTCAACGCCCTGCTGCTGCACTCCCGCGACCCGCACGGCACCGCGACCATGATCCTGGCCCGCTACAACCCCGCCCGGCGGCGGCTGCTGTGGGCGCAGGCCGGGCATCCGCCGCCGCTGCTGCTGCGCGACGGGGAGGCCCGCTACCTGGCCCGGCCCCACGGCATGCTGCTCGGCGCGCGCGACAACCCGCGCTACGAGGAGGCGGAGTGCCGGCTCCGGCCCGGCGACCGGGTCGTGCTGTACACCGACGGGCTCGTCGAGCGGCCCTCGGAGAGCATCGACCGGGGCCTGGAGCGGCTCGCCGACGCCGCCACCGCCTCCGGGGCGCTCGGCCCGACGCCGCTCGGCAGCCTGCTCGGCGCGATGCTGGAGCCCGAGCGGCGCGACGACGTGTGCGTGCTGGACATCCGGGTGCCGACGGACGAGGAGGAGAAGGAGCCTTAGGCGTCCTGCCGGCCGCAGCCCGGGCGTGCTCATCCGGTGCGGGACTCCAGGTCGCGGCGGGTGTCGTCGCCGTAGACGCCGCTCTCGTCGCCGCGGATGCCGTACCAGAGCTGGAAGCGGGCCACGGCCTCGGTCAGGACGGTGTCGTAGCGGCCGTCGGTGGCTCCGCCGTCGTAGACGTTCGGGATACGGCGCAGCCGCTGCTGCAGGTCGGTGACCTCCGCGCCGGTGTCGCCCTCACGCAGGGTCCCGGCGCCGTCCGGGTCGGCCGGGGCGGACGGTTCCGGCGAGGCGACCGGGACGCTTTCGGCGGCCGTCGGCGCGGCCGGGGCGGACGGCGGGGTCTGCGCGGCCGCCTGCTGGGCGCGACCGGGCAGCAGCAGGGCGCAGGCGAAGCCGACGAGGGCCGCGGCGAGCACGGCGAGCGAGACGACGGCGAGTCGGTGCGGACCGGCGGTGCGGTCCGGGTAGGGCCCGGCGAGCCGGTCCGGCCGGGGCTCCGCGGGCGACCGGCGCGCGTCGGCTGCGCGCCGCCGGGTGGGCCGCACGCGCTCCCGCCCGGACGCGCGGCGGCTCACCGGCGGGAGCTCCTCCGTGTCCGCCTCGGCGCCCGGCTGCCGCGGGGGCGGCAGCGGCACCGCCTCGTAGACGTCGGTGTCCTCGGTCATCTCGCGGAACAGCTCCGCCAGAGCGTCGGTGTTGCGCGGTCGCAGGACCCGGATGGGCTCCAGGACCTGGCGCTCGTACGGCTGTCCGGGTCCGTCCGGTGTCGGCACGCTCTCTCCTTCCGGTGGTCCCCGGGAAGAGATACGGGCGCGCGGGCGAGGGGGTTCAGCCGGGGCGGTCCGGGAAGCGTACGCGCGGGGCGCGGACGGGACCGGACGGGCGGCGGGCACGGGGCGGGCGGGACGTACGATGGCGGGTGGGGACCGGGGTGTGGGCCCGGTCCGCAAGGCGTCCCCCTACCGTCCGCCGAAGTCTCCTGAAGGGCTCGCGACTCCCGTGACCACCGCAACACTCCTTGACGGCAAGGCCGCCGCGGCCGACATCAAGAGCGAACTCGCCCTCCGTGTGCAGGCCTTGAAGGAGCGCGGCATCACCCCGGGGCTCGGCACGATCCTGGTCGGCGACGACCCGGGCAGCCGTTCCTACGTCGGCGGCAAGCACCGGGACTGCGCCCAGGTCGGCATCGCGTCGATCCGCGTCGAGCTGCCCGCCGACGCCTCCCAGGCCGACGTCGAGGCCGCCGTGCTGCGGCTGAACGCCGACCCGGCCTGCACCGGGTTCATCGTGCAGCTGCCGCTGCCGGCCCATATCGACACCCACGCCGTGCTGGAGCTGATCGACCCGGTCAAGGACGCCGACGGCCTGCACCCGGCCAGCCTCGGCCGGCTGGTGCTGGGCATCCCGGGCCCGCTGCCCTGCACCCCGCGCGGCATCATCGATCTGCTGCGCCGCAACCATGTGCCCATCACCGGCCAGCAGTTCTGCGTGATCGGCTGCGGCGTGACCGTGGGCCGCCCGCTGGGCCTGATGCTGACCCGTGCCACCGAGCACGCCACGGTGACCCTGTGCCACGAGGCCACCCAGGACGTCGCCGCGCACACCCGTGTGGCGGACGTCGTCGTCGCCGCCGCCGGTGTGGCGCACCTGGTCACCCCGGACTGGATCAAGCCGGGCGCGACCGTGCTCTCCGTGGGCCTCACCCGCACCGTGGAGGGCATCCTCGGCGACGTCCACCCGGACGTGAGCGATGTCGCCGGGTCCTTCGCCCCGCCGGTGGGCGGCGTGGGCCCGATGACCCGGGCCATGCTGCTGACCAACGTCGTGGAGGCCGCGGAACGGCAGTGAGGCCGACAGCCCGGGCACTCGGTTCCCCCTCCCGAGGGAACTGAGTGCCATCGGGGGCGGCCGGGTGTTACGTTCCCTGCCATGAGCGCCAGTGACCGCAGTGACCGCGCGGAGCAGGCCGCCCCGAAGCCGCCGATGCGGGACGCACTGGTGGCGGCGGCCTTCCGGTTGTTCCTGGAGCGGGGTTACGAGCAGACGACCGTCGACGACATCGTGACCCTGGCGGGGGTGGGCCGGCGCTCCTTCTTCCGGTATTTCCCCTCCAAGGAGGACGTGGTCTTCCCCGACCACGAGCGCTGCCTGGCCGACATGACCGACTTCCTCGCGGCGAGCGGCGACACCGACGAGCCGGTGCGCCGGGTGTGCGACGCCGCCCGGCTCGTGCTGCGCATGTACGCCGAGAACCCCTCCTTCTCCGTGCAGCGCTACCGGCTCACCAAACAGGTGCCGGGGCTGCGCGCGTACGAGTTGTCGGTGGTGTGGCGTTACGAGCGCGCCCTCGCCGAGTACCTGCGCGCCCGCTTCGCCGGCCGGGCCGACGGGAGCCTGCGGGCCGACGTGATCGCCTCCGCCGTGGTCGCCGCGCACAACAACGCCCTGCGTTCATGGCTGCGTTCGGACGGACGGGGCGACGCGAGCGCGACGGTGGACCACGCGCTGGGGTATGTGCAGTCGGCGTTCGGCGGGGAGCCCGCCGCCCCGGCTCCCGAACCGCCCGGCGCCGCGTACGGGTCCACGGGCGCGGGTGACGCCGAGGACGTCGTGGTGGTGGTGTCGCGGCGGGGCGCACCGCTGTGGCGGGTCGTGCAGGAGATCGAGACGGCCCTCGCCCGGGACTGAGCCCGGCCGGGATCGTCCGTGAGCCCCGAATATTCGGGGTACGCAGTGCCTTTACGAGTGGCACTGAGTGCCATACGCTGAGCGGGTGCACGGTGGCACGGTGAACCGCGCACGTCCGTGCACGGGTGATCCGAGCACGTGGATTCCGGCCTATGTGCAGGGAGTTGACAGCGTGTACCACCACTCAGGAAGCGCCGTTCAGCCGACAGCCGGCTCCTCTGCGGGTCTTCTCGACCGCCGGGGCACGGACGCGGAGGCGATCTGGTTCCAGCGCTGCACCTGGTGCGGCACCGCGATGTACCACCGACTGCTGTGTCCGGTGTGCCAGGGCAGCGAGCTGCTCACCGAGCGCAGCGAGGGCCTGGGAACGGTCCGTCACGCCACGGTGGTGCACCGCAACACCCCCTCCGCCCGCAACGTCTCCCTGATCGAGCTGGCCGAGGGTTTCGTGGTGCGCGGCAGGGTCATGGGGCCGCTGATCGGCGTCCACAGCGGCGACCGTGTCCGGCTGTCCACGGCGAAGGACCCGGTCCGGGGCGAGCCGGTCTTCCAGCTCGTCGACGAGCCGTACCGGGGCTGGCACTGACGCCCGCTCAGCAGATCCGCGCCCTGAGAGCTGCGGCGGTGACCGGATCCTTGCGGTCCCGCCTGTTCGATTCCGGGCCGCAGGCAACCCGCAGGCGTGATCGGGGTTCCTCCGTGACGCGAGGAGTTCCCGACACGGAAGGGGCTCCCGCTCTCACCCTTCAGGAGTGGACCCTTGATCCGTGCTCGGCGAACAGGTGTCGCCGCCGTGGCCGCGCTGGCGGCCCTGGCGGGAACACCAGGACTGGCGCAGGCCCGCCCCCCGTCCGAATCCACAGCGTCGACCACGTCGGCCGACCGCGCGCTGCCGACCGGCTGGCGGATCAGCGGCCAGGGCGCCGCCCGGGAGCTGGTGTGGCGCTCGCCCACGCGCGTGCCCGCCGGTGACGCCCGGGTGGAGTTCCACGCGGCGAACCGGCTGCTGGGCGTGCCGAAGCCGGACAAGGACGGTCACACGTTCCGGCTCGCCCTGGACGAGGCGGGGGGCGCCCCGCTGAACGAACTCAGCGTGGTGGCCGCCGGCCGCCGTCTGGACGCGCCCGCAGGCGGATCCGCCGCTCCGGGCCGGCGGTCACGGGCCGCCGTCCAGCCGCCCGCCGCGCTGCCGGCGAACTCCGTCGACCCCGGTGAGACGGGCAAGTACCGCACCGTCACCGGCGAGTACGCCCTCGACCCGGTGAAGCTGCCCGGGTTCGCCGCCCCGGTGGAGATGCAGGCCGTCGTCGTCGCGCCGAAGGGAGCGACCGGCAAGCGCCCGCTCGCGCTGTTCCTGCACGGCCGGCACACGACCTGCTTCAAGCCGGACGACCCCGAGTTCATCTCCATCGAGTGGCCCTGCCCGACCGGCACCCAGCCCATCCCCTCCCACAAGGGGTACGTCAAGGACCAGCAACTGCTGGCCTCCCAGGGCTATGTGACGGTGTCGATCTCCGCCAACGGAATCAACGGCCAGGACGCGGAGGTCGACGACGCCGGCGCTCAGGCGCGGTCCTCCCTGGTCCGGCAGCACCTCGCCCGCTGGGCCGGCTGGGCCGCGAACCCGGCCGGCGCCCCCGCGGCCGTCCGCGAGGCCCCGAAGGCGGACCTGTCGCGTGTGCTGCTCGTGGGCCACTCGCGCGGCGGCGAAGGCGTCAACCGCGCCGCGATGGACAGCCTCTACCCGGCGCCCGCCGCCCAGGACGGCTACAAGGGCCCGGTGCGCTGGAAGATCCGCGGCACCGTCCTCATCGGACCGACGATCTTCGGCCAGAATCCGGTCGCGGACGTGCCGTCGGCGACGATCCTGCCGGGCTGCGACGGCGACGTGTCCGACCTCCAGGGCGAGGTGTACGCCGACGGCACGCGCGGCGTCAGCAAGGGCGCCGCGCTGCACAGCGCGCTCTACATGGTCGGCGCGAACCACAACTACTTCAACAGCGAGTGGACCCCGGGCACGGCCACGGCGCCCGCCTGGGACGACTTCATGGCGGACGACGACCGGCCGGACCCGGTGTGCGCGACGGGCGCCGCCACCCGGCTCACCGCGGACCAGCAGCACCGGGCCGGCGCGACCTACATCGCCGCCGCCGCCCGGCTGTTCGTGGCCGGCGACGACCGGGCGCGTCCGCTGCTCGACGGCTCCGGCCGCCGGGCCCCCTCCGCGGACCCCGCCCGCGTCCTGAGCCACGCGGTCGGCGCGCGCCGCACCGGCGGCTTCCTCCCCGACGGGCCGGTGACCGTGACCGGCGCCCGGCTCTGCTCGGCCGTCGACTTCGACCCCGCCGCCGCCTGTCTGGACGCGGAGAAGGACGGAAGGTCACCCCACTTCGCGTGGTGGGAGACCGCACCGGAGACCGGCCGCCGCGCCGTGGCGCTGAACTGGTCGGCGCCGGGCACGACGGCCCGGGTGCAGCCCGCCGCGCCGCTGTCCCTCGCCGGTTCCCGGGAGCTGGCGCTGCGCCTCTTCGTACCGCCGAACACCTCGGGCACCCGG
Source organism: Streptomyces sp. NPDC101166 (assembly GCF_044768125.1). NCBI lineage: Bacteria > Bacillati > Actinomycetota > Actinomycetes > Kitasatosporales > Streptomycetaceae > Streptomyces > Streptomyces sp. NPDC101166. The sequence continues at coordinate 289,297 of NZ_JBIWPF010000004.1, forward strand.
CTCGACGTGGCCGTCACCGACGCCGCCGGGCGGCGGGCCGCGCTGGGCGCCGTACGGGTGGACGGGCTGCCCGGCAGCAACCGCACCTCCTCGTACTGGGCGCGTGAGGTGCGTGTCCCGCTGACCGCCGCCGTCCGCGCGAAGCTCGACCTGAGGCACGTCAAGTCCCTCGACCTGACGCCGCGTTCGGCGTCCGGGACAGCGTGGCTGATGGACGCCTGGGGCTGGGCGCCCGGCACTCCGGCGGTGCGCGCGGCGAAGCTGCCGCGCGTCGACGTCGGCCGCACGATCGTCAAGGAGGGCGACTCCGGCACCCGCACCTACCGGATCCCCGTTCAGATATCCGGGCAGGGCGCCGGCCAGGTCCGCGTGTACGTCCTCGACCCCGCCACCGGGCTCGGCACGGACAAGCTGGTCACGGTACGCCCCGGCAGCAACGCCATCGACGTGCCGGTCCAGGTGAAGGGCGACACCCTGTTCGCCTACGACCTCCGTCAGGACATCGCCGTGAAGGCGGTCAAGGGCGCCGTCGTCGGCTCCCACCGGGGCGGGGTCACCGCGCAGAACGACGACCCCGAGCCCAAGATCACCGCGACGCCGCTCGCCGACCGGGTGACCGAGGGGCAGGCGCTGTCCTGGCGGCTGACGCTGTCCGAGGGCGCCGGCGTGGACCTGGGGATGCCCGTCGAGCTGACCGGGGTCGACTCGGGAGCGGAGCTGTCCACCAAGGACCTGGACCCGCAGTGGCTGCTGGATCAGGGCGTCGAGGCCGACCCGGAGCGCCCGCTGTCCGAGGCCCTGTGGCTGTGGCTGGACATCCCGGCCGGAGCCACGAGCGTCGACCTGACCGTGCCGACGGTGACCGACCAGGTGGCCGAGCCGGCGGAGTCGCTGCGCATGCAGCTCGACGACTTTCAGGGCGTCCCCCGGCCCGACGCGCCCCCGCTGACGGGCACGGTGCTGGACGCGTCGTAGGGCGCGTGTGTGTGCGGGGCTCGGGCCGTGTGAGGCCCGGTCCCCGCACCTCACAGGGTGATGCGGATGCCCACCGTCCCGGTCGTCCCCCGGCGCAGCCGGCTGCCGAGCAGCGCGAGGCGGCCGGTGAGGCCGTACTTGCGGGCGATCAGCGAGCGGTAGCGGGCGGTCGTCGGCGCGTCGCAGATCTGTGCGGTGGCCGGCGTCTGCCTCCCGGTCGGCCGGCCGCGTACGTCGCAGGGGCCGACCAGGACGTCGGCGCGGGCGCGAATCCGCTTCACCTTCCAGGAGTCGGCGACCGTCCACACGCCGAGCGTGTCCCCGTCGCGCACCACCCACACGGGGGTGGCGACGGGCGTTCCGTTCTTCCGATAGCTGGTGACCAGCAGGTACTTGCCCGCCGCCAGCGCCTCCACCGCCGTTGCGTCCATACCTCGAAGTCTAGTGCCGGGGCACTGGAAGGGGACGTCACCACCTGGGCAGTCGGAGTTCGTACTCCGGCTGGACGCGCCGCATGTAGCCGGTGTCGTCGCGGCCGCGCATGCCGGAGTCGAGGTAGCGGCGGTGGAGGCGTTCCAGGGCGTCGGGGTCGAGTTCCACGCCGAGTCCGGGACCGGTCGGCACCTTCACCGCCCCGTCCTCCAGGTGCAGGACGCCGGGGACGATCACGTCGTCCGCGCTGTTCCACGGGTAGTGGGTGTCGCAGGAGTGGTCCAGGTTCGGGATGGCCGCGGCGACATGGGTCATGGCGGCCAGGCTGATGCCCAGGTGCGAGTTGGAGTGCATGGACAGGGCGATCCCGAACGCCTCGCACACGGCGGCCAGTTCACGGGTGCGGCGCAGTCCGCCCCAGTAGTGGTGGTCGGTCAGCAGGACCTGGATGGCGTTCTGCTCGATCGCCGGCCTGAGATGCTCCCAGGCGACGACGCACATGTTGGTGGCCAGCGGCATGGGCGCGTCCTCGGCGACCTCCGCCATGCCGGGGATGCCGGCGGTGGGGTCCTCCAGGTACTCCAGGACGCCGTCGAGCTCACGGGCGACGTGTCGCGACGTCTCCACCGTCCAGGCGACGTTGGGGTCCAGCCGGAGGGGCTGCCCGGGGAACGCCTCGGCCAGCGCCTTGATCGCGGCGATCTCCTCGTCCGGCGGGAAGACGCCCCCCTTGAGCTTGAACGAGCGGAAGCCGTACCGCTGTTGCATCAGCCGGGCCTGCTCGACGACGCCGGCCGGGTCGAGGGCCGCTCCCCAGTCGTCGCCGATGGCCGGGCGGCCGTCGAGCGCGGGGTGTTCGGCCCACTTGTAGAAGAGGTAGGCGGCGAAGGGGACGCTGTCGCGGACCCGGCCTCCGAGCAGGTCGCTGACCGGGCGGTCGAGCAGCTTGCCCTGGGCGTCCAGGCAGGCGACCTCGACGGCCGAGGTGGTCCAGCCGCGTTCGTGGGAGCTGGGCACGGACGGCAGCAGCGCGGCGTCGATCGCCGCGGCGATCGCGGTGGTGTCGAAGACGTCCATGCCGACGACCGTGCGGGCGGCGGTCAGCAGCCGTTCGAGGCGTGCCTCGCCGCCCGGCGACTCGCCGAGGCCCACCGTGCCGTCCTCCAGGACGAGTCGGAGGATCACGCGCAGGGCGAGCGGTTCGTGGACGCCGTTCGAGTTGAGCAGCGGCGGGTCGGAGAACGCGATGGGGGTGACGAGGAGTTCGCGGATGCGGGTGTCGCGGGTGCTCATGCTGCGGCCACCTCCAGGCCGTGGTCGATGAGTTCGGCGAGCCGGGCGACATGGTCCGGCGTGGGGTCGACGAGGGGGGCGCGGACACCGCCCGCGTCGAGGCCGCGGAGGGTCACCCCGGCCTTGACCAGGGACACCGCGTAGCCGGGGACCTCGTCGCGGAGGGCGACGAGCGGCCCGTAGAACTCGTCCAGGAGGGTGTTCACGCGTGCCTCGTCGGCGTCGGCGAGGGCCCGGTGGAAGGCCAGGGCGATCTCGGGGGCGAAGGCGAACACGGCGGAGGAGTAGAGGCCGACGCCGATGCCCTGGTAGGCGGGGGCGGTCATCTCGGCGGTGGGCAGGCCGTTGAAGAACTGGAAGTCCGCGTCGTGTGCACGGATCGCGCGCACGACGCGGTGCATCCGCTCCAGGTCGCCGAGTCCGTCCTTCAGGCCGACGACCTTCGGCAGGGCGGCGATCTCGGCGGCGGTGGCCTCGGTGAGGCGGGCGCTGCCGCGCTGGTAGAAGATCGCGGGCAGGTCGGTGGCGGCGGTGACCTCCTCGGCGTAGCGCACCAGGCCCTGCTGGGGGGCGGTCACCAGGTAGGGCGGCAGCAGCAGGAAGCCGTCGGCGCCGGCGCGGGCGACGCGTACGGCGTGGTCGCGGGCGACGGGGGCCGGGCCGCCGGCGGCGGCCAGGACGGGCACGCGCCCGGCGGTGGTCTCGACGGCGACGCGGGTGGCGCGTTCGAGTTCGTCCGGGGTCAGGGCGTGGAACTCGCCGGTCCCGCAGGCGACGAACACGCCGCCCGCGCCCGCCGCGACGCCGGCCTCGATGTGCTGGGCGAGCCGTTCCTCGTGCAGCGAGCCGTCCTGGGCGAACGGTGTGACCGGGAAGAACAGCACTCCTTGGAACTTCATGTATCCCTCGTGTCTGCGGGTGGGGGGGTCGGTGCGAGGCTGGGCGGGTCAGCCCTTGGTGGCGCCGGCGGCGATGCCGCTGACCAGCGAGCGCTGCAGGAGGAGGTAGACGACGAGGCTGGGGACCAGCGCGATGACCGCGCCGGCGAGGACCACGCCGGAGCCGACCTCGGGGTCGGTGCGCAGGATGGACAGGGCGACGGTCACGGTGTAGTCGGTGGGGTCCTTGGCCGCGATCAGGGGCAGCAGGTACTGGTCCCAGATCATCACGAAGCCGAGGACGCCGGCCACGCCGAGCGCGGGCTTGCACAGCGGCAGGACGACCTGCCACAGCATGCGGAACTCGCCTACGCCGTCGAGGCGGGCGGCCTCCTCCATCTCGGCGGGGATGTCCTTCATGAACTCGGTCAGGAGCATGACGGAGAAGCCCCAGGCGCCCAGCGGGAGGATCACGCCCCAGGCGGTTCCCTTGAGGTCGACGCCCAGGACCGGGACGTGGCCGAGGACCAGGGAGAGCGGGATGGCGATGACCTCCTCCGGGAGCATCATCGTCAGCATGAACAGGGTGAGGATCAGGGCCTGGCCGCGGAAGCGGTGCCGGGCCAGCGCGTAGGCGGCGAGCACGGACACCGCGAGCTGGAGCAGCAGCGCGCCGCCGGCGATGAACAGGGAGTTGGCGAAGTAGTCCCAGATGCCGCGCTCCGAGGCCACGGTGAAGTTCTGCAGGGTGCTGTCGTGCGGGAGGAAGGAGAGGGAGGAGCCGCTGGCGTGCCGGGTGAACGCGCCGGAGAGGATGGTGACGAACGGCGCGGCGAACACGGCGAGCGCGAGCACGCAGAGCAGGATCCGCAGGGCCCAGCCGGAGCCTGGGCGGTCTCCCCAGCCGAGGGCGGTGTCGAAGCGGGCGGGGGTGGTCCGCCCGGCCCGGGCGGTCCTGGCCGGTGACGCGGCGGGCGCCGGTGTGCGCACCGGCTCGACGGCGGGCGCGCTCATCGCACGCCTCCCCTCTTGCGGAAGTGGTGGACCGTGACGGTCAGCAGCAGGGTCGCGCAGAGCAGCACCACGGAGGCCGCGGACGCCCCGCCGATGTCGTTGCGGGTGAAACCGAGGGTGTAGGCGCGGGTCATCCAGACCTCGGTGGAGCCGGCCGGGCCGCCGCCGGTGAGGACGTACACCTCGGTGAAGACGCGCAGTCCGCGGATGGCGGCGAGGGTGAGGACGATGCCGAGGGCGGGGCGGATCGCGGGGAGCGTCACATGGCGCAGGCGCTGCCAGAGGGAGACGCCGTCCATGGCGGCCGCCTCGTACAGGGTCCGGTCCACGCCCGCGAGTCCGGCGAGGATGATCACCATGTTGTACGGGGCGAGCAACCAGACGCTCATGCCCATCGTCGCCCACAGGGCGGTGTCCGGGTTGTCGAGGAACTGGACGGGGCCGAGGCCGAGGAGGCCGAGGGCGTGGTTGATCATGCCGTCGGAGGTCGGGTAGTACAGCAGCCGCCACATCTCGCCGACGACGGCGGTCGCGGTGACGACGGGCAGGAAGACGGCGGTGCGGATGAGCTTGAGGGAGCGGGCCTGGCCCTCCAGCAGCAGGGCGAGCGCGAAGCCGACGACGATGGCGCCGACGGACTGGCCGAGTCCGAGCAGGAGGGTGTGGCCGATGGCGTCCTGGAAGCGGTGGTCGGTCAGGACGCGGGTGTAGTTGTCCAGGCCGACCCACTGGTCGCCGAGGAAGGGGCGCACCTTGAAGAAGCTGAGCCAGACGCCCTGGGCCATGGGCCAGAACTTGAACACCAGGGCGAGCAGGAGGCCGGGGGCGAGGAACAGCCAGGGCAGGGCGCCTCGCCTGCCTCGTTCGGCGAGGACCCGGGCGCGGCGCGGGGCGGGTGTGATCGCGGTCATTTCAGCAGGTCCTGGTCCTTGAGGTCGCCGGCGAGGGTGTCGTTCAGCTCCTTCAGGCTGGAGCGGACGTCGCTGCCGCAGTAGGTGAAGATCGCGTTGAGGGCGTCGGCGGTGTCCTGTTTGACGGGGGCGAAGGCGGGGGCGTTGGGGAACTGGACGGAGCCGTCGGTGTAGGCCTTCTGGACGACGCCCCAGCGGGGGTCGTGGCGTACGGCGGCGGCGTCGAGGGTGGTGTTGACGGGGATGCGGACGACGGGCTGGTTCTTGCCGGTCATGGCCAGGCGCTGGCCCTCGGGCGAGATCATGAAGGCGGCGAGGGCCTGTTCCTGGGCGGCCTTGCCGGTGCGGGCGCCGAAGTAGATGTTCTCCCCCTCGGCGAGGACCTGGGAGCCGGCGGGTCCGGCCGGGGCCTGGAGAACCTCGTACTTGTCCTTGCCGAGGTCCTTGTCGAAGCTGGTGATGTTGTAGGGGCCGGTGAGGTACATGCCGGCGTTGCCGTCCTGGAAGTTGGTGGCGGTGGAGGTGACGGCGGTGATCGCGCCGGGCTGGACGACGCCGTGGTCGGCGGAGCAGAAGAGGTTGTTCTTCAGCCAGGTCACGGTGCGGACGGCGGCGTCGGAGTCGATGACGGGCCGGTAGCCGCCGCTCCTGGTGGGCTCGATGATGCGGGCGCCGCCCTGCCAGAGGTAGCTGGCGCTCCACCAGGCGGCGTAGCCGTTCTGGGCGCTGCCCGGGACGACCATTCCGTAGGTGTCCTTCTTGCCGTCGCCGTCGGGGTCGTCGTCGGCGAAGGCCTTGGCGAGGGTGAGCATGTCCGCCCAGGTCTTCGGCTGCGGCAGTCCGAGCTTCTCGCGCCAGTCCTTGCGGACCATCAGGGTCATGGCCTGGCGGGAGTAGGGGATGCCGTAGTGCGTGCCGTCGATGCCGACGGTGGTGGCCCAGGTCTTGGCGTCGATCTGGTCGTGGCCGGCGACGGAGGCGGGGTCGATGGGCTCGAGCAAGCCCTGTGCCTGGTAACTCCCCATCAGAGCGGTGTCGTTGACCAGGACGTCCGGCAGGTCCCTGATGGACGCGCGACTCTGGAGCTGCTGGTCGAAGTTCATGACCGGCTGGTGGTCGATCTTGATGCCGGTCTTCTTGGTGAAGGCGGCGAACACCCGGTTGTAGGTAGCGGCGGAGTCGGGATCGCTGCGGGTCCAGACCTCCAGGGTGTTCGGGTCGCTGCTCCCGGCGCTGTTGGAACCGGAGCCGCAGGCGGCCGTTCCGAACAGCAGTCCCCCGGCGGCGAGCGCGGCGACCAGGCGGCGGCGTGGTCGGCGATCCCCCATGGGCACCCCTCCGTTCATATCCGTGAACCTGTTTCACGAATCTAAATGAGCTCGCCCAAGCTATGAATGGTTTCGGCCGCATGTCAATACATGGCTGGAACCTTGCGGAAGCTTGAACGGGTGGCCGGAATCTCACGCACCGCACACGGCCGCGAACTCAGCGGTCTAGATTGCTGGTTGGTCCGCGCACATGAACCGTGCGCCGGGACGCCCGTCCGACAGTCGCCGGCAGCATCACAGGAGCAGATCCGTGACCGAGCACCCGACCGCCGTCGGCGGCCCCCCGGCGCAGTCCTCACGCGAGCGCATCGACACCTCACAGGCGCACACCGCCCGCATCTGGAACTACTGGCTGGGCGGCAAGGACAACTACGAGGTCGACCGTGCGGCCGGCGACGAGATCCGCCGGCTGCACCCCGGCATCGGCGAGTACGCCCGCGCCGACCGGCTCTTCCTGGGCCGCGCCGTGCGCCATCTGGTGACCCGGGCGGGGATACGCCAGTTCCTCGACATCGGCACCGGGCTGCCGACGGCGGACAACACGCACGAGGTCGCGCAGCGAGCGGCGGCCGACTCCCGGATCGTCTACGTCGACAACGACCCGCTGGTGCTGGCGCACGCCCGCGCCCTGCTGGCGAGCACCCCGCAGGGCCGCACCGACTACCTGGACGAGGACCTGCGCAACGTCGACGCGATCCTCGGGCACGCCGCGCGCACGCTGGACTTCGGACGGCCGGTGGCGCTGATGCTGCTCGGCGTGGTCATCTTCCTCGGCGACGAGGAGGATCCGTACGCCCTGGTGCGCCGCCTCATGGACGCGCTCCCGCCCGGCAGCCACCTGGTGCTGTCGCACACCGTCACCTCCCCGGCGATGCCGGACGTGGACGAGGCGGTGCGGTTCTGGAACGAGCACGGCACGCCGAAGCTGACCCAGCGCACGCCCGCGGACGTGGCCCGCTTCTTCGAGGGACTGGAGCTGCTGGAACCGGGTGTGGTGTCCTGCTCGCGCTGGCGTCCCGAGACGTTCGGCGGGGCGGAGCCGGACGAGGTCGCCATGTTCGGCGGAGTGGCCCGCAAGCGGTGAAATGATCACCCTCCGGGTGAACGCTGCGGAGTCCGGGCGCGTATGGAAAGAAGGGCGCTCAACGACCGGAGGGCCCCGCGGTGTTGACACCGCGCGTTCTGGTTCGGGAGCCATGCATGAGGCACGTACGACGGCGGATCGTCCGGCGAGTGACACGGCTGGCGGCCGTCGGCGGACTCGTCGCCGGAGGGGCCATGATCACCCAGGCGGCCATGGCCGGCGAGCCGCCCGTCACCTCGGCGGTGGCGGGCGACACGGCGAGGTCCGCCGACAGCACCGGGGCGAACCTGGTGAAGACGCTCGGCGCCTCCCGCACCGCGGGCACGTGGATCGACGACGAAGGACGGCCGGTCGTGGCCGTCACCGACGACGAGAGCGCGGCCGCGGTCCGCAAGGCGGGCGCACGGGCGAAGGTCGTCGGGCACAGCATGAACGAGCTGAAGTCCGCGACGGCGGCGCTGCGTTCGGCCCCGAAGGTGCCCGGAACCGCGTGGGTGCTGGACTACCGGTCGAATCAGGTGGTCGTGCGGGGCGACAAGACCGTCTCCGCCTCGGACTGGTCGCGGCTGACGAAGGTCGCGTCGGGCATCGGCAGTTACGTCCGCATGGAGCGCACCAAGAGCACCTTCACCACCCGCATCAACGGCGCGCTGCCCATCCTGTCCACCGGCGGGCGCTGCTCGGCGGGCTTCAACGTGACCAACGGCTCGAACGACTTCATCCTCACCGCCGGCCACTGCGGGCCCTCCGGGGCCGCGTGGTTCGCCGACAACCAGGGCAACCGGGCGCTGGGCAAGACGGTCGTCTCCAACTTCCCCGGCGCCGACTTCTCCCTGGTGCAGTACTCGGCGGGCAAGGCCGGTGAGGGCGCCGACGTGGTGGCCATCGGCAACGGCAACGGGGTGCGGATCACGGGCGTGGGCGACGCGGCCGTCGGCCAGCGGGTGTTCCGCAGCGGCAGCACGACCGGGCTGCGCGACGGCGAGGTCACCGGACTGGACGCGACGGTGAACTACCCGGAGGGCACGGTCTCCGGACTGATCGAGACGACCGTGTGCGCCGAGTCCGGGGACAGCGGCGGGCCGATGTTCTCCGAGGGCGTCGCGCTCGGCATCACCTCGGGCGGCAGCGGCGACTGCAACACGGGAGGCACGACGTACTTCCAGCCGGTGACGAAGGCGCTGGCCCAGCTGGGCGTGCAGCTGATCGTGGCCGCGCCGTCCGACGCCCAGAAGGGCATGTCGGCCCCGCCGAACGGGGACGGCTCCCAGCCGACGTCCGCGCCGACGGGCGCCGCGGGGGCCGGTCCGGGCGGGACCTCGCCGGGCTCGACCACGCCGGCGACGGGCGGCACGAGCGGTACGACGCTGGCCTCGCGCCTGATCGACCCCCGTAACGTCGGGCCGGGCCTGCTGGTGATCGCGGGAAGTCTGGTGGCGCTGGCCGCGACGCGCTACTTCCGGGCCGAGCAGGACCGCAAGGCCTACCAGCGGTACTACTCGACGACCTGGGGATGAGGGAGGCGGGGCGGGTGGGGAGCGCCGGCCGGGCGGTCGGTCAGACCGCCTGGCCCGCGCTCGGGGCCGCGGCGGCCCACTCCAGGACGAGCCGCTGGTACTCCTCGCGCTGCTCGCCGCTCAGTGTCCCGCCGGATCGGCGCCACAGGGCCCTGATCTCTTCGTTGACCTCTTCGGCCGATCGCTCGGAGAGGCGTTCAACAGTGGTGGACATGATGTGAATCTTAAGGGGTCGAAGGTGAAGGCAACGTGAGTAATACCTGATTTAAATGGACAAAGCGGACGTGTCACTGATCACGTCCGCCCGTCCCCTTCTCGACCCGTTCGTCCGGTCGGTCCGGCCGCTCACGTCCCCGGCTTGCGCCCGTACACGAAGACGTCGTCGCCCTTGCGCAGCAATGACCAGTACTTCTGCGCCGCCGTCTTGGTCATGTTGACGCAGCCGTGGGAGCCCGGCGGGTTCCACATGCTGACGCCGACCGAGTGGAAGGCCTGTCCGCCGTCGAAGAACTGGCTGTAGGGCATGGGCACGTGGTAGATCGTCGACACGTGGTTGATGCTCCGCCAGTAGATCTTCTTCAGGCCGGTGCGGGTCTCATACCCGTTGCGGCCGGTGCGGACCGGGACCGGCCCGTAGACGAGCTTGCCGCCGTCCTGGATCCAGCTGAGCTGGAGGGTGAGGTCGACGCAGGCGATGCGGCCCTTGTTGGTCGGGCACTTGCCGGCCTTGTTGGGCTTGTTGCCCACGGCCTTCTGCTTGTTCATCAGGTCCATCACGCCCCAGGTGACGGGCCCCGCGTAGCCGATGTTCGGCGTGATGCCGTGCTTGTTCTGGAAGGCGCGGATCGCCTTGCAGTCGGCGGCCGACTGCTTGCCGTCGACGGGCCGGCCGAGGAACCTCTCGACCTGCTTCTGGTACGGCCCGGCCTGCGTCGAACAACTCGCGGCCTGCGCGGGCGTCGCGCCCAGTGCGAGCGTCAACGGCGCTATCAGCCCCGTCACCCCGAGCACCACGGCCCCTCGTCTGCGTATGTCCCCCATGACTGCCCTCTTCTTCCTGGCGTGTTCGGCCCTCTCGACTTACTGGACAGGTGGACCGCCCCGGCGGTTGTAGTCCGGCGCGAGCTGTGACGAAACGGTGAAGTTCGCCGGATGCGCCGCCACGGGGCGGGCGGCAGCGACCCGGTAGCGTGCCCGCATGTCCGCGTTCATACAGCAACTGCCCGCGCTCGTCGGTGTGGTGATCGGCGCCCTGGGGTCGTATCTGGCGCTGGCGCGCAGTGACCGGGAGCGGTTCAGGCGCGAGCGGGCGGCTCGGTGGGAGGAACGGCGGCTCGCCGTGTACGCGGACTACGCGCGGACGTTGAAGAAGTCGGTCGTGCTGACGTACCGCGTCGCCGCGCACCTAGGCGAGGATCCGCATCCGCACCCGATGTCCCTCACGGAGGCGGAGCCGCTGATGGCGGAGGCGACCGACGGCCGGGACCCCACCGGCGAGGCGCTGCTCATGCTGGGCAGCCCTGAGGTGGTGGAGCGGGCCCGGGCGTGGGTGACCGTGGTGATGGACATGGAGCGGTTCGTGCGGGCGGCCACCCGGGACGCGGCGGCCTGGCCGGCCCTGCTGGAGCGGCAGCGGGCCGCCCGCGAGGGCTATTACGCGGCCGTGCGAAAGGACCTGGGGCTGCCGCCGGGGCATTCGGCGCGCTGGCCGATGTCCCCGGCGGCGGACGGGTGAGCTCCCGCGACCGCGGTATCACAGCGGCCCCTGGGCGGGCCGGTCAGCCGGTCGTCGGCCGCCACCTCTGTGCCGGGGCCGCCTCGTCCGGCACGAAGCACAGCCGGCGGCCCTGACCGGCCTCGTGCGCGAAGTCCCGCGGAGCGGGGCTGTCGGCGACGTGCCCTGAGACGTCGCCGACGACGGCCGGCCGCAGCCGGTGGTTCGCGGACTTCTGCAGTCAGTGGCCGCGTTTGATCCATTCGTCCAGGTGGGGCGCCTCGGCGCCGATGGTGGTGGGGTCGCCGTGCCCGGTGAGGACCTTGGTCTCGGGCGGCAGCGTCAGCAGCCGGTCCCGGATCGAGGTGATGATCGTCGGGAAGTGGGACCAGGAGCGGCCGGTGGCGCCGGGGCCGCCCTGGAAGAGGGTGTCTCCGGTGAAGAGCACGCCGAGCCCGGGGTCGTGCAGACAGACCGCGCCGGGCGCGTGCCCGGGGGTGTGCAGGACGGTGAGGTCGGCGCCGGCGGCCTCGATGACCTGGCCGTCGGCCAGATGGGCGTCGGGCTCGCGGTCGGGGTGGGTCAGCTTCCACAGCGGCAGGTCGTCGGGGTGCAGCCAGATCGTCGCGCCGGTGAGGTCGGCGAGGGCGGGGGCCGCCCCCACATGGTCGTTGTGGGCGTGGGTGCACACGATGGCCGTGAGCCGACGGTCGCCGACGGCGGCGGCGATGGCCTCGGCGTCATGGGCGGCGTCGATGACGACGACCTCGTGGTCGTCGCCGACGAGCCAGACGTTGTTGTCGACGTCCCAGGTCCCGCCGTCGAGGGTGAACTGACCGGAGGTGACGAGGCGTTCGATGCGGGCGGACATCACAGCACCACCACCGAGCGCAGCACGTCGCCGTGGTGCATCCGCTCGAAAGCCTTCTCCACCTCGTCCAGCCGGATGGTCTCGGTGACGAACGCCCCCAGGTCCAGGCGGCCCTGCTGGTGCAGGTCGATCAGCATGGGGAAGTCCCGGGAGGGCAGACAGTCCCCGTACCAGGACGACTTCAGCGATCCGCCGCGCCCGAAGACGTCCAGCAGCGGCAGTTCGAGCTTCATCTCCGGGGTGGGCACGCCGACCAGGACGACGGTTCCGGCGAGGTCGCGGGCGTAGAAGGCCTGCCGGTAGGTCTCGGGGCGGCCGACCGCCTCGATGACGACGTCCGCGCCGAAGCCGCCGGTCAGCTCGCGGATCGCCTCGACCGGATCCGTCTCCTTGGAGTTCACGGTGTGCGTGGCGCCCATGGTCCGGGCCGTGTCCAGCTTGCGGTCGTCGATGTCGACGGCGATGATCCGTGCGGCGCCGGCCAGCCGGGCGCCCGCGATCGCCGCGTCGCCGACCCCGCCGCAGCCGATGACGGCGACCGAGTCGCCGCGTCCGACCTCACCGGTGTTGATCGCCGCGCCGATGCCCGCCATCACGCCGCAGCCGAGCAGTCCGGCCACCGCGGGCGACACCGCCGGGTCCACCTTGGTGCACTGGCCTGCGGCGACCAGGGTCTTCTCGGCGAACGCGCCGATGCCCAGTGCGGGCGAGAGTTCGGTGCCGTCGGTCAGGGTCATCTTCTGGCGGGCGTTGTGGGTGTCGAAGCAGTACCAGGGGCGGCCGCGCAGACAGGCCCGGCACTGGCCGCACACCGCACGCCAGTTGAGGACCACGAAGTCGCCCGGGGCGACGTCGGTGACGCCCTCCCCGACGGACTCGACCACGCCGGCCGCCTCGTGTCCGAGCAGGAAGGGGAACTCGTCGTTGATCCCGCCCTGTTTGTAGTGCAGATCGGTGTGGCAGACGCCGCAGGCCTGCACCTTCACCACCGCCTCGCCGGGGCCCGGGTCGGGCACCACGATCGTCTCCACCCTCACCGGCTCGTTCTTCCCCGGTGCGATCACTCCGCGCACTTCCTGCGCCATGGTGCGGCCCCTTTCATCGGCGGCGGTCCGTCCGCTTCCGACCCTACGGGGCGCTGATCGGTCCGCGCACGGCGATCGGGGCAGGTCACCTGGGCGGGGGCGCCCTGGTGGGGTGGGCGCCCCCCGGTTCAGGCCTGGACGGCGGGGAGGAGACCGGTGACGGGAGCGGCGAGGTCGGTGACCTGGTGCAGCTCGCCCAGCCTGCGCAGTTCGCTCACCTTGTTGAGCTCGTTCAACTGGCTCGACACCGGCGGCAGTTCGCCCCGGTGCTCGGCGGGGATGTCGCTCTCGGCGATCGAGTCGAGCAGGGTCATCGGGTTGAGCCGGCCGCCGGCCGGGGCGTCGGCCGCGTTCGCCATGGGCGCGGCGAGGCCGGTGACCCCGACGGCGAGACAGGCGGCGGCGACGATGCGTCGAGTGGAGATCATGCCCTCAGCAACGGCGGGGAGGACCGTCGGACACGGGTGGGGGGCGCCGCTCACCCGACAGGCGGACTGCGGTGTCCCGCGCTTGCCGGGTCGGGGCGGACGGAGGAGTCTCGAAGTGAGGTCCCGGCGGGCCCGCCCCCTGGGCCCGCGGTCCTCACGAGGAGGTCACCATGGGCACCGCGGCAGGCTCCGCCTTCGACACCGAGACCCTGCGCAGGGGCGTCGAGGGGAACACCCCGGCGACGCTGCTGTCGCTCTACGCGGACGACGCGGAAGTGCGCGTCGTGGACCGCAACAGCCAGCCCAGCCGGCCCACCGTCCTGCACGGCCGTGACGAGATCGCCGGGATGCTCGACGACGTCTACAGCCGTGACATGACGCACCGGCTGGAGGACTGCGTCATCCAGGGCGACCGCGCCGCCTTCACCGAGTCCTGCGAGTACACGGACGGGGTCCGCGTGCTGTCGGAGTCGATGCTCTCGCTGCGGGACGGCAAGATCGTCGGCCAGACGATGATCCAGGCCTGGGACGAGTAAGAGCTCCGAACGAAAGTGGAGCCGGGCTCCACTTTTGTTCGGAGCTCTAAAGCCCGTCGTCGAGGGCGTCGCACCGGGGCCGCTCATGACCGGCGCCCGAGCCTGCGCGCGCCGGTCATGAGCCGGCGGGAATCCAGCCCGGGGGGCGCAGGATGCCCAGGAGCTGGCTGACCAGTTCGTCGACGACCTCGTCGAGGGTGGCGTCGACCCAGCCGGCGCTCCAGTCGTGCAGGAGTCCGTTGACGCTGCCGATGAACGCCGTGGCAGCCAGGCGGTAGTCGCGGGGCGCCGCCTCGCCGCGCGCGGCGGCCTGTGTCGCCTCGGCGCAGATCAGGTCCACCCAGCGGGCCCGGCGGGCCAGGCGCTGTTCCTCCATGCGCGGGCTGACGCCGACGATCTCGACGAAGGTGATGCGGATGCGGCGCGGGTCGCCGGTGACGTCACCCGCGTACGCACGGAAGATCGCGGTGACCCGGTCGGCGAGGGGCAGGTCCCGGGCGGCGGCGAAGGCGGCCACCACGGCCTCCTCGGCCCGGTCGTTGACCTGGAGATGGAGTGCCGCGAGGACGTCCTCCAGGGTGCGGAACTCCTCGTAGAACTGGCGGGTGGACAGCCCGGCGGCCTCGCTGAGCGCGGCGACCGTGGTGCCCCGGTAGCCGGGGGCGTCGCCGAACAGGTGCAGGGCCGCGTCCAGGAAGCGCCGGCGCCGCTCGGCCTGCCGTTCGGCGGCGGTCTTGCCCGCGTACCGTCCCGTCGGCGCCCTGAGTCTGCCCGTCACGCATCCTCCCTCGTCGCCGTCCCGCTCGATTTTGTCGTGCCCATGGTCTTGTGGTGAAGGCCGCCTCTTCCTTACTTTCCAGTAAGTCAACTTTGAACGCAACGGTGTTCAGATTCGGGCGGGCTTCGCGCGCGCCCGCGCCCCACCCCCACCCAGAGGAGAGAGCACTCATGCCTGTCAGCAGAACCAGGCACCTATGCTCCGTGGCCGCCGCCCTCGTCCTGACCGTCACCGCCCCCGCCGCCGCCGCGACCGCAGCCCCCGCCGCTCCCTCCGCGGCCGCGCTGCGCGAGGTGATGTTCGTCGGCAACAACTGGGACGGCACCGCCGACGTCATCAGGTCCACCGGTGACTTCGCGAGGATCGGCCGGATCAACGTCATCCCCGACAAGGAAGAGCGGATGGCGGAGATCAACGCCGACCCCGTCCGCTGGATCGCCTTCATGACCATCCGCAACAGCGTCGGCGAGGGCCACGACCAGTTCGTCGACGACATGTACTCCACGCCGGACGGCTCCTCGGTGGTCGTCTCCCGGCCGAGCTTCGCCGACGTCGTCTCGATCGACCTCGCGACGGGGCGCGTCAACTGGCGGTTCGCCGTGTCCGGTTACCGCTCCGACCACATGGCCGTCTCCCCCGACGGCACGCGGGTCGCGGTCTCCGCCTCGACGTCGAACACCGTGCACGTGCTGGACATCCGGACGGGCCGGCAGCTGGGTTCGTACTCCACCGGCGACAAGCCGCACGAGAACATCTTCAGCAAGGACGGCAAGCAGATCTGGACCATGTCCATCGGCGAGGTGAACAACGCGCTCGACGCGCCGTGGCTGGACTGGACGAAGGGCGACCGGCGCATCACCGTCGTCGACGCGACGACGTTCAAGCAGGTCAAGGTCATCGACATGCGGCAGCGGCTCGACGCGATCGGCCTCAAGGACTACTCGGACGCCGTCCGCCCGGCGGTGTTCTCGCCGGACGAGTCCAAGCTGTACTTCCAGGTGTCGTTCTTCAACGGCTTCTTCGAGTACGACGTCGCCACCGACCGGATCACCCGGACGAAGACCCTGCCGAAGAACCCGGCGACCAGCGACGACCGCACCACGTTCGTCAACGACTCGCGCCACCACGGCCTGTCGATGAGCCCCGACGGGGCCAAGCTGTGCGTCGCCGGCACCATGGACGACTACGCGACCGTGGTCGACCGCGCGACCCTCCAGGAGGGTCCGCTCGTGACCGCCTCCAAGCCCTACTGGGCCACGGTCAGCGGGGACGGCAAGAGCTGTGTGATCTCCGAGAGCGGCACCGACCAGGTCACCGCGATCGACTTCGCCACCGGACGCAAGGTCGTGTCGGTGCCGGTGGGCGACCACCCGCAGCGCGTCCGGCTGGGTCATGTCGCCGCCGACTGGACGAGCCCCGCGAACTGACCGCTCGGCAGGGCCGCACGGTGAGGGCCACGCGTCCGGAGTGGCGCCCCCGGGGGGTGATCCCCTGGGGGCGCCGTCGGTTCACCCGAGCTTCTGGCCGACCCACGCGGACAGTTCGGAGCGGGCCGCGGCCAGCAGGGCCGCGGAGGGAGCGTTCGCCCCGTTGGTCACCAGCGCGTAGTGGACCGTGCCCGTACCTGGCGCGGTGAGCAGCAGCCGGCGGCTGCCGGCGCCGCCCGGTTCCGGGGCCGCGCCGACCGGCGTGGCGGTCGTGTACGGGGGCGGGGCGTGCACCGCGGCGAGGTCGGAGACGACGGTGGTGGACGCGGTCGGGAAGGAGGCGGGCAGATGGAGTTCGGTGGGCGCGGTCCCGCCGGCCGAGCGCCAGACGAGCAGGCCGTACTGGCCGGAGCCGACGAGTTGCGCCGTGTTCGGCAGGGCGGCCGGGACCGGGTTCCAGGTGAGGGTGGCGGAGCCGTCGCGTGAGCGGTCCTCGTAGGTGAAGGCGAGGGTCGCGCCGCTGGTGGCGGCCGGGTAGACGCGGTCCAGGAGCCGGGCGTCCTGACGGAGCGTCGCCTGACCCGCGTCGTCGAGGCGTACGGCGGAGAGGTCCTCGTCGTTCCAGGCGTCGCCGGTGGCGAGCACCTTGCCGGGGTTGCCGTTCATCCTCTCGCTGTGGCGGCCGTTGTAGAGGTCCCACTGCCACTGCTGTCCGGACAGCACGGGACCGGAGGCGGCCGGGGTGTTCCACCAACTCGCGCCCTTCACCCGGGAGTCGAGAGCCTGGTACATGGCCTTGAGGACGGTCGGCGCCTTGTCCGCGACGGTGCCCGCGAGGGGGTGGCCGAACTCGCTGACCACGGCGGTCGTGCCGGCCGCCGCCGCGCGGTCGCGGACCGCGCCCAAGTCGCCGGCGTACTGGCCGTCGGCGGCCTTGCCCCACATCAGGATCCCGGAGATGGCCTTCTGGTCGTAGAAGTGGGTGTTCAGGACGTAGCGGGAGCCGAGCGCGCCCGCGTCGAGGAGGCCGCCCTCCTGCTTCTGGGAGGCGATGTTGGCGTTCCAGAAGAGGTTCGGCTCCACGAGGGCGGGCTTGTCCTGCCAGCCCGCCGCGTCCATCCGGGCCCGGAACTTCACGTAGAACGGCCAGAGCAGGTCACGTTCCCAACTGCGGCTGTTCTGACCGGAGTCGTAGGAGCCGGCGTACGGCTCGTTGTAGGGGTCGAAGCCGACGACGCCCGCGAACTGCCCCGCGGTGAGGTTCTCCCTGAGGTACGTCATGGTGCGCTGGGCGGTGGTGAGGAAGGCGTCCTGGAGGCCGTGGGCGTTGTGCCAGAAGTCGTGCTGCGCGGCCTTCACCGCGCCGTTCTGGGTGATGTTCTGACCCCAGAAGAAGCAGATGCCGCAGGACTCGTCGGGGTAGTTCCCCGCGTCGACGGCCCACTGGGGAGCGCCGTCGCCGGTGTACCAGCTGTCCGGGTCGAACAGGTGCCGGGAGTACAGGTCCTGGTGGAAGTCGGGGTAGACGCGGATCCCCGTGTCGAGGAAGGCGCGCATCTGGTCGGTGGCGGCGGCCAGATAGGCGGTGTCGACCTGGCCGCGCACGGGCTCGGCGTAGGCCCAGGAGAGCAGGAAGCGCACGGAGTTGCCGCCGCCGAGGGCGCGGAGCGCGGTCGCCGACTTCTTCGCGTCGGCTGCCGAGGCGAAGGGCAGGCCCTTGTTCTCGGCGAGTTTGGTCTCGCCGGACACGTTGTAGCCGCGCAGGACGACCTCACGTCCGAGGGCGTCGGTGAAGCGGCCGCCGGAGACGGTGAGGGGGGTGCCGTCGAAGGGGAGCGAGTCGGGGACGGTGGCGGCGGTGGCGGACGGGGTGCCCGCCACCGTCAGGAATCCGCTGAGGACAACCAGAACAACGAGCAGACGTGCCCGGATATTCGGCATGTCCACTACAGTCGGATCATTTCCGGACACCGTCAATAGCTTCTGACTCACGAGTAAGGTCGGTGTCCGGTCACCTCGACCGGGGCGGCAGGCGGTGCAGGACGACGTCGGTGAGCCGGCCGTCGGCCACCGTGGCCGTGAGATAGGTGCAGTGCGGCTGGCGGCGGCGGTCGGTCGGAGAGCCCGGGTTGAGCAGCCTGAGTCCGCCGGGGGCGGTGGTGTCCCAGGGGATGTGGCTGTGCCCGAAGACGAGGACGTCGAGATCGGGGTACCGGTCGGCGCAGCGCGCCTCGCGCCCCTGGGCGGGCCCGGTCTCGTGGACGACCCCGAAGCGCAGCCCGCCGAGCTCGGCGCGGGCGGTCTCGGGGAGCCGGGCGCGCAGCTCGGGGCCGTCGTTGTTGCCGTACACGGCGACGAGCCGGCGGCTGCGCCGCTCCAGCAGGTCGAGGGTGGCGGTGTCCACCCAGTCCCCGGCGTGGATCACCACGTCCGCGTGCGGGAGTTCGTCGAGCAGCGGGGCCGGCAGGGCCTTGGCGCGCTTCGGCAGATGGGTGTCGGACGTCAGCAGGAGGCGCACGATCTCAGCGTACGGCGGTCACCGCGCGCCCGTGGCGAGCGGCGACCCCTGTCTCCCGGGTCCGTCGTCCCTCAGTCGTCCCCCCTGACGATGTTGCCCTCCACGCCGTACGGCGTCCCGGGCGTGGCGCCCGGGGTGTGCACGGCGGGGAGGCAGGTGCGCGGCGCGGCGCCGCCTCTGCCGAGGCGGCGGGCCCTGGCCCAGCCGGTCTCGGGCCGGCGCACGGCGGGGTTCTCCCGGCGCACGGCGGGCTTCTCCTCGGTCTGCGAGGTCACGACGGTTCACTGCCTTTCTCTGGGGGATGGATCAGCGGGCACCGGATCCACCGCTGCCGAACGAACCGCTGGAGCCCTCGTCCCAGCGCGGGCGGCCCTGGTCGTCGCCGGGACGGCTGCCGGTGGGCCGCAGCTCGTGCGGGGTGAGGCGTTCGCCGTCCGTGGACCGGGGCATCTCGTTCGGCTCGCGCCCCTCGCTGCTCTCCCGGACGGGGCCGGACGCGGGCATGCGGGGCTGCTCGTGCGGACGGGGCGGCCCCGGCTCGCGCCTGCGTACGCGGAATCCGAGCCGGAAAGCCCAGATCAGACCGCCGACGAGGGCGACACCGACGATGACGAACGCGACGGAGGCCAGTGCTGACCCCCCGGAGGCCGCCAGGTGGGCGGAGGCGATGGTGTCCATGCACGGGCGGGTACCCTTCCCGGCCCAGGACACGCCCCGCCCAGGACGCCCGGCCCGGGACGCCCGGTCCAGAACACGCCCGGCCGAGGGCACACCCCGGCGCCGGCGTCCTCAGTCGCCGTGCTGCTCGAGGGGGATCTCGCTCCACACCTGCTTGCCGCCGCTGACCGGCACCGTCCCCCAGGTGTCGGAGACCGCCTCCACCAGGAGGATGCCCCGGCCGCCGGTGGCCTCCCAGGTGAGGCCGGGGGGTTTGACGGGGGTGCGCGGGGAGGCGTCGGTGACGGCGAGGCGCAGCCGGTGGTTGAGCAGGCCGAGGTCGAGCCGGACCCGGCCGTCGGTGTGCACGAGGGCGTTGGTGACGAGTTCGGAGACGACGAGCAGGGCCGCGTCCATGGCGTCGGCGGGCACGCCCCATGTGCGCAGCGTGCGCCGGGTGAAGCGGCGGGCGTGCCGGGCCGCCTCGGGGACCCGCCACACCGTCCAGCCCTCGCGCAGCGGCTTGACGGACATGCCGTCGTAGCGCATGAGGAGGAGCGCCACGTCGTCGCCGCGGTGGGCGTCGCCGAGGAGGGCGTCGGCGACCAGGCCGAGGTGCGCGGGGTCGGCGAGGGACAGGCCGTGGGCGAGGCGTTCCAGGCCGGCGTCGATGTCGCAGTCGGCGGACTCCACCAGGCCGTCCGTGGTCAGGGCGAGGACGGTGCCGGGCAGCAGCCGCAGCGGGGCCATCGGGAAGTCGGCCTGGGTGACCACACCGAGCGGCGGCCCGCCGTCGGACTCGGTGATCTCGGCGGAGCCGTCCGGGTGACGCAGGACGGGCGGCGGGTGCCCGGCCCGCACGGACCAGGCGGTGCCGGCCTCCATGTCGACGTCGACGTAGCAGCAGGTGGCGAAGAGGTCGGTCTCCATCTCCACCAGCAGCCGGTTGGAGTGGGCGACGACGACGTCCGGCGGATGCCCCTCGGCTGCGTAGGCGCGCAGCGCGGTGCGCATCTGGCCCATGAGGGTGGCGGCGGCGGTGCTGTGTCCCTGGACGTCGCCGATGACGAGGGCGACGTGGTGGTCGGGCAGCGGGATCACGTCGTACCAGTCGCCGCCCACCTCCAGACCGGCGGTGGCCGGCAGGTAGCGGGCGACGGCGACCGCCCCGGGGAGCCTCGGCAGGCGGCGCGGGAGCAGCTGGCGCTGGAGCATGCCGACGAGTTCGTGCTCGGCGTCGAAGGCGTGGGCGCGGGTCAGGGCCTGCCCGACGAGGCCGGCGGAGGCGGTGAGCAAGGCGCGTTCCTCGGGGCCGAAGGTGTGCGGCTGGTCCCAGCCGATGAGGCAGGCGCCGGTCATCCGGCCGGCGGCGGACAGCGGCAGCACCGCGAGGCCGCCGGGGCCGACCTCGGCGAGGGCGGGCTCCAGGGCGGTGCCGGCCGGCCAGATCCGGGTACGGCCCTCGCGCAGGGCGGAGGCGAGGGTGGGCATGGCGCGCACGGGTGCGTCGGGCCACTCGGTGCGCCACTCCAGCCGCCACAGCTCGGGCCAGGCCTCAGGTTCGGGCGGGTCGAGGACGGTGACGACGAGGCGATCGTTCTCCAGCGTGGCCAGCGCCAT
The DNA here is from genome assembly GCF_044768125.1 of Streptomyces sp. NPDC101166. Classification (NCBI taxonomy): domain Bacteria; kingdom Bacillati; phylum Actinomycetota; class Actinomycetes; order Kitasatosporales; family Streptomycetaceae; genus Streptomyces; species Streptomyces sp. NPDC101166. The sequence continues at coordinate 310,363 of NZ_JBIWPF010000004.1, forward strand.
CCGGTCGGCGCCGAGCGGGGAGCGCAGGGCGGAGACGACGGCACGGCTGACCTCGCGAACGGTGCGGGCGGCGGCGAGCGAGGCGGCGAGCCGCTGGACGCGGGCCACGTCGGTGACGTCGGAGCGCAGGGTGGAGACGTCGGCGACGGTGCCGGCCAGTCGGGCGGGGCGGCCCGCGCCGCCGGGCAGGAGACGGCCGCGCAGCCGCACCCACCGGGGCGGGCCGTCGCGCCGCAGCACCCGGAACTCCAGCTCGCGGTCGCCGATCGACATATGGCCGGCCTCGACCACGGACATCAGGGACGGCAGGTCCTCGGGGAGGGTCAGGCCGAGCAGAGTCTCGACGCGGCCGTCGAATCCGTCCCGGCTCAGGCCGAACAGCTCCAGCAGAGCGTCGCCGGCCTCGACCCGTCCGGTGTCCATGGCGAGCCGGAAGGCGTGGGGGCCGTCCTCCTCGACGACGGTGCCGGAATCGGCGGCGGTGTCGGAGTCGGCGACGGCCCGGGAATCGGCGGCAGGACCGGCAGCGGTTTCGCCGTCGGCCGTCCTCGGGGCGGCGGCGGCCGGGGTCAGGGCCTCGGCGACGAGTGTCAGGAACGCGCGGTCCTGCGGGCCGAAGCCGCCGGGGCGCTCGCCGGCGACGAGGAGGCAGCCGCCGCCGGACACGGGCAGGGCGGCGACGTGGACGCCCTGCCCGGTCCGGTCGGGCTCCGCCGGGCCGGACCAGACCGGTCGGCCGTCGCGGTGAGCGCGGGCGGCCGGGGAGTCGCCGTCGGCGGGGTAGTTCTCGCTCAGCCCGTAGAACCGGTGGGGGACGCCGGCCGAGTCGACCAGGTGGAGCCGGCCGCCCTCGGGGGCGTAGCGGGCGGCGAGGGCCGCACCGGCGAAGACGAGCGCCTGTTCGAGGACGCGGCGGAGCCGTTCGGGTGAGGCCGGACCGGAAGCGATCGCTCCGAGAGCGGCTTCGGCACGCGACGCTCCCGTTCCGCGCTGCGCAGCGCCCTCACTGACCACGTCGGTATTACAGCGCTTGTCCCGGGTTCACGCAGCCCTTGCGGCGTCACCGGGGCCCGCCCGGCGGTCGGCCGCCGTGCGCGTCGGGCCGTCCGGGGGCAGATTTGGTTGCCTGGGGAGCGCGCGGCCGGGCGAGGAGGTGGTCGCCGTGTCCGAAGGGCAGACGTCCGGCGGGCGGCCGGCGACGGTCGCCGCCCCGGTGGGCCAGCCGGTGCTGTCGCTGGCGCTGACCGCGGTGATGGACGCCGTCGGGGCGCACTCCGGCGCGGTCTACCTCCGTCCGGACGACGAGCCGGTGCTGGAGATGGCCGTGATGGCGGGGCTGCCCCGGTCCTTCGCGGCGCCCTGGGAGCGGGTGGGGCTGAGCGCGCCCGTCCCGGTCGCCGAGGCGGTGCGCGAACGCCGGCTGGTGTGGGTGGGCGGTGAGGAGGACATGGCCCGGCGCTATCCCCGCGTCGCCGTCGTCCTGCCGTACCCCTTCGCGCTGGCGGCCGCGCCGGTGGCGACCGGGACGAGGGTGTACGGCGCGCTCTACGTGACCTGGCCGGGCTCGCATCCTCCGGAGCTGTCCGACCGTGAGCGCGGCGCGCTGGAGTCGGCCTGCGAGCGGCTGGCGCTGCGGCTGGAGCGGGCGGCGGCGCACAACCGTCCGGTGCGGGCGGAAACCGATCCGCTGGACGCGGGCCCGCTGGGCGGTGTGTCGGGCACGCTCGGCACGGTGGAGGCGGCGCGGATGGTGGGCCGGCTGCCGTACGGGATGTGCTCGCTGGACCTCACCGGGCGAGTGGGCTTCGCCAACGCGGCGGCGGGCGAGCTGCTGGGCGTCCCGGTGAGCGGGCTGCTGGGCACCCAGCTGTGGGCGTCGGTGCCCTGGCTGAACGACCCGGCGTACGAGGAGCACTACCGGGCCGCGCTGATCAGCCAGGTCGCCACGTCGTTCGTGGCGTTGCGCCCGCCGTCCGAGTGGCTGTCGTTCCGGCTGTATCCGAGCACCACGGGGATCAGCGTGCGGATCAGCCGGGCCCGGGGCGTGGCGGAGCCGGGTCCGCCCCGTGCCGGGCAGGGGGACGCGCCGACGCGGCTGGTGTCGATGTCGCAGGCGCTGAGTCTCGCGGGGGCGCTGACGGAGACGGTGAGCGTGCAGGACGTGGTGCGGCTGGTCGCGGACGAGATCGCGCCCGCCGTGGGCAGCCGGGCGCTGGCGCTGCTCGGGGCGCGGGCGGGCCGGCTGCATGTGCTGGGGCACCACGGCTATCCCGATCCGCATGTGGTGGAGCGGTTCGACGGGATGCCACTGAACGCCCCGACCCCCGGTGCGCACACCGTCTCGCACGGGGTGCCGGCGTTCTTCGACTCACGGCAGCAGCTGGAGCGCCTGTATCCGGCCCGGCACGCGACACCCGACGGCTTCGCAGCCTGGGCGTTCCTGCCGCTGATCGCCTCCGGCCGCCCGGTGGGGGCGTGTGTGCTGGCGTACCCGCGGCCGCGGACGTTCTCCACGCACGAGCGGGCGGTGCTGACGAGCCTGGCGGGTCTGATCGCGCAGGCCCTGGACCGGGCGCTGCTCTACGACGTGAAGCACCAGCTGGCCCACGGGCTCCAGGCGGCGCTGCTGCCGCATTCGCTGCCGGTGCTGCCCGGGATCGAGGCGACCGCCCGCTATCTGCCGGCCACCCGGGGCATGGAGATCGGCGGCGACTTCTACGACCTGGTGTCGGCGCGGCCGCTGCCGGCGGCGGTGATCGGTGACGTCCAGGGCCACAATGTGACGGCAGCGGGGCTGATGGGGCAGATCCGCACCGCGGTGCGCGCGTACACGACGGTGGGTCAGGAACCGGCGGAGGTGATGCGCAGCACCAACCGGCTGCTGTTCGACCTGGGTTCGGACCTGTTCGCGAGCTGTCTGTACCTGCGGCTCGACCCGGCGCGCGGGCGGGCGGTGATGGCGCGGGCCGGGCATCCGCCGCCGCTGCTGCGCCGGCCGGACGGCCGGGTGCGGGTCCTCGACCTCGCGGGCGGTCCGCTGCTGGGCATCGACGGCGGGGCGACGTACGCGACCACGGAGGTCGACCTCTCCCCCGGCTGTGTCCTCGCCCTCTACACCGACGGCTTGATCGAGACGCCGGGCGTGGACATCGAGGACGCGGTGGCCGCGCTGGGCCGGCGGCTGGCGGAGGCCGGCGAGTCGCCCTTGGAGGAGCTGGCCGACGAGTTGGTGGGCCACTACGCGGCGGCCGGGGAACGGATCGACGACGTGGCCCTGCTGTTGCTGCGGGCCGCCGACGGAGACTGACGGCCTCTCAAAGGTCCTGGAGATGCCGCGCGTGCGGTGACCCGGCCGGCCTTCCCACCGGCAGGTCACCGCACGCGCGTGGCCCGGCCCTCCCGCCGGAGGGCCGGACCGTTCCACCGACCGGCCCGGAACCGCTGGGTGGGGCCGGCGGTGGGGCTGTCAGGCGCCTCGGTCAGTGCTTGTCGTTCTGACCGTCGCCGCCGTTCTGGTCGTTCTGGCCGTTCTCGGCGCCCGCGCCGGCCTCCTGGCCCGCGCCCTGGTCACCGGCGCCCGCGCCGTTGTCCTGACCGCCGGCCTCCTGGCCCGCGTTCTTGTCACCGGCGCCCTGGCCGGCCTGCTCGCCGCCGGCCTCCTGGCCCGCACCGGCCTCTTCACCGGCGCCCGCGCCGTTGCCCTGGCCGGCCTGTTCGCCGCCGGCCTCCTGGCCCGCGCCCGCGTCCTGACCCGCACCGGCCTCCTGGCCCGCACCCTGGTCACCGGCGCCCGCGCCGTCGCCCTGGCCGCCGGCCTCCTGGCCCGCACCCGCGCCGCCGCCCGCGCCACCGGCGCCGAGGGTCGCGCCGGTCGCCTCGAGGGCGGTGGTCACCGGCTGGAAGAAGGTCTCGCCGCCGACGGTGCAGTCACCGCTGCCGCCCGAGGTCAGACCGATCGCCTGGCCGTCCTGGGTGAACAGCGAGCCGCCGCTGTCGCCGGGCTCGGCGCACACGTTGGTCTGGATGAGACCGGTGACGGTGCCCTCGGGGTAGTTGACCGTGGCGTCGAGGCCGAGGACCTGGCCGTTGGAGAGGCCTGTGGTGCTGCCCATCCGGAAGACCTCGGTGCCGACGGTCGCCTCGGCGGCCTCGGTTATCGCGACCTTCTGCTGGCCGACATTGACCTCGCTCGGGGCCTGGGTGGCGGCGTCGTCGTACTTCACGAGTGCGAAGTCGCCCTCGCCCGGGAACACCGCCTGGTCGACCGTGCCGATCGGCTGGCCGTTCTCGGAGTCGGACCACTGTTCGGCCGCGACCCCGCAGTGACCGGCCGTCAGGAAGGCCGGGGAGCCGTCCCCGGCGGTGACGTTGAAGCCGAGGGAGCAGCGTGCTCCGCCGCCGAAGATGGCGTCGCCGCCGGAGACGAAGGGCTTGAACGTGCCGGCCGACTTCTTGATGGTCGCCATGTTCGCGCCGAGGCTGTTGACGGTGGACTCCAGCCGGTCCCACTTGCCGCCGGTGACGGTGGAGTCGGCCGTGACGAGGATCTTGTTCGTCTTGGGGTCGACGGCCCACGAGGTGCCCGGGATGGTCGCCTTGGCCTTGAGGGTCTGCGAGGCCGCCTTGAGCTCGGCCGGGCTGTTCTCGACCTGGCGGACCTGCGCACCCGCCTTCTTGGCCTGCACGACGACGTTGTTGTCGTCGCCGGAGACGTCGACGACGTTGACCACGAGCTGCTTCTGGCCGTCGTCGTAGTAGGAGCCGGCGAAGGCGTCGCCGAGGAGCTTCTCCAGCTGCGAGGCGAGGTCCGAGGCGTCCGAGGCCTTCAGCGTCCTGGGAGCGGCCGCCGCCGCGTTGTTGCCGTCCTGGGAGGCGTTGGCGTTGGGGAGCAGGAGTGCCGCAGCACCGAGCGCCGCCACGCCGCCTACCGCGATCGCGGCCTTACGCTTCGGAATTCGCTTGTGACTCAAAAAACTCGACCTCCTGGGGGACGGGGTCTGGCTGCCGGGGATCGGCAGCTCCGTACAGCGGCGCCTGGTTGCCGAGGAGTACGCGGGGGAGGCGGCCCGCGTTCATCCCGATTGCCAATTCTCTTTGCACAACGATGAATCGGCCATGACCGGAGTCCGACCGGGCGGCCCGGGGAACAATCGCCCATATGACGATGACGACCGCCGAAGCCGACAAGATCCTTTCCGACAGCTTCGCGCCCTGGGTGCAGGCCCTGGGCCTGAGGGTGGAGAGCCTCGGAGCCGACCATGCCGTTCTGCGTCTGCCCTGGTCACAGGAGTTGGCGCGAGAGGGTGGCGGGCTGTCGGGGCAGGCGTTGATGGCCGCGGCGGACACCGCCACCGTGATCGCCGTGTCGGCCGCCCGGGGGGCCTTCGTACCGATGACGACGGTGCAGCAGTCCACCTCGTTCCAGCGCGCGGTGGCCGATTCGAATGTCTTGATTCATGCGGTCCTCACCAAGCTGGGCCGCCGGATGGCGTTCGCCGACATCACCATGACGGCCGAACGGACGGGAGAACTCGCCGCCCGCGCCAGCACCGTGTACTCGCTTCTGGGTTGACGTCCGGTCAGCGAGGACCGCGCGCCGTTCGACGAGGGGTGCCGCGCCCCGCTCGGCGGGTGGCGCCGCGCCCCGCACAAAACACCGTCCGCATCCGGATGCTGACGCTCCGTCCATCACGGCAAGCGGAATCCCTGCTTCAGAGAATCTGCACACCGATTACCCACGCCGGTCACGGCGGGCAGGAGTTCTGCACATCCGCGCGCCGCCCTCCACGTCATTGGGGCGGGAGTGTCGGATTCGCCGCGCCCGCTCCGGCCGACCGGCCGGGCGGAGCCCGGCCGAGGTGTGAAGAAGTCGCCGACAAGCCGTGCCCGAACCTGCACGGTTCAACCGTCCTGTGACGCATGTTCCCTGGTGAGAGCGCTGATTGATTGGATGCGTCAGCCCCGGACCTGCTTTGATCCATCGCACCGCAAGGTCGCAGCGGCTCCCGGAGACGGGGGCCCGGCGTCCACGGTCGCGGCCGTCATCTGTCCCCAGAGGGGGCCGCTCCCCCCTTACGAGTTATCCATATGAAGGGAAGTTCCCCCATGAACTCCACCCCCCAGGTTGAGACCGTCGAGATCGCCGACGCCGACCTCGACAACGTCTCCGGCGGCCTGTCCGTGAACGCCCTGGGCACCGTCACCGGCCTGGTGGACGGCATCGCCCCGGTCTCCGGCGTGGTCGACACGGCCGTCGGCACCGTCGAGGGTGTCACCGGCCTGAGCACCGCCCCGGTCACCAACGTGGTCGCCGGTCTCTGATCGCACCACCTGTGACTTCTGAGTCCCGGAGCCGTCCCTCGGCTCCGGGACTCGTCGCCGTACCGGACCCCCCGAGAGAAGCCCGTGCAGTTCCGCCAACAGGCCCTAGCCAAGCTCCAGTCGCCGGAGGAACTCGACCTGCCGGTGCGGTTCGCGCGCCCCCAGGGCTGGCTGGTGCTGTCGGCGACCCTGATCGCCCTCGTCGCCGCTTCCGTATGGGCGGTGACCGGCTCGGTCGCCTCCACTGTGAGCGCCCCGGCCGTCCTCACCCACGGCGAGGGCAGCTACGTCCTGCAGAGCCCCGCCGCCGGCCAGGTCACCGCGGTCCTCGCGCGCGAGGGTCAGCGGCTGCCGGCGAACTCCCCTGTCCTCAAGGTGCGCACGCCCCAGGGCGAGACCGTGGTCCGCACGGTCGCCGCGGGCCGCGTCACCGCGCTCGCCGCCACCCTCGGACAGATCATCTCCACCGGCGCGAACGTCGCCGCCGTCGAGAAGGTCGCCCACGCCGACGACCCGCTGTACGCCACGGTGTACGTGCCCGCCGAGAACGCCGCCTCCATCCCCGAGGACGCGGCCGTGGACCTGACCGTGCAGACCGTGCCCGCCCAGCAGTACGGCGTGCTGCGCGGCCATGTGAAGGCGGTCGACCGCACGGCCCAGTCGGCACAGCAGATCGGCGCCTACCTCGGGGACAGCCAGCTCGGCGAGCAGTTCACCGAGGACGGCCGCCCGGTGGCCGTCCTGGTCCGCCTCGATACCTCCCCCTCGACGAAGAGCGGCTACCGCTGGTCCTCCGCGAACGGGCCGCCGTACCCGCTCGCCTCCATGACCATGGCCACGGGCTCGATCCGGCTGGCCGACCAGCGTCCCGTCGATTGGCTGCTTCCGTGACCACCACGCAGGAGACCCGGGGCAGACGGCGCGCGGCTCCGCCCCGCCGCACCGTCCCGAAAGGCCGCCGGGGGAGCGTCCGCACGCCCACCGTCCTTCAGATGGAGGCCGTGGAGTGCGGCGCCGCCTCCCTCGCCATGGTCCTCGGCCACTACGGCCGGCACGTCCCGCTGGAGGAGCTGCGCATCGCCTGCGGGGTGTCGCGCGACGGCTCCCGCGCCAGCAACCTGCTCAAGGCGGCCCGCAGTTACGGGCTGACGGCCAAGGGCATGCAGATGGACCTGGCCGCCCTCGCCGAGGTGAAGGCTCCGGCCATCCTCTTCTGGGAGTTCAACCACTACGTCGTCTACGACGGCATGGGCCGCCGCTTCGGCCGCCGGGGCGTGTTCGTCAACGACCCCGGCAAGGGCCGCCGGTTCGTGCCGATGGAGGACTTCGACGGCAGCTTCACCGGTGTGGTGCTGGTGCTGGAGCCGGGCGAGGACTTCGAGCGGGGCGGGCGCAGGCCGGGCGTGCTCGGAGCGATGCCGGCCCGGCTGCGCGGCACCGCGGGCACCCTGCCGGCCGCCGTCCTGGCCAGTCTGCTGCTGGTCCTGGTGGGTGCGGCGGTGCCGGCGCTCAGCCGCACCTACATCGACATGTTCCTGATCGGCGGCCAGACCTCGCTGCTGGACGTGCTGTTCGCGTCCATGGGCGCGTGCGTGCTGCTCACCCTCGCCCTGACCTGGTTGCAGCAGGCCAACCTGCACCACGGGCGGATCATCTCCTCGACGCTGTCCAGCGCGCGGTTCCTGCGCCATCTGCTCCGGCTGCCGGTGACCTTCTTCTCCCAGCGCAGCCCCGCCGACCTGGTGCAGCGCCTGCAGTCCAACGACGCGGTGGCCGAGACCCTGGCCCGCGACCTCGCCTCGGCGGGCGTGGACGCGGTGGTCGTCGTCCTCTACGCCGTCCTGCTCTACACCTACGACCCGCAGCTGACGTTCGTCGGCGTGGGCGTGGCCCTGCTGAACATCGTCGCCATGCGGATCGTGATCCGGCTGCGCGCGACCCGTACGGCGAAGCTGCGCGCGGACAACGCGCGGCTGACGAACACGGCGTACTCCGGGCTGCAGCTGATCGAGACGATGAAGGCGACCGGCGGGGAGGACGGCTACTTCCGCAAGTGGGCCGGGCAGCACGCCACGACGCTGGAGGAGCAGCAGCGGCTCGGTGTGCCGAGCGCCTGGCTCGGGGTGGTCGCGCCGACGCTCGCCACGCTGAACAGCGCCCTGATCCTGTGGATCGGGGGGATGCGGGCGATCGAGGGCCATATCTCGGTGGGTCTGCTGGTCGCCTTCCAGGCGCTGGTCACCCGGTTCACCGCCCCGCTGACCCGGCTCAACGGCGTCGCGGGCCGCATCCAGGACTTCGCGGCGGACGTGGCGCGGCTGAAGGACGTGGAGAGCTTCCGCGCCGACCCGCTGTACGACCGGCCCGGCGGCGCGGACTCCACGCGCCGGCTGCACGGGCACGTCGAGCTGGAGAACATCGCCTTCGGCTACAGCCCGCTGGACAAGCCGCTGCTGACCGGGTTCGACCTGAGCGTCGGGCCGGGGCGGCAGGTGGCGCTGGTCGGCGGCTCGGGCAGCGGCAAGTCGACGGTGTCCCGGCTGATCTCCGGCCTGTACACGCCCTGGGAGGGCGTGATCCGCATCGACGGCAGGCGGCTGGAGGACATCCCGCGCGGTGCGCTGGCGGCGTCCGTGTCCTTCGTCGACCAGGAGGTGTTCCTGTTCGAGGGCACCGTCCGCGACAACGTGGCGCTGTGGGACCCGTCGATCCCGGACGAGGCCGTGGTGGACGCGCTGCGGGACGCGGCGCTCTACGACGTCGTCATGCGGCGGCCCGGCGGCATCCGCAGCACGGTGGAGCAGGACGGCCGCAACTTCTCCGGCGGTCAGCGCCAGCGCCTGGAGATCGCCCGGGCCCTGGTGCGCCGGCCGAGCATCCTCGTCCTGGACGAGGTGACGAGCGCGCTGGACGCGGAGACCGAGCTGACGGTGATGGACAACCTGCGCCGGCGCGGCTGCGCGTGCGTGGTGATCGCGCACCGGCTCAGCACGGTCCGCGACAGCGACGAGATCGTGGTCCTTGAGCACGGCACGGTCGTCGAGCGCGGGCGGCACGAGGAGCTCCTCGCACGGGGCGGGGCGTACGCGGCGCTGGTCAGGGAGCGGTGAGATGACGGTCACGCACGAAGGGGACGTCGTCCTCGCCGCGCTCGGCACGATGGGCGCGCCGGTCGACTGCGCGGGGGCCGGGCGGCTCGACCTCGAAGGGCCGCAGGTGCTGTGGCTGGTCGCGGCGGGCGCGCTGGACCTGTTCGCGGTGGACGCCGGGCAGCAGGGCCACTGGCACCACCTGGGCCGGCTGGAGGCGGGCGCGCTGCTGCTCGGCCCGGTCGCCGGCCCCCATCACACGCTGGTGGCGCGGCCGTTGCGCGACTGCGTGGTGCGCCGTATCGACCTGCGCGAGCTGTACCAGCCCGCGAGCACCCAGACCTGGTCCTACGACGAGTACGGCAACCCGCAGTACGTGCCGCCGACGTCGAGCCCGCTGGAGTACGCCCTCGCCCTGGGCGTGGGCCGGGGGCTCTCCGTCCTCTTCCAGGCGCCGATGGCCTCGGAAGGGCCCTCGGAGGTCACCGACGACGACGTGTTCTGGATGCAGGTCCCGCCCGGCAGCGTGCAGTACGGCTCGCTGTACGGCGCGGAGGCCGCCGCCGATCTGCTGATGGACCCGGCGGTGTGGCAGTCCATGGTGGACCAGCAGTACCGGCTGCTGACCACGCTGGACCGTTGGATCGAGCAGCTGGAACGCACCCACGAGACCCGCACGGCCGCCGGCATCGAGGCCGGTGAGGCGGTGCGCGCGCGGGCCGACCGGACGTTGCTGGCCTCGATCGGCAAGAACGGCAGGAACGACAGGCAGGACGGGAAGGGGCCCCGGCGCGCCACGGCCGCCGACGCGGACGCCACGTTCGCGGCGTGCCGGCTGGTCGCGCGGGCCGCGGGGATCAGCCTCGTCGAGCCCGCCCCCGCGGGCGACGACGACGAGCGTCTCGACCCGGTCGAGCAGGTCGCCCTCGCCTCCCGGGTGCGCGTCCGCGCGGTGCGCCTCGACGGCCGCTGGTGGCGGGACGACGTCGGGCCGCTGGTCGGTCACCGGGCGCTGTCCGGCGCGCCGGTCGCGTTGCTGTGGCGGCGCGGCGGCTATGTGGCGGTCCATCCCGCGACCGGGCGGGAGACGCCCGTCGAGAAGGCGAACGCGGAGGAGTTCGAGCCGCGGGCCGTGATGTTCTACCGGCCGCTGCCGGAGAAGCGGCTGGGTCCGCTCGGGCTGCTGCGGTTCAGCATGCGCGGCACCGGCCGGGATCTGACGCACCTGCTGCTGAGCGGGCTGGTCACGGTGGCGATCGGGGCCCTGGTGCCGATCGCCACCGGCAAGGTGCTCGGCGAGTACGTGCCCAGGGCGCAGGCGGATCCGATCGTCCAGGTCTGTCTGGCGGTGATGGTCAGCAGTCTGGTGGCCGCGTCCTTCATGCTGCTGCAGAACCTCACCATCCTGCGGCTGGAGGGCCGCGTCGAGGCGACGCTGCAGCCGGCGGTGTGGGACCGGCTGCTGCGGCTGCCCACCAAGTTCTTCGCCGAACGCTCGACGGGTGAACTGGCGAGCGCGGCCATGGGCATCAGCGGCATCCGCCGGCTGCTGGCGGGGCTCGGCCCGTCGGTGGCGCAGGCGTCGACGATCGGCGCGATGAACCTGGGACTGCTGCTCTGGTACAGCGTCCCGATGGCGATGGCGGCGATCGGCATGCTGGTCGTGATCGCCGGCGTCTTCCTCGGACTCGGGCTGTGGCAGGTGCGCTGGCAGCGGCGGCTGGTGACGCTCTCCAACAAGCTGAACAACCAGGCGTTCCAGACCCTGCGCGGGCTGCCGAAGCTGCGGGTGGCGGCCGCCGAGAACTACGCGTACGCGGCCTGGGCGGAGCAGTTCGCCCGCAGCCGTGAGATGCAGCAGCGGCTGGGCAGGATCAAGAACCTCAACACCGTGCTGGGCGCGGTGTACCTGCCGCTGTGCTCGCTGTTGATGTTCATGCTGCTGGCGGGTCCGGCGCGCGGTGCGCTGTCGGCGGCGGACTTCCTCACCTTCAACACGTCGATGACGATGCTGCTGACCTCGGTGACCTCGCTGACGGGCGCGTTCGTGTCGGCGGTGGCGGCGCTGCCGCTGTTCGAGGAGATCCGGCCGGTGCTGGCGGCCTCGCCCGAGGTGCGGGCGGCGAGCACCCGGCCGGGCCCGCTGTCCGGAGCGGTCGAGGCCCGGCGGCTGTCGTTCCGCTACTCCGACGACGGTCCGCTCGTCCTGGACGACGTCTCCTTCGAGGTGGGCGCGGGCGAGTTCGTGGCGGTCGTCGGACCGAGCGGCTGCGGCAAGTCCACGCTGCTGAGGCTGCTCATCGGGTTCGACCGTCCGGTGTCGGGCAGTGTGCTGTACGACGGTCAGGACCTGGCGGCGCTCGACCAGTCGGCGGTGCGGCGGCAGTGCGGGGTCGTCCTCCAGCACGCGCAGCCGTTCACCGGCTCGATCCTCGACGTCATCTGCGGCACCGGCGCGTACACGCCGGAGGAGGCGATGGCGGCGGCCGAACTGGCGGGGCTGGCCGAGGACATCAAGCGGATGCCGATGGGGCTGCACACCATCGTCGCGGGCAGCGGGTCGGTGTCCGGCGGCCAGCGGCAGCGGTTGATGATCGCGCAGGCGCTGATCCGCCGGCCGCGCATCCTCTTCTTCGACGAGGCGACCAGCGCCCTCGACAACGAGACGCAGCGCACGGTCATCGAGAGCACCCGCAAGCTCAACGCGACCCGCGTCGTCATCGCCCACCGGCTGTCGACGGTGATGGACGCCGACCGGGTGATCGTCATGGAGAACGGCAAGGTCGCCGAGCAGGGGCCGCCGGCGCGGCTGCTCGCCGACCCGGGAGGGCGGCTGCACGAGCTGGTGCGGCGTCAGATGACGTGATGCCCGCGGGGCGGCCGACGCCCGGCACGGGCATGGCGGTGTGGGCCTGGGTACTCGTCCGGTCATGAGAATGAGCGTCCTGGACGTGGGGTCCAACACGGTGCGGCTGGTGGTCGCGGATGCGCAGGACGGGGTCCCGCTGCCGGTGCACACGGCGAAGTGGCGGCTGCGGCTGTCCGAGAGCGTCAAGCCCGGCGAGCCCATCCCGCAGGAGTGCGTGGAGCGGCTCGTCGCGTCGGTCGCCGCCGCGAGCCGCGCCGCGACCCGGTGGGGCGCGGCGAGTCCGTTGGCCTTCGCGACGGCCATGGTGCGCAACGCCCCCAACCGGCGGGAGGTGCTGCGCACGGTCCGTACCCGGACCGGCGTCCCGCTGTGCACGCTGCCCGGTGAGGTGGAGGCCGAGCTGACGTTCCTCGGGGCCCGCCGCTGGATGGGCTGGCGGTCGGGGCCGCTCGCGCTCATGGACATCGGGGGCGGTTCGTTCGAGGTGGCGTTCGGGCGGGGCCGGCTGCCGGACTTCGTGGCCTCGCTGCCCCTCGGGGCGGGCCGGCTCACCCACGAGCATTTCGCTGAGGAGGACCCGCCGTCGCCGGAGCAGGTGCGGGCGCTGCGGCGCAAGGTCCGTCACCAGCTGCGGGACGTGGCCGCCCGGATCCGCTGGGAGGGACCGCGCACGGCGGTGGCCACCTCCCGTACGTTCCAGCAGCTCGGCCGGTTGTGCGGGGCGCCGCCCGGACGGCACGGGCCGTTCGTGCCGCGTGTCCTTCGCTCCCGGGACCTCGGCGAGGCGGTCACCCGGCTCGCGGCGCTGCCCGCCGCCGAGCGGGCCCGGTTGCCCGGGATCTCCGCGCCGCGCGCGGCTCAGAGCCTTGCCGGGGCGGTCGTGGGGCATACGGCCATGAAACTGGTCGGGCTGAAGACGGTCACCGTCTGCCCGTGGGCGATCCGCGAGGGCGTGCTGCTGCGGCACATCGAGGACGGCGCGTCCTGGTGGGCGGAGGTCACCCGGCACTCCGAGGAGGCCGCGCCCCCCGACCCGGTGCCACTGCGGATCGCCGCCGCGAAGAACTGAAGGGAGCCACCCATGTCGGACGACAGCCAGCGCCCGGAGAACGAGACCGCGCTCGAAGAGGTGATGCGGGAGATCGAGGAGGCGGAACTGCGCTCCGACGACTCCCCCGAGGCCCGCCACCACCGAGGCGAAGCCGCAGAGGCCATCACCCCGAACCCCGACGCCCAGAACCGGTCCGAGGGCGACTGACGCGTCTCCCGCGCCCCCCGGGACGCCTGCTGCGTCCCGGGGGGCGCGGGGCCGGCAGCGTCTGCGGGGGTGCCCCAGGCTCACACTGGGTACCCGGCCGCCATGTCACACGTCACCGAAGGCCCCCGCCTCCCGGCCGCGAGAGGTCCCCTCTCCTCGGCCGTACGGGAGTACCTCCTGGGCACGGGCCCCCGGCCCGCCCCGGAGGCCGCCCTCGCCGCACCCCCTTACGGCGACGACCTCCAGCTGGCCCTCTATCTCTGCTACGAGCTGCACTACCGCGGCTTCGCCGGCGTCGGCGCCGACCGCGAATGGGACCCCGCCCTCCTGGAGCTCCGGGCCGCGCTGGAAGACCGCTTCCTCTCCGCCCTGCGCGAGGACACCCCCGTGCACGACACCGTCGAGGACGCGCTCGCGGAGCTGCTCGTGGAACCGGTCGACGGCGCGGGCGTCTCTCACTTCCTCCGCGACGAGGGCGAGTTGTGGCATCTGCGGGAGTACGCGGCGCAGCGGTCGCTCTACCACCTCAAGGAGGCCGACCCGCATGCCTGGGTGCTGCCCCGCCTGTGGGGCCGGGCGAAGGCGGCGATGGCGGCGGTGGAGTTCGACGAGTACGGCGGCGGCCGCCCCGACCGCGTCCACGCGCGCCTGTTCGCGGACCTGATGACCGACCTCGGTCTGGACACCGCCTACGGCCGCTACCTGGACGCGGCCTGCGCCGAGACGCTGGCCACCGTCAACCTGATGTCCCTGCTCGGCCTGCACCGCTCCCTGCGCGGCGCGCTGGTCGGTCACTTCGCCACGGTCGAGATCACCTCCTCCCCCGGCTCCCGCCGCCTCGCCGAGGCGATGCGCCGCGCGGACGCCGGGCCGGCCGCCGCGTACTTCTACGACGAGCACGTGGAGGCCGACGCCGTCCACGAGCAGGTCGTACGGCACGACGTGATCGGCGGGCTGCTGGAGGAGGAACCGCACCTGGCCCCCGACATCGCCTTCGGCGTCGGCGTCACCGGCCTGCTGGAGGACCGCCTCGCCGACCGCCTGCTCGGCTGCTGGCGTGCGGGGCGCTCCTCCCTGCGCACTCCCCTCGGTTCCGGTTTGGCCCATATTTCCTGAAGGTCGGGGTACTTGGTCGCCGTGAATCCGCTGGTACCGCCGGGCGTGTACGCCCCTCAGGAGGACACCGACCTGCTGGCAGGCGCGTTGTCCGAAGAAACGCTGGCCCCGGCCGCGCACGTCCTCGACGTGGGGACGGGCTCCGGCGCGCTCGCCCTGGAGGCCGCGCGACGGGGAGGCCGGGTCACCGCCGTCGACGTGTCCCGGCGGGCGGTGTGCGCCGCGCGCTGGAACGCCCGGCGGGCCGGCCTGCCGCTGCGGGTACGGCGCGGAAACCTCTTCGAGCCCGTGCACGGGGAGTCCTTCGACCTCATCCTGACCAATCCGCCGTACGTCCCGGCCCCGGCCGGCGCCGCGCGGCCGCGCGGGTCCGCGCGGGCCTGGGACGCCGGCGGGGACGGCCGGATGGTCCTGGACCGGATCTGCCGGGAGGCACCCGCCCTGCTGCGGCCCGGCGGGGTGCTGCTCATGGTGCAGTCGGCGCTCAGCGATCCCGACCTCACCCTGGCGCATCTGCGCGCGACCGGGCTCAAGGCCTCCGTCACGCGCCGCCGCCGTATCCCGTTCGGCCCGGTCCTGCGCTCACGCGCGGACTGGCTGCGGCGCCGGGGGCTGCTCTCCGCCGACGAGGACGACGAGGAACTGGTGGTGGTCCGTGCCGAACTCCCCCACTGACCGGCCCCGCCGGATCAGCATGCAGCGCAAGGGCCCCCTGCTGGTGGAGGGTCCCGTGGAGGTGGAGCTGGAGGACGGCTCCGTCGTCGCGTCCGACCGCTTCCGGGTGGCTCTGTGCACCTGCCGCCGCAGTCGCCGCTACCCGTGGTGCGACACCAGCCACCGCGACCGCGCGTAGTCGCCCCGGGGGTCGCGATCGTATACGACCGGACAGCGGACGGGGCCCGTCCGGCGGATCGCGCCGGACGGGCCCCGAGGCGGGTCGAAGGACCCTGGGTGATCCCCAGGGGACGGCGGGCGGCCCCACTCCGCCCGGTCCGCCCCCTGGGGGCGAGATCGCGGTGTCCCGTGTCCAGTGGCTCGCACTCCCCACGTCACGAGCCTCTCGCGGCGTCCACAGGAGCCACGCGATCCCGGTCTCAGAAGGCGAAGAGGCGGCTCCCGGAGGAGTTCTTCATGCACTCGTTCGCGAAGGTGCGCTCGTAGGAGACGCGCTTGCCCTGCCACACGCCGTCGACGGTGACGACGACGGGGTCGTACTGCCGCGTGCACATCACATCGCTCGTGCCGCTCGCCAGCGCCTCGAAGTCACCGCCGGCGGCGCGCAGTTCGGCACAGGCCAGGGCGGGGGCCGGATGGCTTCCGGAGGAGCCGGGCGCGCAGGTCAGGGTGACGGCACGGGCCGGGCTGACGGCGGCGGCGCTCTCGCCGTGCCCGAGGGTCAGCACCAGGGCCGACGGGGCGTACAGCGAGTCCGGGGCGGCCTGGGCGGCGAGCGCGGACCCGGTGAGGGGTCCGCAGAGGGCGGTGGCCGTGAGGCCGATGGTCGCTGCCCAGCGCGCGGTGTTCCGCATTGTGTGCATCCTTCCGCTCGATTCGGTGCCGGCCGGCGTCGGTGGTGCCGGACGCGGCGAGCGCGAGTCTGCCGAGAACGCAGCCGAATCTCACATCGACCCCACAGGTTTCAGTAACCTTTGGTGTTCAAGCAGTGGCGTGAAGTTACAGCCTTTGACCGTTTCAAGCCCGGAAGCAAGCGCTTCGTGATCCCTCGATCCGCCTCGGTGACCGGTTTTCATACGCTCGTTAATAGTCCGGAAACATTCCGCATCCCGGCCGACCGGGCCCCCGGACGGCGCCGCACCGCACCGGGGACCCGATCCCGATCCCGGTATGGCACCGCTCGTGGAGCGCCCCTCAGGCCGTGCGGTCCGGCAGTTCGACCGGCTGGGCCTGGGGCGCGCCGGTGCCGGTGATCTTCAGGGAGCCGGGGCTGGCGGTGACGGCGTCGGTCAGCCAGCGCTGCCCCGTGGAGCGGTCGCGGACCTTGACGACGACGTCGGTGCCGGGCTCCTCGTCCGCGGAGCCGAGCGCGAGGTTGCCGTCCCAGCGGGGCAGCAGCTCGCCCTGCGCGGACAGGTCGTAGCGGACGTCGGCGGCACGGCCGTCGTCGGCCTCCGCGCAGGCGCCGAGGATGACCACACCGGCGTCCGCGCGCGAGTCGACGCACAGGGCGGGGTCGGCGGCGCTGCGCAGCTGCCCGTCACCCTGGTACGACCACCGCTGCGAGGGCTCGGAGCCGCAGTCGTCCAGCTCGACCGCCGCACCCGGCCGGACCTCGCCGCCCCGGACGTCCATGCAGAGGTCGGCGGCGGCGTTGCGCAGCCGGGTCTCACCGGGCACGGTGGGCAGTCGCGCGGTGTCCGGGGCAGAGCCGTCCGGGGCGGGAGCCGTCTGGGAGCCGGCGCCAGAGGCGGCGCCGCCGGAGGTGCTGGTGGAGGCGGCGGGGTCGGCGCCGCCGTCGTCCGGCCACATCCCGGCGGCGAGCAGAGTGGTCAGCAGACCGGCGGAGGCCAGGCCGACGCCCGTGATCAGGGCCTTGGGGGACTTGGGGCCGCCGGAGTCGCGCCGGCCGGGCGTGGGTATGCGTTCGAGCAGCGCGCCGGCGCGTCCGCCCTTGCGTGCACGCCCCTCGCCGGACGCGCGCCGGCCGCCGCGTGGCCGGCCGCCGCCGTGACGGGCGGAGCCCCGGAGACGGACGCTCTGCCGGCCGGCGCGGCCGGGCCGCGAGTCGACGTAGCGGCGGCCGCCCCAGCCGAGCACGGCCTCGGCGAGCAGCACGCCCAGATCGCCCTCGAAGTGGCCGAGCTGCTCGGCCGCGGCACGGCAGTAGCGGCAGGCGTCGAGGTGCTGGCGGACGTCCGGCAGGAGTTCGCCGCCGCGGCCGATGGGGACGTCGAGAAGGCGGTTGTAGAAGCGGCAGTCCTTGCTGGGGGCGAGTTCCCGATGGGCGCGGACACAGCCCTCGCGGAGTTTGTCCCGGGCCTGTTCGTGGACGGAGGCGACGGTGTCGGTGTCCATGCCGAGCAGACCCGCGGCGACGGTGATCGGCTCGGCCTCGACCTCCATGTGCCACAGGACGCAGCGGGCGACGGGAGGCAGGCTCTGGAAGGAGTGTTCCGCGAGGACCCGGTTGTCCGGGATCATCGACTTGGCGGTCCGCATCCCCCGCGCGCCCGCCGGCTTGCGCAGTTCGGGCAGCACCCCTGACAGCCCCTCGTCGGCGGCCCAGATCCGGATCGTGTCCCTGACGGTCACCAGCAGGCGCGGGCGCAGTCCGGTGCCGGGCTCGCCCAGCTTGAGCCGGTCGAAGACCTGGTGGAAGGCGGCCGTGGTGACCATGGACGCGGAGGCGGCCGAGGTGGCGAGGCAGATGACCGCGTACTCGTGCACCGGCTGCCAGTGCCGCGCGATGAGCAACGCGGTGGACTGGGCGACCTCGCTGTCCGTGCCGCTGCGGGTACCGGCGGCCAGGGACTCGTCCGATTCTCCGGGGCCCGTGCCGGGCGGGGGGTAAGGAGGGCGAGGAGGTTGCGGGTTGAGCACTGAGCGGCGTCCTTCGGTATGTACCTGTCCGGCACGGCGCGGAGCACGCGTTCGCCTCCGCCGGCGAACGCGGGGCGCCCGGCCCCCGGCCCCCGCACGAGTGGTTCACCTTCGCACAACTGAGTCGTGCGCAACAAGCTGCCGGGGTTTCCCGGCCACTGTTGAAAGAAAGTCGATAAGACGACCGTGAATTTGTGCCCGATTGTGGGCCTCGTGGTCCGTCTCCGTCGCGATGTCAGCAGTACCGGGGGGCACTTGGCGCCCCGTGTGAAACTCACGCACGCGCCCGCGTGACGCACACGTTCCCGGCGTGAGCCGTCGCGTAGTGGACTGGGGGGCGCGGCCCTTCCTCGGAGGCCCCGCACGGGAAGGCGGCTCTCCCGTGCGAAACGGCCGCCGGCCGTGTTCCTCCCGCCCTCGGCCGGCGGCCCGGAGGGCTCTCCCAGGGAGTGTCCCGCCGACGCCGGTGATCGATGACATTTAGATCTGGCAGGACCTGAGCCGGTCAGGTGATCGAGGACGCCTACGAGACAGCCCTTAGATCTGCCAGGACCTGAGCCGGTCGGCCGCGCCGTAGACGTCGGTCCTGCCGCCGATCAGGTCGCGGGCGAGGTCGACGAGGGCGCCGTAGGGCGGGTCGATGCCGACGCCGCTGACGAACATGTAGGCCACCGCCGTGGCGCAGGCGAAGCGGGCGTTGGCCGACGGCAGGGGCCTGAGCAGCGCGAGGGTGTGCAGCAGCGCGGCCGCCCGCCAGGCGGGGTCGGAGTCCACGCCGAGCCGGGGCGGGTCCACCCGGTGCCGGGCGACGGCGGCGACCAGCGCGGAGAAGTCGTTGACGGCCGGCTGGTCCGGCAGGACCTCTTCATGGCGCTGGAGCAGCCACGGCACGTCGATGTGGATGACGGGCGCCATCGCTCAGGCGACCCGCCCCGCGCCGGCGGCGGGCGCCTCGTCGTCCGGGAAGGCGGCCGCGAACTCCTCGGCGTGGGAGGCGAAGAACCGCCGGAAGGCCTCCGCGCCTTCCTGGAGCGCCCGGTGCCGGGCGATGTCGGCGGCGGCCGCCTCCCGGACGAGCGCCTTCATCGACGTGCCGCGTTCCTTGGCGATCTGCCGCAGGTCGTCCAGCTCGCGATCGCTGAACTCCACATTGAGGGCTGGCATGCCCCTCACGGTACCTTTCGGGTACTCGACCGTAAATAGTCCCAGGTCAGAGCGTTGACGAAGCGGTACCGCGAGGGGCTGCCCAGATCATGTCTGGTCGGCCACGAAGGACGCGATCCGGGCGAGGGCGGCGTTCCAGTTGATGGCGGTCTCGTTGGTCGACCAGGACTGGATGTCGTCGATGTAGCAGAACTGCCCGACGCAGCCGGTGAGCTTGGACTGCGCGAACGGGTCCTGGATGCTGGAGTTGGGGCCGCCGGCGAGGGTGCCGACGGGCGGGTCGGGCAGGGTCGGGTCGAGCTGGCGGGCGTACCAGCGACTGTGCTGCCGGTGCGCGTTGACTTCGCCGTAGCCGGTGACGTAGGAGATGTTCAGGGCGTTGCGGCCGAGCACGAAGTCCATGCTCTGGACGGCTCCGTCGCGGTACTTCGAGGCGCCCGTGATGTCGTAGGCGGTGGCGATCACCACGGCGTTGTTGAGGACCTGGTGGGCGGAGCCCCAGTCGTAGAGGTTGCCGTCGGGCGCGTACGGCATGCCGTACGGGTGGGCGCGCAGGGTGGCGAGGTAGCGGTCGGCGCCGGCGGTCACGGAGCGGCGGACTTTGTCGCGGCCGGGGAGTTTGCTCGGGACGGTCGCGAGGTCGAGGCGGGCCGCGGCGGCGGTGCCGCCCCAGCTGAAGCTGACGGCCTGGAAGACGTCGGCGGTGTGCTGCGGGGAGTTGACGACGTGGTCGGCGAACTGGCTTTCCCCGGTGGTGAGATAGAGCTCGGCCGCGGCCCAGTAGAACTCGTCGCTCACGTCCTGGTCGCCGTAGGCGCCGCCGCCGGTGCCGTCGCCGGGGTCGGCCAGGACGGCGGGGTGGGCGAGGGCGGCGGTCCAGGCCTTGCGGGCGGCGGTGAGGGCGCGGGCGGCGAAGGCCTTGTCGTAGGGCTTGTACAGGCGGGCGGCCTGGGCGGCCGCGGCGGCCAGGTTGAGGGTGGCGGCGGTGGTCGGCGGGTGCAGTTCGCGCTTCTGCGGGTCGGCGGCGGGCAGCAACGGCAGTCCGGTCCACTGCTCGTCGTGGATCTTGTGATGGGCCATGCCGGCCAGTGGCTGCCCGTCGGGCACCTGCATCCGCAGCAGGAAGTCCAGCTCCCAGCGGGCCTCGTCGAGGACGTCGGGGACCCTGTTGCCGCTCTCGGGCAGGGCGAGCGTGCCGTCGCCGAGTTTCGCCGGGCGGCCGGTGCGGGCGTGCAGGGAACGCTCGTAGGTGCTCAGCAGTTCCCAGGTGCTGATGCCGCCGTTGACGACGTACTTGCCGTGGTCGCCGGCGTCGTACCAGCCGCCGCTGACGTCCAGACTGTAGTCGCACACCCCGGGTTGGCACGGTACGGCCCGGTCGCCCTGGTTGGGGGCGACGCCGACGTGGCCGGCGGCGCGGCCGTAGCCGGGGCGCAGGTCGTCGCGGATCGGGGTGCCGCTGCGCTGGGTGTAGAAGTACTTGACCGCGTCCAGGCGGAGCCGTTCGTAGGCGGCGGCGTCGATGTCGAACGGGCGGCTGGTCTCGCCGTCGGCGACCAGGGTGAAGCCCGCGCCGCGCCCCCGATAGGCGCCGAAGTCGACGGAGTGGACGTTCTGCCCGGAGGAGGCGTCGACCCCGCGCGGCGCGGTCCAGCCGTGGGCGACGGTCGCCCCGGCGGCGTTCTTGAGCGCCCAGGGCAGCTTCGTGGTCGCGTCGGTGACGAGGGTGGCGTTCTTCGGCCCGGCGGGCAGGTAGGCGACCTGGTTGACGCGGACCCGGGGCCCGGTGTCGGGCTCGTACACCTCCGGCGGCACCCCGCCCAGCAGGGACACGTCGTCCACGCAGAACCGCCAGGGGGTGGCGCTGCCGCCGACCTGGAAGGCGACCTGGGCCCGGTCGGAGTCGACGGGCGCGGTGAAGGTGTAGGAGTACGAGCCGGCCGCGGCGTCGAGGACCGGGCTCGCCTCCTGCCAGGTGTCGTACGGATCCACCGACAGACCGACGATCGCGCGCACGACGTGGCCCTCCGGCACGCCGGAGGCCTTGAAGGAGAACCGGTAGGTCTCCCCCTTCACGAGGGTGATGTCGCTCTGGCCGACGGCGGAGTCCCAGCGGTTGACGGTGCCGCCCGGCACGTCGGCGCAGAGCCGGCCCTCGGTGGGCCCGGCGGTGACGTTGCTGCTCCACCATCCGTCGGCGGTGCTGTCGAAGGTGCCGTTCCTGACCTGCTCGACCTCCTCGGCGCCGGCCTGCGGCACGGGCAGCGCGGTGAGCGCCGCGCCCAGCAGGGCCGCCAGGGACAGCAGGGTGGTTCTGCGTCGTTTCACGTCCGGATCTCCTGGGCTCCTCGGGGGAGCGCGTCCTCCGCAACGGATGGGAGCGCTCCCAACGACGGTCGCAGGACATGTTTGTTGGAGTCATGACACCCCGTCAACGGTCCGGACGGGACGCGTTGCGCGAAGCGCCGTCCTGTCCGGACTCCCGGGGCCCACGCCTGCGGGGCCCGCACCTCCGGGGCCCACGCCTGCGGGGGCCTACGCCTGCGGGGCCTACGCCTCCAACTTGCTGATGCGCACCGCTCCCCGGGCCTCACCGGGGTGAGCGCTGGTCAGGGTGAGCCGCAGCCGGGAACCGGTCACCGCGTCGAAGGTGATCACGGTCGGCTCGTCGGAGACCCGTGCCCGGTCGACAGCCGCGCCGGACACCGGCCGGTACTGCCGGCCGTCCCAGACCTCGACGCCGATCTCGGCGGGCAGACTGTGCGCGGGCCCGACGGTGAACGACGCCTCCACCCGGTCGAAGGTCCGCGTCCGCCCCCAGTCCACCGACACCCAGTCCCGCGCCCGGGCCTGACCGAAGGCCGGCAGCAGGGCGGTGGCCGCCTTGACGAACGCGTTGGACCAGCCGGTGGCCGGGTCGCCGTCCAGCATGGCGGCGGGCAGGGTGTCCGGCCGTCCCGAGTAACTGGCGTCCGCATACGGGTAGTTCACCGGCGCCGGGTGTTCAGGGGCGAAGACGGCGGCGGGGGTGGTCGCGGCCGAACGGGCGTGCGTGGTGGGGACGGTGGCCGTGCCCCGGCGCAGACCGTCCACGCACGCGGTCACCTTCAGCGCGCCCGGCTTCGGGCCCGACCGGAGGATGGCGAGCGCCTTGCCGCCGAAGGCGGTCCGGGTCGCGGCCTGGTAGCGCTCGGCGCTCTCCTCGCGCCCGTTGTCCACCCCGGCGAGGGAGCCCCCGCTCACCTCGAACGAGATCAGGTGCTCGGCGTCGGGCACGACCACCCCGCGCGCGTCGACGATCTCGGCGGTGACGAAGACCAGCGAACGGCCGTCGGCGGGGAGGGACTTGCGGTCGGGGGTCAGCCGCACGGCGTGCGGGACTCCGGCGGTGCGCAGCACGTCGGTGGCGACGGCCTTGCCGCCCCGGCGGGCCACCGCCTTCAGCTCGCCCGGTTCGTAGGGGACCTTCCAGGTCAGGTGCAGCTTGCCCGCGCTGCCGTTGGGGCTGGTGTAACTCCCGGGCCAGGGACCGGCGGTGAAGGTCTTGTCGTCGCCGGTGGCCTCCGTGGTCTCCAGGTACTCCCGCCCGTCGACGGTCGTCTTACGGTCGAACTTCCTTGTGCCCAGGGACTTTCCGTTGAGGAACAGCTCCACGGTGTCGACGTTGGCGTACGCCCACACCTCGACGGTGTCGCCTTCCTGGTGGTTCCAGGTCATGGGCAGCAGATGGACCATCGGCTCCTTCGTCCACTGGCTGCGGAAGAGGTGGTACATGTCCTTCGGAAAGCCGGCGGTGTCGACCGCGCCGAAGAACGACGCCTTGACCGGGAACACGTCGTACGGCGTGGGCTCGCCGATGTAGTCGATGCCGGACCACAGGAACTGCCCGGCGAACCACTTGCGGTCCCGGTCCTTCTTGTGGCCGTACTCGCCGCTCATCGTCCAGGAGGCGAGGTTGTTGTCGTAGGAGGAGACGGCCCGCCGGCCCGGGGTGTGGTTCTCCCCGGTGTTGAGGTGCTCGGGCTCCTGGTAGACGCCCCGCGTCGAGGTCTCCGAGGAGGACTCCGACTCGAAGAGGAACAGCCGCGGATAGCGCGCGTGCAGGGCGTCCACCGACTTGGCGGTGTTGTAGTTGAGGCCGAGGCCGTCGAGCTTGGCGAGGATCAGGTCGGCCGGCGAACCGGGGGCGGGCACGCTGCGGTGCCGGTGGGAGCCGATGACGACCGGGCGGGTGTCGTCGTACGCCTTGACGGCGGCGATGAGCCGGTCGGCGATGGGCAGTCCGGCGGCGGAGGTGAACTCGGAGATCTCGTTGCCGATCGACCACATGACGACGGCGGGCGAGTTGCGGGCGGCCAGCACCATCTCGGCGACGTCGCGCTCGGCCCACTCGTCGAAGAACCGGCCGTAGTCGTAGCGGGTCTTGGGGGTCTTCCAGCAGTCGAAGGCCTCCACGAGCATCACGATGCCCAGTTCCTCGCAGATCCCGATCATCTCCGGGGAGGGCGGGTTGTGGGAGGTGCGGAAGGCGTTGACGCCCATCGACTTCATGATCGTCATCTGCCGGCGGATCGCGTCGGCGCTGACGGCGGCGCCGAGCGCGCCGAGGTCGTGGTGGAGGTCGACGCCCTTGAGCTTGGCGTGGACGCCGTTGAGGTGGAAGCCCTCGTCCGGGTCGAGACGGCAGGTGCGGATGCCGAAGGGCGTGCGGTACACATCGCCGCGCCGTCCGCCGACGCGCAGCTCGGTCTCCAGGGTGTAGCGGTGGGGAGCGGCGAAGTCCCACAACATCGGTTCGGGTACGGCGAGTTCGTGGTCCTCGCCGGCCTTGTCCACGACGGCGACGGTGGAGGACGCGCGCGCCACGGTGCGGCCGTTCGGGGCGAGGACCCGGGAGATCACCTCCACGTCCGCGCGCGTCCCGGAGGCGTTGACGACGTCGGTCCGCACCCGGACCAGGGCCCGCTCCGCGGAGACTTCGGGGGTGGTGACGCGCGTGCCCCAGCGGGCCACGTGGACCGGTTCGGTGACGATCAGGCGGGCCTCGCGGTAGATGCCGCTGCCGGAGTACCAGCGGCTGCTGGGCAGCCGGTTCTGCACCTTGACCGCGAGCACGTTCTCGGTGACGCCGTCGGTGTGCGCGAGGTCGGTGAGGTCGAAGGCGAAGCCGGTGTAGCCGTAAGGGTGACGGCCGACCTCTGTGCCGTTGACGTAGACGCGGGAGTCCATGTAGACGCCGTCGAACTCGACCGAGATCCGCTTGTCCGCGCAGGCCGGCGGCAGAGTGAAGGCGAGCCGGTACCAGCCGAGGCCGCCGGGGAAGAAGCCGGTCCCGCTGGTCGTGCCGTGCTCGGTGGTCGGGGTCTGCTCGATGCTCCAGTCGTGCGGGACGCGAACCCGCCGCCAACCGGAGTCGTCGTGACCCGGATCGGCGGCGTCGTCGTACTCCCCGGTCGGGTCGGTGATGCCGCCCGGGTTCACCAGGGCGAACCGCCAGCCGTCGCGCAGCGGGATCGCGCGGCGGCCCGCCGGGGCCGCGCCGCCGGTGGCGGCCCCGGCGGAATGGCAGGCGGAGGTGGCGAGGAGCGCGCCGGCGACGGGCGCCGCCGTGGAGGCGAACAGAATCGATCTGCGAGTGACCGTCATGGCGACTGTTCTCCCTCATCAGGAACCAGAAGTACGCACAAATGATCGTCAGCAAACAGAATCTGATGTCCTTCGACTGCCGTCCGTCAAGAGCGCCGCTCGGGCGGTCCGCCCGCCGGCCCCCACACGCCGGTCGTTCGGCCGGATCGGCCCGTGTCCGCTCCCGCCGTGAGCGGACGGGCTCCCCCGCCGTGCCCGGGACACAAGCACTAAGGTGGAACCGAAGTGGCGCGCCTGTTCACTGTGAGTGTCCGCGATGGAGTGGGGACGATGAGCCCGGACTACCCGTTCGACGATGCCTCGACGGCGCGGGCGGTCATCCACGAGGACGGCACGCTCACGGACTGGAACGAGGGGGCTCGTCTGCTGCTCGGCTACGAGCGCTCCGAGGTGGTCGGCCGCCCCGCCTCCGCCCTGCTGGCCGACGATCCTGACGACGCGGCGCCCGCGGACCGCAACGGCCCGGCGGTCCATGCCGGCCCGGTGGACCGCAACGGCCCGGCGGGCGATGACGACCCGGCGGACCAGGACGACCCGGCGGATTGCGCCGGTCCGGCTCGCGGAGGAGACGATCCGGCCGACGGCAGTGCTCCTCCGGCCGGCCGAGGCGAGTCGCCTCGGCCTCCCGGGCCCCGCGAGGACCGCTGGAGCGGCACCCTCGCACTGCGCCACCGCGACGGCCGCACGGTGCCCGTCTGGATCCTCGCCCACCGCAGACGGCTCACGGACGACGCCCCGGCCACCTGGCTCGCCGTGACGCCGCTCGCCGGCGGCTTCCCCGCGCCGGAGGAGGACGACCTGGTGCGGTCCGCCCTCGCCCAGTCCCCCTGCGCCACGATGATCTTCGACGAGCAACTGCGGCTGCGCGGCATCAACGACGCCATGTCCGACCTGGTCGACCTGCCCTCCGCCCGCATCCGGGGCCTGCGCGCCACCGACATCGCCGGCCGCCCGCAGAGCTCGCAGATGGAGAGCCGGATGCGTCTCGCCCTCACCAGCGGCGAGCTCCAGGAGTTGCAGACGTTCATGAAGGCCACCGGCGAGGACCGGGCGCACGCCTGGCTGGCCAGGATCGCGCCGCTCACCGACGCCTCGGGGCGCACGCGCGGCGTCTGCGTCACCGCCCACGACTTCACCGGCCACTTCCTCGCCCGTGAGCGGCTCCAGCTGGTCAACGAGGCGAGCGTGCGCATCGGCAGCACCCTCGACGTCACCCGTACCGCACAGGAACTGGCCGAGGTGTGCGTGCCCACGCTGGCCGACTTCGTCAGCGTCGACCTGCTCGATCCGCAGGAACACGGCGGCGAGGCCGTCGGCCCGCTCACCGCCCCCGTCCATCTGCGCCGGGCCGCGCATCACTCGGTCAACCCTGGCGCCCCGGAAGCCGTGGTCGCGCCGGGCGAGGTGGACGTCTATCCGGAGAGCTCCCCCCAGGCCGCCTCCCTGCTCGCGGGCCGCGCCGTCGGGGCGGGCAGCCCGTCCGGCGACCTCGCCGCTTGGCTGTCCTGGGACGACAGGCGCTTCAGCCGGATCGCCGAGTACGGCATCCACGCCACGATGTCGGTGCCGCTCCAGGCCAGGGGCACGACCCTCGGCGTCGCCGTCTTCACCCGCTTCCGGCGCCCCGACCCGTTCTCCCCCGACGACGTGCTGCTGGCCGAGGAGGTCACCGCCCGGGCCGCCGTCTGCATCGACAACGCCCGCCGCTACTCCCGGGAGCGCGAGACCGCCCTGGCCCTGCAGCGCAGTCTGCTCCCCCGCACACTGCCCCGGACCGCCGCCGTCGACGCCGCGTCCCGTTATCTGCCCGCCGCCCGCGCCGGAGTCGGCGGCGACTGGTTCGACGTGATCCCGCTGTCCGGGATGCGGGTCGCCATGGTCGTCGGCGACGTGGTCGGACACGGCATCCAGGCCTCCGCCACCATGGGCCGGCTGCGCACCGCCGTGCGCACCCTCGCCGACATCGACCTCGCGCCGGACGAGCTGCTCACCCACCTCGACGACCTGGTCCTGCGGCTCTCCGAGGAGGCCGGCGGCGAGGGCGGCAGCCCGGGCGAACTGGGGGCGACCTGCCTGTACGCGGTGTACGACCCGGTGTCCCGGCGCTGCACCCTGGCCCGCGCCGGGCATCCCCCGCCCCTGCTGCTGCCGCCCAAGGGCGCCCCGCGCCGCGTCGACCTGCCCGCCGGCCCCCCGCTGGGCCTGGGCGGGCTGCCCTTCGAGTCCACCGAGCTGTCGCTGCCCGAGGGCTCGGTGCTCGCGTTCTACACCGACGGCCTGATCGGGCCCCGCACCGACGGACCGGGCACCGGTCACGAAGCCCTCGGCGACGCCCTGGCCGGGCACGTCGAGTCCCTCGACGAGACCTGCGACCGCGTCCTGGGCGCCCTGCTGCCCAAGGGCGGCGCCGCCGACGACGTGGCCCTGCTGCTCGCCCGCACCCGGGGGCTGCCCGCGTCGCAGGTCGCCACCTGGGACATCCCCGCCGACCCGGCGCTCGTCGCGCCGGTCCGCAAGCAGGTCGTGGAGCAGCTCGACCGCTGGCGGCTGAGCGAGGCGACGTTCACGGCGGAGCTGGTGGTGAGCGAGCTGGTCACCAACGCCATCCGGTACGGGGCACGTCCCATCCGGCTGCGGCTGATCCACGACGCGGCCACGCTGATCTGCGAGGTGTCCGACAACAGCCACACCGCGCCGCACCTGCGCCGGGCGAAGACCTGGGACGAGGGCGGCCGGGGGCTGCTGCTGGTCGCGCAGCTCACCCAGCGCTGGGGCAGCAGGCACACGGCCGAGGGGAAGACGATCTGGGCGGAGCTGGGCCTGTTCGACGAGGAGTGAGACACGACGGCCCCAGGTGAACCGAGGCGCTCGGTCCACCGCCGGTCTCGAAACCCGGGCGTTTGGCATGTCCTTTACCCGCGCCTGTTTTTATGGCGGGGCACCCTCTCGACCACGCCCCGGAGAACCGCCCTGAACGCCCCGCTCGCCGTCGTCCTGTCCGTCACCCTGCTCGTCGCCTCACTCACCTGGGCCGTGCTGCGCCCCGCCGGCCGCTCGGAGGCCCTGGTCGCGGTCCCGGCAGCGGCGTTCGCGGTCGTGGCCGGAGTGATCTCCCCGCAGCACGCGCTGGCGGAGGCGGAGCGGCTGGGGCCGGTGGTCGGTTTCCTGGCGGCGGTGCTGGTGCTGGCGCACCTGTGCGACGTCGAGGGGCTCTTCACGGCGTGCGGGGCGTGGATGGCCCGCCGTGCGGCGGGCCGCCCCCGGCGGTTGCTGACGGCCGTGTTCGTGCTGGCCTCGATCGTCACCGCGGTGCTCAGTCTGGACGCCACCGTCGTGCTGCTCACGCCTGTGGTGTTCGCCACCGCCACTCGGATGGGGGTGCGCTCCCGGCCGCACGTCTACGCCTGCGCCCATCTGTCGAACACGGCCTCGCTGCTGCTGCCGGTGTCCAATCTGACGAACCTGCTGGCGTTCACGGCGAGCGGCCTGAGCTTCACGCGGTTCGCCGCGCTGATGACGCTGCCCTGGCTGGTGGCGGTGGCGGCGGAGTACGCGGTGTTCCGGCGCTTCTTCGCCGCCGACCTGCCGGCGGCCGAGCCCGTCCCCGACGACGGCCCGGCACCGGAGGTGCCGCTGTTCGCGCTGATCACCGTCGGCTGCACCCTGGCGGGCTTCGTGGTGGCGTCCGCCGTCGGCCTGGAACCGGTGTGGGCGGCGCTCGCGGGAGCGCTGGTCATGGCCGGGCGGGCGCTGGCGCGGCGGCGTGTGACGCCGGCGGCGGTGGTGCGGTCCGCCGCCCCGGGATTCCTGGCGTTCGTGCTGGCGCTCGGGGTCGTGGTGCGGGCGGTGGTCGACCACGGGCTCGCCGACGCGCTGCGGCGCGTCCTGCCCGACGGCTCGGGTCTCCTCGCCCTGCTGGGGCTGGCCGCGGTGGCCGCCGTCCTCGCGAACCTGATCAACAACCTGCCCGCGGTGCTGGTCCTGGTGCCGCTGGCCGCCCCGGCCGGAGCGGGGGCGGTGCTCGCGGTGCTGCTCGGGGTGAACATCGGCCCGAACCTGACGTACGCCGGATCGCTGGCGACGCTGCTGTGGCGGCGCGTGGTGCACGCTCACGAGGAGCGGGTCGCCGTCGGGGAGTTCACCCGGCTGGGACTGCTCACGGTGCCGGCCGCGCTGATCCCGGCGGTGGTGGCGCTGTGGGCGTCGGTTCAGGTGCTCGGCGTCTGAGGCCCCCTCGGGGCGGGCGCACACCCGGCGCCCGCCACGGACGTCGGCTTCAGCGGCGCCAGTCGTTCGCGCCGCCGCCCCATTGACCGCTACCCCATTGACCGCCGCCGCCCCATTGGCCGCCGTAACCGCCGCCGGAACCGAAGTCGCTCCCGTAGTCGTGTCCGCCGCCGTACCGGTAGCCGTCACCGTGACCGTCCCAGCCCTGGTCACCGGTTCCGCTGCCGCTGGACCAGCCGGTGTCGCCGGTACTGCCGCTCGGCGGGCAGGCGTACCAGGGCTGCCAGCAGGAGGCGCCGGTGGAGCCGGACGGGGGGCCGGCCGACGCGGGCTTCCCGGCCGGCGGCGACTGCGGCTTCGAGGCGGACGGGGTCGGGGTGGCGGACGGCGCGGGGGCCGGGGTCTTCGCCGCCTTGCGCGTGCGGAGCGCGTCGGAGGTGTCGGCGAGAGTGCTGCTGTCGGCGTCCCAGTTGACGATCTGCATCTGCGGACCGGGATGCGAGGTGTCGATCACCCAGGCCTGGGCGGTGCCGTCCGCGCGGTTCTTCAGGACCACCGCGCCCGAGCCGTCGGTGGCGGCGGGGGCGAGGGCGAGGTTCTGGTTGCCGCGCGGGACGAGGGTGCCCTGGAGGGTGAAGTCGTAGCGGACGTTCTTCGCGTCAGGGGCGGAGGCGGCCACGCACGGCGACAGCCGCACCGAGAAGCCGAGCTGGGAGTCCAGGCACAGGTCGGGGCCCAGCGTGCTGCGCAGCAGTCCGTCGGTCTCGTACGTCCACTGCTGGTCGGCGGCCGACGAGCAGACGGCGAGCTGTGCCTCGGCGCCCTGGACGGCCTTCCCTCCGGCGATCCCGATGCACATCCCCGACGACGCGTTGTGCAGCCGTCCGCGCAGGGTGCCCTGGGTGACCCGCTCGGCGCCGGCCAGGGACGGGTCGGCGGAGTCGGTGTCCGGGGCGGCGGAGCGGCCGGGCTCGCCGCCGGCGGCCGGGTCGGCGTCGTCGCCGCCGACGGCGGACCAGATGACCAGCGGCAGCACGACCAGGCCGCTGACCGTGAGGACGGCGACGGCGAGGTTGCGGCGGCGGACGCGGCGGGCCGCCTTCTGCGCGGAACGCCGGGAGAGGGCACGGGAGCTCGCGGGCACGAGGTCGGTCCCGGGCGTGCGCGCCTGTGCAGTGGGATCAGGGGCGGCGGTGGGAGGCGTGCCGCCGGTGAACGCGTCGACCGGGGGTGCGAAGGGCGCGGCGGACACGGTGGGGGGCTCGGAGGGCACGGGCGGCAGGGCGTGGGAGTCGTCCGTGAAGGCCTCGCCCACGATCATCGGAGGCCGCCGGCGCTCGGGGGCCGGGGCGGGCGGCGGAGCGGGATTCGTCCTGAGCTCCCGGTACTCCCCGGCGGCCCAGCCCAGCACGCCCTCGGCGAGCGCGGCGCCCAGGTCCGCCTCGAACTGGCCGAGCTGGTCGGCGGTGTGCGCGCAGTGCCGGCACCGGTCGAGGTGGGCGCGCAGGTCCGGGTCGACGTCGACGCCGCCGCGGCGGCAGGTGACGTCGAGCAGCCGGTCGTAGCGGTGGCACTCCTCCTCGACGGCGAGTTCGCGGTGGACCTGGAGGCACTCCTCGCGCAACCGCTCGCGGGAGCGGCGCAGTTCGATCCGGGCGCCGTCCTCCTCCATGCCGAGCAGAGCGGCCGGGGAGGCGAGCGGCTCGGCCTCGGCCTCGGCGTGCCAGAGCAGGCAGCGGGCGGTCTGGGGCAGCCGGTGGAACGCCCGGGAGAGCAGCCGTCGGTTCGGCGGCGGGAGCAGGCGGGCGGCGAGCTGTTCGCTGTCGCCCTCCGCGGCGCGCAGTTCGGGGTGGAGCAGATCGCGGCGGCCGTCGGAGTCCCACTCGGCGGCGATGCGGCGCACGGTGACCAGCAGGTAGGGGCGCCAGGCGGCGGTGGGGCCGTTCTGCCGCAGGGTCTCGCCGAAGAGGCGGGTGAAGGCGGCTGTGGTGAGCATGCCGGCGGCGCGCTCGCCGGCGGCGCAGAGCCGGGCGTAGGCGATGGCCGCTTCCCAGTGCCGGTCCAGCAGTTCGCCGACGGGGTGCAGGGCGGGGGACGCCCCCGCCCAGTTCTTCAGCTCGGCGCTCAGCTGTTCGTCCGTCACCTCGAGGCGCCGCGCCGAAGAAGAACTCGACAGGCCTTCGTCTTTCACGGCGGCATTCCTCCGGGAGGGGGCATACGGCATCAGGTCCCATACCGACGGGTATGGGACCCCGCCGTGGGGGTGACGGGATGCTCTCGCACAGGATTCGGTGTCTGCGGCGTCCGCGGGACGGAACTCTTTCGAAACGTGGGGAGGACGGGTGAGACACCTCGTGCGCACGTGGGGAAATCGCTTCCGTGCGCCGACAGGGCACACCTTTGCACAGGCGGACCAGGCAGAACAAGTGATCCAACTGTTTCCTGTCCGGCTCGGGCGGGAAACAGGCTTGACGAACCGTCAACAAGTCGTTCACGGCTTGTCCGCATTCGGCACGCTTCCTCTGGTGCCGCCGTGACGGACCGACGGTGCGACGACCACATACCTGGGAGGGCTCGTATGGCCGTCACGGACATCGGCGTCGCCGGGGCTCCCGCCCCCGTCCTCACGGAGGCGGGGCTGCGGCGGTATCGGGAGGACGGCTTCACCGTGGTGCGGGGGCTGTTCGGCCTGGACGAAGTCAACCGGCTGTGCGACGAGTTCGCCGCGCTTCACGCGGACGGGCGGCCGGTGCCCGGTCACTTCGAGCCACGGCCCGGCGACGACCCGCTGCACCGCTACCCGAGGGTGATGCAGCCGCACGAGTTCCTCCCGCTCGCCCGGCGGACGCTGCTGGACGCGCGTCTGCGCGACGTGCTGGAGGCGCTGTTCGGGGAGGAGGTGCTGGCCGCGCAGAGCATGTTCTACTTCAAGCCGCCCGGTGCCCGGGGGCAGGCGCTGCACCAGGACGACTTCTACCTCCGGGTGGAGCCGGGCACCTGTGTGGCCGCCTGGCTGGCCTGCGACCGGATCGACCGGGGCAACGGCGGTCTGGAGGTCGTCCCCGGCTCGCACCGCATGGGGCTGTTCTGCCCGGAGGAGGCGGACGAGTCGCTGTCGTTCGCACGGGAGTACGTGCCGCCGCCGACGGGGCTCGCGCCGGCGCCCGTCGACATGGCGCCCGGGGACGTGCTGTTCTTCGACGGGCATCTGGTGCACGGGTCACAGCCCAATGCGAGCGGTGAGCGGTTCCGCAGGTCGTTCATCGCGCACTACGTCGGCCGTTCGGCCGAGCGCATCGGGGGGTACTACCGCACCCTGTCGATGAGCGGGGAGCGGGTGGCCCTGCCGGAGAGCGAGGGCGCGGGCCCCTGCGGCACCGAGTTCGCCCCGCAGGGCCCCCACTGACCCGACCGTGCGCCCCGGTACGCCTGACGCGTTCGACGCTGCTCCTGCTCGCCGTGGAAAAGTGCTTGCCGCCGGCTCGCGGACCGGCTCATCATCGGGCCATGTTCTCGCTCGCAGTCCCTGTGCCGCTGTCGTCCGCCGCCGCTCGCCCGGCGCGGTCCCAGCAGCAGCCCGGGCGTCCCCGGAGGCCCGACCCCGCGCGCCCGTGACGGCCGCGCTCGTCGCCGGCCTGGTCGCGGGATACGGCATCGCCGTACCCGTCGGCGCGGTCGGGACGTACCTCGTCTCCCTCACCGCACGGTCCTCCCTGCGCACCGGGGTGTGCGCCGCGCTGGGCGTCGCGGCCGCCGACGGGATCTACGCCCTGCTGGCGACGGTGGGCGGTACCGCCGTCGCCGTGGCGCTGCGGCCGGTGCTGACGCCGCTGCGCTGGGCGTCGGTCGTCGTGCTGCTGGCGCTGGCGGCGTGGAGCGCGGCGTCCGCCGTACGCCGCTACCGTGCCCACCGCCTCGCCGTCCGGTCCGACCCGCCCCCGCCGAGTCCGGCCCGGGCCTTTCTGAGCCTGCTCGGCATCACCCTCCTCAACCCGACCACCGTGGTCTACTTCGCCGCGCTGGTCCTCGGCGCCGGCGCGCAGGACGCCGTACGGCCTCTGGAGCAGGGCGTGTTCGTGCTGGCCGCGTTCGCCGCGTCCGCGAGCTGGCAGGTGCTGCTCGCCGGCGGCGGCGCCCTGCTGGGCCGGGCGCTGACCGGGCGGCGCGGCCGACTGTCCACGGCGCTGGTGTCCAGCGGGGTGATGACGGTGCTGGCGGTGCGGCTGCTGTGAGGAGTGAGACGGCGCGGACGCGGTACGGATGAAACGCCGCCTCACCGGTGTTGCGGTGTGATGCGGCACGTGCGGGCCCGGCGGCTGTGCCGGACGGCACGGGACGACACGACCGAACGCGAGCGAAGGGGACGGATGCCATGCCTCTCGAAGGCGAGTACGAGCCCAGCCCGACCAAGTGGGTGCGCGATCAGGTGGAGCTGTACGAGAGCTCCGGCGGCAAGGAGGGGACCACGCTGCAGAACACGGGGAGGCCCGTGATCGTGCTGACCACCCTGGGCTCCAGGAGCGGGAAGATCCGCAAGACGCCGCTGATGCGGGTCGAGCACGAGGGACGGTACGCGGCTGTCGCCTCGCTCGGCGGCGCGCCCAAGCACCCGGTCTGGTACCACAACGTCAAGGCCGATCCCCGGGTGGAGCTCCAGGACGGGCCCGTGAAACGGGACATGACCGCCCGTGAGGTCACCGGCGAGGAGAAGGCCCGGTGGTGGGAGCGGGCCGTCGCCGCCTATCCGCCCTACGCCGACTACCAGGAGAAGACGGACCGGGAGATCCCCGTCTTCGTCCTGGAGCCGACCGACAGCCACTGACCTGCGGAAATCCAGGGAGGCGCGGCGCGGGCGGGCCCGCGGGGCGACGGCGCGGAAACCGTCGTGAAGAAATCCGTCCCGGACGCGCATGGACGCGTCCGGGGCGGGCACGCGAAGGTCAGGCCCCGCCGCGTTCCCCCGTCGCGGCGGGGCTTTCCGCCGCCTCATGGGCGAGACGGTCGGTCACGTCGAGGAAGATCTGGTCCGCCTCGGGGACCGTACGGGCGATGGACCTCTTGATGCGGACGGCGACCTCTTCCACTTGCTCGCTGTCCAGCCCCGGCGCGAGGTCGACGCGGGCCGCCACCAGGGCGGAGTCGAGTCCCGTCTTCATGGTGAACAGCGCCTCGACGCTGTCGATCTCCGGCTGCGCCTCGAGCAGCGCGCAGATGCGGGCGCCGGTCTGAGGGTCGGCGGCCTCGCCGATCAGCTGGTCGCGGGCCTCCCGGCCGAGGCGGTAGGCGACGAACACGAGCAGCACGCCGATCGCGAGCGAGGCGCAGGCCTCCCAGACCACCTGCCCGGTGACCATGTGCAGGACCATGCCGAGCGCGGCCAGGAGGACTCCGAGCACCGCGGTGCCGTCCTCGGCGACGACCGTGCGCAGCGCCGGGTCGCGCAGACCGGCCCTGCCGCCCTGCCTGCGCACCTGGTGCAGGGCCCGCAGCAGCGAGGCTCCCTCGGCGAGCAGGGCGAGGCCCAGCACGGCCAGGCCCGCGACATAGCCGCTGAACTTCTCCTCCGCGCCGTTGCGGAGGGCGTCGACGCCCTGGAAGAAGGAGAAGCAGCCGCCCATGACGAAGATGCCGACGGCCGCGAGGAGCGACCAGAAGAAGCGTTCCTTGCCGTAGCCGAAGGGGTGGCGCCGATCCGCCGGGCGGCGGCTGCGGCGCAGGGCGGCGAGCAGGAAGACCTCGTTCAGGCTGTCGGCGACGGAGTGCGCCGCTTCCGACAGAAGGGCCGGCGAGCCCGCGAGCAGGCCTCCGACTGCCTTGGCGATCGCGATGACCAGGTTGGCCCCGAGGGCCACCAGCACCGTGACGCGCGTCCTGCGGTCCGCGGCCCGCTCCGTCCGGGCGCCTGTCGCCGTCCCGCCGTCTCCCTGCGCGCGTCCTTGCGCCGCCTCGTTCGCCGGCGCGCCGCTCGTGGCCGCGCCGCTCTCGGTTTCCCCGTCGCGGGCTGTCCGTGGTGTGTCGTGTTCGGAGGGTGTCCCAGTCACCCAACGGCGGATGCCCCGGCCGATCGGGCTCACACCGTGCCGTCGGCGGAAAACGGGGAACGCGTTGAAAGGGCACGCACGCACCACGAACAGGAGCGACCATGAGCGGCGGGGGCGACGGGAACAGCGCCTTGGGACACAAGACGTTCACCCGGTCCAAGAGCCGGTTCACGGACCGGATCACCGCGGACGGCCGGGACGGCTGGCCCGTGGAGGCCGGCCGGTACCGTCTGGTCGCCAGCCGCGCCTGCCCGTGGGCGAGCCGGGCGGTGATCTCACGGCGGCTCCTGGGCCTGGAGGGCGCGCTGTCCCTGGCGATCGCCGACCCGATCCAGGACGACCGCAGCTGGCGGTTCACGCTGGACCCCGGCGGCCGCGACCCCGTCCTCGGCATACGTCATCTCAGCGAGGCCTACGAGAAGCGGGAGCCCGACGCGCCGGGCGGGGTGAGCGTGCCGGCGATCGTGGACGTGCCGAGCGGGCGGCTCGTCACCAACGACTACCAGCGCGTCACCCTCGACCTCGCCACCGAATGGACCGCCCTGCACCGGACGGGCGCACCCGTCCTCTATCCCGAGGCTCGGCGCGACGAGATCGACGCGGTGATGGCCGAGGTGTACGAGGACGTCAACAACGGGGTGTACCGGGCGGGTTTCGCGACCGGGCAGGCCGAGTACGAGGAGGCGTACGCCGGCGTCTTCCGGCGGCTGGACCTGATTGCGTCGCGGCTCGCCGGGCAGCGGTACCTCGTCGGGGAAACGATCACGGAGGCGGACATACGGCTGTTCACCACGCTGGTGCGGTTCGACGCGGTGTATCACGGTCACTTCAAGTGCAACCGCTGGAAACTGACGGAGAATCAGGTTCTGTGGGCGTACGCCCGGGACCTCTTCCAGACGCCGGGGTTCGGCGACACCGTCGACTTCGACCACATCAAGCGGCACTACTACCAGGTGCACACCGGGATCAACCCGACCCGGATCGTGCCACTGGGCCCCGACCTGTCGGGCTGGCTCACCCCGCATCGCCGAGAAGAGCTGGGCGGACGCCCGTTCGGGGACGGGACGCCGCCCGGACCGGTGCGGGCCGGCGAGGAAGTGCCGGCGCCCGGCAGGCCCTGACCCGCGCCGGCTCCCCGCCCATCCCCCCATCCCCACCCCCAAGGCACAAGGAGGCACACGTGAGCAAGAAACAGAAACTCCCCCTCGTCTACCAGCCCGTCGGTTTCGTGTTCGGCTGGGCGAGCGGCGCGCTGGCGGGGCTGGCCTTCCGCAAGGTCTGGAAGGCGATCCGGCACGAGGACGACGCGCCCGACGCCCTGGACCAGGACCGCGGCTGGGGGGAGGTCCTGCTCGCCGCGGCGATCCAGGGCGCGATCTTCGCCGCGGTGCGCAGCGCCGCGGACCGCACCGGCGCGAAGGCCATCGAGCGGTCCACGGGCGTGTGGCCGGCGAAGGACAAGGGCGGCCGCGACTGAGGCCGCCCGGCCCGCTTCCTGATTCCGCGTGATCCTGAGGCGGTCCGTCCCGGAAGGCTCCGGGACGGACCGCCTCACCCCTGCTTGGGGGCCGTGGAGGGCACCCGGCGCAGGGTGAAGGAGTGTCCCGCCGGGTCGGCGTAGCCGCGCTCCTCGTACGGTCCCGGGGCGCCCTTGGCCTCCAGCGGGCGGCCGCCGAGCCCGACGACCCTGCGCTCCGCCTCGTCGAGGTCGTCGACGAGGAAGTCCAGGTGCGCCTGGAGGGAGTTCTCGGGGCGGGGCCAGCTCGGCGGGGTCGCGTTGACGTCGCGGCGGAAGGCGAGCCGGGTGCCCTCGGCGCCCCGTATCTCCACGCGGTTGGCGGTGACGTCGGTCTCCTCCGCGTCCATCAGCCCCTTGTAGAACTCGGCGAGTTTCTCGGGTTCGGCGCAGTCGAGCACTACGACCCCCGCTTTCACCAGTGCCATGTCTCCTCCGCAGGTCTTGGACCGGGGACGGTCCGAACCCGCCCCCCGAAAACCCCGGATACCCCGCACCCCGTGTCGTGCACGTCACTCGTCCGCGGCGGCTTCCTGGACAGCTGTCCAGCTATTGTGGACACCTGTCCAAGAACGAGAGAACGCGTCGGAGACGAGGAGAACGATGGAAACCCTTGCGCAGGTGCTGGTCGGGCTGGTCGCCGCGCTGCACTTCTACATCCTGGTGATGGAGATGTTCCTGTGGCAGAAGAAGCCCGGGCGGGCGCTGCACGGGTTCGACGCGGAGATGGCGCGGGCCACCGCCCCGATGGCCGCCAACCAGGGCCTCTACAACGGGTTTCTGGGCGCGGGCCTGGTCTGGGGGCTGGTCGCCGCCGATCCGACCGGCTTCGGCGCTCAGGTCTTCTTCCTCTCCTGCGTGATCGTGGCGGGCGTCTACGGCGCGGCCACGGCCAACCGCCGCATCCTGGTCGCACAGGCGCTGCCCGGCGCCCTCGCCCTGGCCGCCGTCCTCGTCGCTCGATGACCCGCGGCGAACCCGAGGATCCGCGGGCCGCCCGCACCCGGGCCAGGCTGCGCGCCGCACTGCTGGCGGAGTGCGCGCGGCGCCCGCTGGCGGAGGTGGGCGTGGCCGCGCTGGTGCGGCGGGCGGGGGTGGGCCGCGCCACCTTCTACGTGCACTACCCCGACCTGGAGGCGCTCGCGGTCGATGCCTGCGCCGACGTCGTCCGCGAGGCCGTGGAGGCGCTGCACTCCTGGCAGGGGCGGCCCGACCCGGTGCGGGCCCCGGCGGCGCTGGCGGAGTTCTTCGCCTCGCTCACCCCGCACGCCGCGCTGTACAGCGCCCTGTTGACCCCGGGTGGCGGCGGGCCGCTCGGTCTGGTGCTGCACCGGGACCTGCGGGAGTACAGCCTGCGGGAGCGGCAGCGGGCGGGCGCGGCGGACGCGCCGCTGGTCGCCTCCGCCGTGGCGGCGACCTTCGCCGGCGTCCTGGCGGACTGGCTCCACGGTCTCCTGGACGCCGGGCCCGCCGAGATCGCCGACCAGGTGTGGCAACTGCTGGTGGCCCTGCACGCCAGCCGCTGACCCGGCCGCGGCGCTAGGGCATGTTCCGGGTCTCCCGCGAGCGAAGCCGATCGTGGGGGAGCCGCGCCAGGCGTCGCGCCGCAGGCGGGAAACCCTGAACAGGCCCTAGAGATCGTTGAAGGTCAGGACCGGCTTGATGGTCTTGCCCTCGGTCATGTCCCGCACCGCCCGGCCGATGTCCTCGAAGGCGTAGACGCCGATCAGACGGTGCAGCGGAAGCCGGCCCGTCTTGACCAGTTCGACGAGGGCCGGGATGAACGTCTGGGTCTCGCTGTCGCCGAGGGTGAGGCCGACGACCCGTTTGCCGCCGAGCAACCCGTTGACGTCGAGGGCGACTTCGGTGCCGAACGGCGGGGCGCCGACGACGACCAGGGTGCCTCGGGCGGCGAGCGTGTCCACGCCCCGGCGGAGCACGCCGACGTTGCCGGTCGTCTCGACGACGCCGTCCGCGCCCCGGCCGCCGGTGATCTGCGCGATCGACTCGCCGAGGTCGGCGGACCCTGCGTCCACGGTGTGGGTGGCGCCCAACTCCTCGGCGAGCCGCAGGCGTTCGGCCACCCGGTCGACGGCGACGACGGTGGTGGCCGGGGAGAGCGCCGCCGCCATGACCGCCGACAGGCCGACCGCGCCGGCGCCGAGGACGACGATCGTGTCGCCGGCGGCCGGCCGCAACACGTTCCAGACCGCGCCGACTCCGGTCTGGACTCCGCAGCCGAGCGGGGCGATCGACGTCAGCGGCACGTCCGGATCGACCTTGACGAGGCTGCGCTCGTCGGCCAACGCCCGCTCGGCGAAGGAGGACTGGCCGAAGAAGTGGCCGCCGAGGGGTTCGCCGTCCCGGCTGAGGGTGCTGCTGCCGTCCGCGCGGCGGCCGCCGAGGAGGTTCAGCGGCAGCCAGGTGGAGCAGTACGCCGGATGCCCGCCACGGCAGTCGCGGCAGTCTCCGCAGGAGGTGAAGGAGAGCACGACATGGTCGCCGGGGGCCACCCCGGTGACGGCCGCACCGACCGCCTCCACCACGCCGGCGCCCTCATGGCCGAGGACTCCGGGCAGCGGGAAGGGCAATCCGCCGCTCGCCACACCGAGGTCGGTGTGGCACAGGCCGGCGGCCACCAGACGGACCACCGCCTCGTGCGGTCCGGGGTCGTCGAGGACGACGTCGGAGAGGGTGAAGGGCGCGCCGCCGGACTCGACGACGGCGGCACGGGTGGTGAGGGGCATCGCGCGAACTCCTTTGATATGTCCTGCCGTTCGTGAGGTCAGCCCAGCGAGACGACGACGGACCTGACCTTGGTGTAGGAGGCGAGCGCCTCGGGCCCGTACTCGCGCCCGAAGCCGGAGTCCTTGACCCCGCCGAAGGGGACAGCGGGGTCGAGCATCGCCCAGTCGTTGACCCAGACGATGCCGGCCTCGAGCCGGTCGGCGACCCGGTGGGCGCGCGCGAGGTTGCTGGTCTGCACACCCGAAGCAAGGCCGTACGGCGTGGAGTTGGCGAGCGCGACGGCCTCGTCCTCGGTGTCGAAGGGCTGGACGGTGAGGACCGGTCCGAAGATCTCCTCCTGGACGACCCGGGAGTCGTTGGGCAGGTCGGCGATGACGGTCGGCTTGTAGTAGTAGCCGCCGTCGAGGTCGAGTCGCTCGCCGCCGCAGACGATGCGGCCGCCCTCCTCGCGGGCGAGGGCGACGTACTCCTCGACCTTGCGCAGGTGCCTCTCCCCCGCCATGGGGCCGACCACGGTCTCCGGCTTCCGCGGATCGCCCACGGGGACGCCGGGTACGGCCTCGGCGAGGATGCTCAGCAGGGTGTCGTGGACCGGGCGGGCGACGAGCAGACGCGGGCCGCCCATGCAGAACTGGCCGGTGTTGAAGACGAAGCCCTTGATGATCGCGCCGACGGCGTTCTCCAGGTCGGCGTCCTCGAACACGATGTGCGCGGCGTTGCCGCCGAGTTCCATCGTGACGGGCTTGAGAAACTCGCCGGCGACGGCGGCCGCGTGCCGGCCCACCGCGGTGGAGCCCGTGAAGGCGATCTTGTCGACGCCGGGGTGGCGCAGCAGGGCCTCGCCGGCGACCGGGCCGGCGCCGGTGACCACGTTGACCACTCCGTCGGGGACGCCGGCCCGCTGGAGCAGCCCGGCCATGTACAGGGCGCTGAGCGGGGTCTCGTCGGCGGGCTTGTGGACGACCGTGTTGCCGGCGGCGAGGGCGGGGGCGAGCTTGGATCCGGCCAGGATCAGCGGGAAGTTGAACGGGGTGATCGCGGCGACCACTCCGAGGGGGCCGCGCTTGGTGTACGCGTGCGCGTTGAGCGGTACGTCGCGGGTGGCGCCGTCCAGCGCGAAGGCGAGGGAGGCGTAGTACTCGTAGTCGTTCGCGGCGTTGGTGACGTCGACCGCATGGGCCAGGGTGACGGGCTTGCCGACGTCGAGGCTCTCCAGCCGGGCGAGCTCGTCGGCCTCGGCGCGGATCAGTTCCGCCACGCGGTGCAGCACACGCCCGCGCTCCCGGCCGCTGAGCCCGGACCAGTGCCCGGCGTCGAAGGCCTCGCGGGCCGCGCGCACGGCGGCGTCGACGTCGGCGGCGCCCGCCTCGGCGACGGTGGTCACGACGGCGCCGCGGGACGGGTCGACCACCTCGGTGCGCGCTCCGTCGGCGGCCTCGCGCCATCGTCCGCCGATGAAGAGCCGGCCGGGGTCGATCTCGAAGGTGGTCATCGCCGCTCCTCAGCATCGTCGCCAAGTTTTCAAGTAACAGGATTCCTGTTGATGCGCAGTCTCTTCACAGACAGGATTCCTGTCAATGCTCTAGGCTCCTCCTCATGGCCGGCACCCGGACGACCAAGACGCCCCCCTCCCTCCTCTACATGGTGAAGCAGGTGGAGCTCGTCGTGCGCTCCCACCTGGACGAGCTGGTCAGGCAGTCCGGGATCACGGCGTTGCAGTACACCGCGCTGACCGTGCTGGAGCGGCACGACGGGCTGTCGGCGGCGCAGCTGGCGAGGGACTCCTTCGTGACCGCCCAGTCCATCGCCGATCTGGTGCGCTCCCTGGAGAACCGGGGCCTGGTGCGCCGCGAGCGCAACCCTCACAACCGCCGGGAGCTGCTGATCCTGCTCACCGAGGAGGGCCGGGCGCTGCTCGCGCGGTACGAGGGGCCGGTGCGGGAGCTGGAGGAGCGGATGGTGCGCGACCTCACGGCGCACCAGGGCGAGCAGTTCCGGCTGGCGCTGTCCAAGGCGTGGCAGGCCCTGTCGTAGCGCGTCGTCCGCCGCGCGCCCGCGCACGCCCCCCTTTGCGACCACCTTCGCTCACTATGCGAAAAAACTCGCGCAGAGTCGGTTGCAATTCGAAGACATATGTCAATCGAACATGCTGGAATTCACTCCATCGGGGGTAACTTGCTGAGGCGGGGAACTGCTGTGCGCTCCCCCGTCGTTGGAGGCTCCCGACCGGTGGAGCGCGGTGTTGGAGGCGATGTCGTCGTGCAGCAGGAACCCACCGCGGACACCCCGCATCTGCGCGTCCGCGAGGACCGGGGGTACACGGTGCTGGAGTTCCGGGGAGAGATCGACCTCCTCGCCGCGACCGAGATCGTCCCGCACCTCGACGCCGCCACCGCGGCGCCCGCCCCCCGGGTCGTGATCGACCTGAGCCGGATCGAGTTCTTCGACTGTTCCGGACTGCGCCTGCTCTACCGCGCCCGCGGCCGGGTCGTGGACCACGGCGGGCATCTGCACCTCGTCTGCGCCCACCCGCTGACCCTGCGCGTCCTGCGGGCCACCGGCCTGTCCCGGCTGCTGCCCCCCGCGCCGACCCTGGACGCCGCCCTGGAACGGCCCGGGGCCGCCTCCGGTTCCTTATGACCCGACGGATCGATCCCTCAGAGCCCCGCACCACCCTGGACACACCCCCCGCCCGTCAGCTGCGAGGCCCCTCGAACAGGGCGCTGACCGACTCCCCGTTGTGAATGCGGCGCACGGCCTCCGCGAGCGCCGGCGCGATGGACAGGATCCGCAGCTTGTCGGTGTGCTCCTCGATCGGCACCGGCACGGTGTTCGTGCACACGATCTCCAGCACGTCGGACTGCTCGCTGAGCCGCTTGAGCGCCCCGGCCGCGAACAGGCCGTGCGTACACGCCACACGCACCGACCGCGCCCCCAGCTCCCTCAGCCGGTCCAGCAGTTCCAGCACGGTGCTGCCCTTGGCGATCTCGTCGTCCAGGACGATCACGTCCCGCCCCGCGACCTCCCCGATCACGGAACTGATGCTCACCCGGTCGTCCGGATAGCGCTGCTTGGCGCCGGCCGCCACCTGGGCGCCGATCATCCGGGCGAAGGCGGCGGCCTCCTTGGCGTTGCCCAGGTCGGGTGAGACGACGGTGGTGCGGGAGAGGTCGTGGCGGCGGAAGTGGGCGGCCAGCTCGCGGCGGGCGTGCAGATGGTCGACCGGCATCGAGAAGAAGCCGTGCACCTGCGGGGCGTGCAGCGTCATGGCGAGGACGCGGTGGACGCCGGCGGCGGCCATCAGATCGGCGACCAGCCGCCCGCCCAGCGAGATACGGGGCGCGTCCTTCTTGTCGGAG
The DNA here is from genome assembly GCF_044768125.1 of Streptomyces sp. NPDC101166. NCBI lineage: Bacteria > Bacillati > Actinomycetota > Actinomycetes > Kitasatosporales > Streptomycetaceae > Streptomyces > Streptomyces sp. NPDC101166. The sequence goes on from NZ_JBIWPF010000004.1 coordinate 353,275, forward strand.
CGGGCGTAGGAGTAGTGCGGCATCACCACGGTGATCCGGCCGGCGGACGCGCCACGGGCCGCGTCGCACATCAGCAGCAGCTCCACCAGATGCTCCTGCACGGGCCTGACCAGGGGCTGGACCAGGAAGACGTCCCGCTCCCGGCAGTTTGCCTGGAGCTGGACCTCCAGGCAGTCGTTGGCGAACCGGCTCACCCGCGTGGGGCTCAGGGGGACGCCGAGATGGGCGCAGACCTCGGCGGCCAGCTCGGGGTGGGCGCTGCCGCTGAACACGGAGATGTCTCGCACGATCGGCTCCTCGCATGACCTTGGGGGTCCTTAGAGCTCCGATCTCACATGCTGACGGATCTTCCGCGCCCCGTCATCCTCACCGGCCCGTGAGGCGGGACACCTCACGGCCGGGCCCTCCGCGGACGCCCTCGGCGGCCCTCGCGCCCGCCGCACGCCTCCCGCCTTCGTCACAGCTCCTCAACAAGGCGGTCTGACACGGGGATTGGCGGGAATCCGGTGAGCAGGAAGGAGGAGCGTCGACATGACGACTTCCATCAAGCGCATGCCCAGGCGCATGCCCGGCTGGGCGAAGGCGCTCACGGCCGTCGTGGTCGTGCTCGCCGTGATGTTCGCCGGGATCCGGCTGAGCCTGCTGCCCGGGCTGCGGGACTTCTTCGGCACCGAGACCCGGGACCGCACGGGCCCCGCCCTGCTCCAGTCCATCCAGGACATGAGCCGCTACGAGGCCGCCTCGGGGAACTTCCAGGTCGTGGTGGACCTGGAGAAGGACGCGAAGTTCCTGCCCGACGCGGTCCGCGGCACCCGCACCCTGTACGTCGGGGCGGGCACCGTGGACGCCTACGTCGACCTGGGCCAGGTCGGCGACAAGGACGTGACGGTCGACGAGGACCGCACGTCGGCCACGCTCCGGCTGCCGCACGCGCGGCTGGGCACCCCGGCCCTCGATCCCGACCGCTCCTACGCGGTGTCCAAGCAGCGCGGTCTCCTCGACCGCCTGGGCGACCTGTTCTCGGACAACCCCAACGGCGAGCAGGCCGTGCAGAAACTGGCGGTCAAGCACATCGGCGACGCGGCGAAGGACAGCGGGCTGACCGCGCGCGCCGAGGCCAACACCACCGACATGCTCCAGGGCCTGCTGCGCTCCCTCGGTTTCAAGGAGGTGCGCGTCGCCTACGGCGCCTGACCCTACGACGCTTCCCCGGTCCCGTTCACGACCCGTCGGCGGCGTGGACGGGACCGGCGGCATCCTCGGATCGTTCGCGGGTAACCGCGTTATCACGCAGCGAAGTTGAAGACTGGAGGACTGCATGGCACGGGCAGCTCTACCTCCGCGGACCGCCGCCGAGCGCGCGCGGAGCATGTTCCGCCTGGGCACCGCGAGGTCCGCGAAACCGGCGACCGCAGCGCCTGAGGCGCACCCGGAGCCGCCGGAACGGACGGAGCGGACGACCGGGCGGCGCGCCGGGCCCGAGCGCCGGCCGCTGCCGCTCCCCCTGCGGGCCCTGGCCATGCTGGCCGCCTTCGCGTTCATGGTGGCCTTCGCGGTCGTGCTCGCCCGCCTCACCCTGGAGCCCTCCCCCGCCTCCGAGGCGCTCATCCACACCAACATGAAGCCGGGGCGCTCCCTGCGCGCCTACCTGGACCAGCCGGAGCTGCGCGACGCGGTGAAGCAGATCGGCGGGAACCTGCTGCTGGGCGTGCCGTTCGGCGTGCTGGTGCCGGTGGTCGCGCCGCAGACGCGCGGGGTGCTGCGCGTCCTGCTGCTGACGGCGGCGGTGATGCTGCTCGTGGAGTGCGCGCAGGGCGCGCTGGTGACCGGACGCGCCTTCGACATCGACGACGTCATCCTCAACACGACCGGCGCCCTGATCGGCTACCTGCTCATCGGGCGGCGGATGAGCCGGGCCGTGCACGCGCGCGTACGGCGCGCCTGACGCCGGGGGTCAGCGCGGCGACCAGGTGTAGCGGTCGCCGCCGACCCACCGCACCACGTCCGGGTCGTCCAGGTCGTGGACCGTGACGCCGAACGCGGCGGCTGTCTGCAGGACGTCGGTGACGGTCCTCGCCTCACCGACCACCTCGCCGTCGATTTCCACGATGCGGAACGGCGACCTGCCCGGCTGCACTCCGAGCACCGTCACCCGCGGGTGGGAGATGTAAGGGCTCGCACTTTCGGTCATGACATCGAGGGTAGAGCGACCCCGCCCGGTGTGAGGTGTTGGATCACGCTCCGGCCGGGCTTCTCCCCGCGCCCCGGACCCTCGCCCGGGCCTCGCCCCCCGGTCCGGCGAGGGCCCCCGGCGTCGCGGCTCAAGGGCGGCGCCATGCGTCGCTCTCCAGATGGGATCCCGCCTGCGGCCCCATCCGCAGCATGCCGCCGTCCACGCTCCACGAGGCGCCGGTGACGTAGGAGGCGTCGGGTCCGGCCAGGAAGGCGATGACGGCGGCGACCTCGCGCGCGTCGCCGGGGCGGCCCAGCGGGACGCCGGGGCGGTCGACGGTGTGCACGTCGGCGTCCTTCTGCCCGGTCATCGGCGTGGCGATCTCGCCGGGCGCGACGGCGTTGACGGTGATGCCGAACTCGGCCAGTTCCAGCGCCATCACCTGGGTGAGCAGTCCGAGCCCGCCCTTGGCGGCGCAGTAGGGGGCCGCGCCGACCCGGGGCTGGTGCTCGTGGACGGAGGTGACGTTGACGATCCGGCCGCCGTCGCCCTGCCGGATCATGTGCCGCGCCGCCTTCTGCCCGCACAGGAACGGCCCGACCAGGTCGACGTCCAGCACCCGGCGGACGTCGTCGAGTTCGAGGTCGAGGAACGGGGTCATGGTGCCCGTGCCGGCGTTGTTGACGAGCACGTCGACCCGGCCGAGCCGGTCGCAGAGTTCGTCGACGACGCCGGCCGCGGCCGGCAGCCGGGTCAGGTCCATCTGGGCGACCACCGCCCGCCTGCCGTGCGCCCGCACCTCCTCCGCGGTCTCCTCCGCGCCCTCGATGTCGGTGTGCCAGGTGATGCCGACGTCCGTCCCGCCCTCGGCGAGGCGTACGGCGGTGGCCCGGCCGATGCCGGAGTCGGCGCCGGTGACCAGGGCCACCCTGGGGCGCGGTGCGGTCGGAGCGGTCATCGGCGGCCTCCTCGGGATCGCGCGCTGACGTCGCGGCTGGGGAGGCCGCAGTACCCGGGCGCGCACGGGACAAACCGCCGGGGCCCGCGGTGCGGGCCGGGCCGAGTCGCGCAAGTCTGGGGACTGCCGGGGAAGCCGGGAGCGAGGAGGTGGCGATGGATCCCGTCGATGCTCTGGAGCGGATCGCTTTCCTGCTGGAGCGGTCCCTCGCGCCGACGTACCGTGTGCGGGCCTTCCGCGGCGCGGCCCGCGCGCTGCGGCGGCTGCCCGCCGGGGAGGTCGAGCGGCGCGCGGCCGCGGGGACGCTGGAGCAGCTCAAGGGCGTCGGCCCGAAGACCGCGCAGGTGGTGCGCGAGGCGCTCGACGGGCGGACGCCGGCCTATCTGGAGCGGCTGGAGGGCGAGGTCGGCGCACCGCTCACGGACGGCGGCGCACGGCTGCGGGCGCTGGTGCGCGGCGACTGCCATCTGCACTCCGACTGGTCCGACGGCGGCAGCCCGATCGAGGAGATGGGCCGGGCGGCGGCCGCGCTGGGGCACGAGTGGGCGGTGCTGACCGACCACTCGCCGCGTCTGACGGTGGCGCGCGGGCTGTCGCCGGAGCGGCTGCGCCGCCAGCTGGACGCGGTGGAGGAGCTGAACGCGACCTGGGCGCCGTTCCGGCTGCTGACCGGCATCGAGTGCGACATCCTCGACGACGGCTCGCTCGACCAGGAACCGGAGCTGCTGGAGCGACTCGACGTGGTCGTGGTGTCCGTGCACTCCAAGCTGCGCATGGAGTCCCGGGCGATGACCCGGCGCATGGTGAACGCGGTCCGTGATCCGCACGCGGACGTGCTGGGTCACTGCACCGGGCGGCTGGTGACGGGGCGCGGCCGGCCGGAGTCGCAGTTCGACGCGGACGAGGTGTTCGCGGCGTGCGCCGAGTCGAACACGGCCGTGGAGATCAACAGCCGCCCCGAGCGCCTCGACCCGCCCCGCCGCCTGCTGCGTCGCGCCGTCGCGTCGGGCGCGCTCCTGTCCATCGACACCGACGCCCACGCCCCCGGCCAGCTGGACTGGCAGATCCTCGGCTGCGCGCGGGCCGAGGAGTGCGAGGTCCCCCCGGAGCGCGTGGTGACGACCTGGCCGCTGGACGCCCTGCTGGCCTGGACGCGGGACGGCCGCCCGCCGCCGGGATCGGCCGACGCCTGAGTCACCGGGACGGCGGACGTCCGAGCCGCAGCGGGCGGTCCGCCGCGAACCGGCACCGACCAGGCACGGAACAGTCACAGTGTGGGCTTGACGCAGGGAGCCCTGGGTACCCGGGCCGACGGCTCCGCCGGAGCCCGCCCGGAGAAAGGACCACGAATGGAACGCGCCGCCGTCTTCGACGTCGACGGCACCCTCGTCGACACCAATCACCTGCACGTCGTCACCTGGTGGGAGGCCTTCCGCCAGGCCGGGCACCGGGTGCCCATGCACGCCGTGCACCGGGCCATCGGGCTCGGGTCCTCCGACCTCGTGGCCCATCTGCTCGGCGACGACCGGGACGAAGGCGAGGCCGACGAGCTGAGCGCCGCCCACAAGGCCCTGTACGCGCAGTACTTCGACCGGCTGCCCGAGCTGAAGGACGCGGGTGCGCTGCTGAAGCGGCTGCACGGCGACGGCTGGGCGGTGGTCCTCGCCACCTCGGCGAGCGGCGCGGAGCTGTCGGCGCTGCGCCGTGCCATCGACGCCGACGAGGCGATCGCCGCCACGGCGAGCGCGGACGACGTCGAGGAGGGCAAGCCCGCCCCGGAGCCCGTCGAGCACGCGCTGGAGCTGGTCGGGGTCTCCCCCGAGCGGGCGGTGCTCGTCGGCGACACGGTGTGGGACATGCGGGCGGGCAGCAAGGCCGGCGTGACGTGCGTGGGCGTGCTGTGCGGGGGCATTCCGCGCGCGGATCTGGAGGAGGCCGGCGCGCAGACGGTGTACGCCGACCCCGAGCACCTGCTGGCCTCTCTGGCGGACAGTCCGCTGGCATGAGCGTCCGGGTCACGACACACGGGACGGACGTACCCGTGACACGTTGGGGAGAGTCCGTACGCCGCGAGGTCGACGGCGTACGCAGGGCGGTCGGGGCGGCCTGGGGCGGGCCGGGACGCGAACGCGACCTGATCGTGCAGGCCCTCAAGGCGGCGCTGGCCGCGGTGATCGCCTGGCTGGTGGCGGGCGACTGGCTGGGCGACCCGATGGCGCTGATGGCGCCCTGGGTGGCCATCGTGCTGGTGCAGGCCACCGTGTACGGCTCGCTGCGCCAGGCCGCCCAGCAGCTGGCGGCGATCTGCGCGGGAACGCTGCTCGCCTCGGGGGCGCAGGCGCTGACCGACGACACGCTGGGCGCGCTCGCGCTGTCGGTGCCGTTGCTGATGCTGCTGTCGCACTGGCCGCGCTTCGGCGATCAGGGCATCTACGCGGCGACGACGGCGGTGTTCACCGTGGCTTCCGGCGCGGTGTCGGTGTCGGCGGTGGGCCATCGGGTGGAGCAGGCGGCCATCGGTGCGCTGATCGGGGTCGCGGTGAACGCCTTCGTGCTGCCGCCGGTGCACCTGCGGGACGTGCGCGAGAACCTGGCGTGCCTGCCGCGGGAGGCGGGCGAGGTGCTGCGCTCGGTGTCGGAGGGGCTGCGCGACGGCGACTGGGACGAGTCGACGGCCGCCGGCTGGTCCAGTGCGGCCTCCCGGCTGGAGCGGCGCCGGGACGGGCTGCGGGCGGCGCGCGGCTGGTGCCGGGAGAGCCTGCGGCTGACCGGCGGTCCGCTGCGGGTGCTGCACCGGGTGCCGCTGAACGTGCCGCCGGAGGCGGAGGACGCCCGCTGGGAACGGGTCACGGACCATGTCACCGCCCTCACCCGCACCCTGGTCGTCGCGGTCGACGACGACCGGGCGCCGGCCCCGCCCGAGGCGGCGGCGCTGCGGGTGTACTCCCGGCTGCTGGAGCTGATCGGCGACGCGTGCGAGAACGAGGCGCGACGGCTGCTGGGCGAGGGTCCCCCGGATCGCGGGAGCGACGACGCGCAGGACCGCGACGCGGAGATGGCGGAGCTGCGCGAGCGTCTGCAGGAGGCGCTGCGCGACCACGCCGGGCAGGGCGCGGCGCACACGGCCGTGCTGGGGTCGCTGCTGCTCCAGGCGGAGAACCTGTGGGCGGAGGTGCTGCCGGGGGCCCGCAAGGAACATCTGGGCGAGTGACGCGGATCACCGCGAACAGGGACGACTCGGGGAACACCGGCCCTCGGTCCCCCGTTGAACAGACCGTGGGTGCGGACGGGACAGTGTCCCCGGGCCTCACCATTCGCCCACAGGGACGATCGTTCGGCTGAAGCCCTGTGGAGCCTTTCGCCGAGAGGCGACCGCCGTCCGCACCCACCTTCGAACCGCCCCGACCGTGATTCCCCCGTCCCGGTCGGGGCTCTCGCATGTCCGGCCGGTCTCTTGGCCCCTCGCGGCGTGGGTACTCGGGTCGCTCCAGCCGGCCGGGCGCTCCGGTCGGGCGGCGCGGGCGAGAGGAGACGACGGTGAGCGACGGGTCTGGCATGAAGGTCGTCGTCACGGGCGCGACCGGCAACGTCGGCACGAGCGTGGTGCGGCACCTGGCACAGGATCCGCAGGTCGCGTCGGTGGTGGGGGTGGCCCGGCGCGTTCCCGGCCAGGCGCCCGCGAAGACGCGGTGGGCCACGGTCGACCTCGGCTCCGGCGAGGCCGACGCCGCCGCCCTGGCCGAGGTGTTCGAGGGCGCGGACGCGGTGGTGCATCTGGCCTGGGCCTTCCAGCCGACGCACGATCCGGCGCTGACGTGGCGGACGAACGTCCTGGGCAGCATGCGGGTCTTCGAGGCGGTGGCGGCGGCCGGGGTGCCCGTCCTGGTGCACGCGTCGTCGGTGGGCGCGTACTCGCCCGGCCCCAAGGACCGCGCCGTGGACGAGTCCTGGCCGACCCATGGCTGGCCGGACGCCGCGTACTGCCGTGAGAAGGCCTATCTGGAACGGGCTCTGGACACCTTCGAGCGCGACCGCCCGGAGGTGCGGGTGGTGCGGATGCGGCCGGCGTTCCTCCTGAAGCGGGAGTCGGCCAGCGAGCAGCGCCGCATCTTCGGCGGGCGCTTCCTGCCGGGGCCGATCGCGCGTCCCGAGTTGCTGCCGTTCCTGCCCGACGTGCCGGGCTTGCGCGTCCAGGCCCTGCACACGGACGACGCGGCCGAGGCGTACCGGCTCGCGGTGCTCACCGAGGTGCGCGGCGCATTCAATCTGGCGGCCGATCCGCCGGTCGACGCGGAACTCCTCGGCCAGATGTTCGACGCCCGTACGGTGCGGCTGCCCCGTACGGCGGCCCGCTCGGCCATCGCCGCAGCGTGGAACCTGCACCTGCTGCCCGCCTCCCCGCACCTGTTCGACGCGGTCCTGCGTCTCCCGCTGATGGACTGCACCCGGGCCCGTGTGGAGCTCGGCTGGCGTCCGCAGCACACGGCGACGGAGGTGCTGGAGGAGTTCGTCCTCGGTATGCGCGCCGGCGCGGGCGAACCGACGGAGCCCCTGCGGGGGCGGAAGGTGGGGTGACGACGACGGACCGCCGCCCGCCTCCTCGGAGGTGGGCGGCGGTCCGTCGGCCAGTCCCTCGCCGAACGCGTCGCTCAGTCGGCCGGTTCCTCCGGAACGGGGTGTTCCGGGTGGACCGTGGCCGGTTCCGGAGCGCCCTGGGGGCCGGTGCCCGCTTCGTCCGTGTCGGGGACGTCGGCGGGCTCCTCCTCCGAGGCGCCGCCGCTGTCCCCTGTCCCGTCCGAGCGGCCGGGTGCGACGTCCCAGGGGTCCTCGCCGGCCGTGGCCTGCTGGTCGGGCAGGTCGCGCGGCACGGGTGCGCCGTTCTCGCCGGGTCCTTCGAGGCGGTGGTCGGCCACTGCGTCCTCCTCACGTGTAGATCCCTCCGCGAGTACCTCCGCCCCGGCCGGCGAAACCCTCAGCGCGCGCTCTCGATCTCCCGCAGGGCCGCGAGGAGCTGGGGGGCCACGGTCTCCTGGGTCCACCGGACGCGGCCCTCGTCGACCTCCCGGGGCACGGTTTCCGTGAGCATGATCAGGTAGAGGTACGCGCGGTACAGGGCGAGCCGCAGACACGCGGGCCGGTCGAACACGGCGCGGCCGCCCGCCTCCCGGTAGCCCGCGAGGAACGCCTCGTCCTCGCGGATGTCGCCCAGCAGCGCGAGGGAGACGAACTCGGCGAGCGGGTCGCCCCAGAACATGCGCTCGCCGTCGATCAGGCCCCCTATGCGCGGCTCCCCCGCCGAGCGGTCCACCAGGATGTTCCCGGACCACAGGTCGAAGTGGACCGCACGGGGTGAGACGACCTCGTCCAGCGCGTCGTACGCGGTCCGCAGCACGTCGGCGATCTCGTCGGCGGGGCGGGGCAGCCGGGCCCGGTGGTCGCGGGCGTCGGCGAGGATGGCGTCGAGCATCGCGGTGAACGCCGTGCGCCAGTCCGGGGCGAGCGGCCCGAGGGCCTGGGAGGGGTATCCGAAGCCGGGTCCGCAGATCTCGTGCAGGCGGGCCACCTGACGGCCCAACTCGGTGCGCAGGTCCCTTCGCCCGGCCGCCGTGAGGTCGTCGCCCCAGGGGGCGCCGGGGCAGGCCGTCATCAGCAGGTGCGGCCCGTCGAGCGTCACCACGCGCGGCGCCGCCACACCGGCCTGGGCCGCGGCGCGGTAGAACTCCGCCTCGGAGATCAGCAGTTCGCGCTCGTAGCGCAGGCCCGGCGCGGTGGGCGCGACCTTGAGGACGTACCGCGTACCGTCCGTGAGGCGGAGTTCCTCGACGGTGTTGTAGGTGCCGCCGTCGAGCGGGCGGAGGCGGGCGAGGCGGCCGGGCGGGATGCCTGCCGCCTGAAGGCTGCGCAGGGCCCGTTCCCAGGAATCCGTCACTCGCGCCCACCCCTTCCGCGCGTCAGCCGGCGGCGTACACGTCCTCGACGTACCGGCCGTTGGCGATCAGCTCGTTCAGCCACGCCTCGGCCGCCGTGTCGTCGGCACCGGGCGTGCGGTCCCGGAACAGGGTACGGAACGCGTCGCGCACGCCGGGCGCCATCCGGCTCCCGTCGCCGCACACGTACACCCGCGCCCCGGCGGTGAGGAGCCGCCACACCTCGTCGCCCTCGGCGGCGATGCGGTGCTGGACGAACAGCGCTCCGTTCTCCGGGGCGGCGCTGAACGCGGGGCGCAGGGAGAGAGCCCCGGCCGTCTCGGCGGCGCGCAGCTCCTCGGCGTGCAGGAAGTCGGCGTCGGGGGCGTCGCAGCCGAAGTAGCAGAGCGCCGGGGCGAGTCGGACGCCGGACACGAGGGCGGCGACGCGGTCGGCGACGGCTCCGCGGAAGGGCGCGAGGCCGGTGCCGGCCGCCACCATGATCACGGGCGGGGCCGTCGGGTCGAAGGCGTCGAGACGGAACGCCTCCCGGCAGGGCTGGACGCGTGCGTACACGGTGTCGCCGGCCGAGAGTCCGGCGAGGTGGCCCGAACCGGTGCCCCGGTAGACGCCGTTGCCGGACCGGGCGGGACCCTCCAGCAGGGAGACCATGAGGTCGGCGTGACGGGGGTCGACGGCGGGCGAGGAGGAGACGGAGTAGTGGCGGGGGCGCAGCGGCGTCAACAGCTCCAGCAGGCCTGCCCAGTCGAGGGCGCCGCGCAGCGCCGGGTGCTCCTCCACCAGTTCGACGAGGGTGCGCGGGTCGTCCTCGGCGAGGGCGGCGAGGGCCGCGCGCTCCGGCGGGCAGGGGTTGGCCTCGGCGAGGGCCGCGCGCTGGGTGGGGTTCGGACGCTCCTGCAACTCGACGTGGTGTGTCAGCAGTTGACGTACCGTCAACGGCCGGTCCACGGCGAGGCCGTCGCGGCGCGGGCGGGTGGCGCGGATGTCCAGGACCGTGTCGAGGTCGACGCCGAACGCGGCGGCGGCCCGCTCCACGAGCGCCGGGGCGTTGGCGGGGAGCACGGTGAGGTGGTCGGCGGTCCGGTAGGAGGTCCCCTCGGGCAGGGCGATGCGCAGGAATCGCTTGCGTCGCGGGTAGCCGGGCGCGGTCAGGTCGTGGGCCTCGGTGACCGTCATCGGGACGAGGCCGTGGCGTGCGGCGAGCGCGTCGAGCGGGCCGCCGGTGAGGGCGCGGACCTCGTAGGAGGCGGTGGGCTCCTCGCCGCCCGGGGCGGTGGCGGCGGCTTCCGGGTCGCCGTACCGCTCCAGCAGGGCGGTGCGCAGCCGGGCGGTGAACTCGCGTACGGCGCCGGGGAGATCGCCCGAGGCGTCGGCGGCGGCGCGGTCGGTGAGGCGGCTGGCGCCGAGTGCGGTGAGGCGCTCGTCGACGTGGGTCGGGACGTGCTGGTAGGTGGCGGCCCAGTTGCGGTCGCCGACGCCGAGGACGGCGTAGCTGACGTCGGACAGGTCGTGGGTCTCCTCCAGCCAGGCGGCGAAGGCGGTGGCGTCGTCGGTGGGGCGGCCGTTGTAGGAGGCGGCGGTGATGACGACGGGCCGGTCGGTGGGCAGGCCGCCGGCGAACTCGTCCAGTGCGGCGACCTGGGTCTCGCAGCCGATCCCGGCCGCTTCGTCGGCGAGTTGGGCGGCGAACTCGCGGCAGGTGCCGTAGTTGCTGCCGTGCAGGAACAGGGCGGCGGTGCCGGGGCGCACCCGTGCCGGGAGCGTGCCGGTGTCGGTCGTGCGGTCGGCCTCGGCGTGTGCCGTGCCCGGCAGTTCGGGGTGGACCCGGTCGGCGGGGGTGCGCGGGGTGAGGGTGAGGGTGAAGCCCTCGGGCTTGAGGGTGAGGGTCTCCTTCACCGTGAGCCGGTAGTCGGCGTGGTCGTTCGGCCGGTAGCGATGGACCAGCATGGCCAGCAGCATGGTCGCCTCGTGCAGCGCGAACTGCCGTCCGATACAGGCGCGTTCACCGGTGCCGAACGGCTTGAACGCGTGCACGGGCCGGGCCGCCTCGGCCTCGGGCGTGAACCTCGACGGGTCGAACAGCTCGGGGTTGTCGCCCCAGACGGGCTGCCGGTGCAGCATCGGCGCGAGGACGAGGACGGACTGCCCGGCGTTGAGCGGGACGCGCCCGCCGAGCACGGTGTCCTCGAGAGGCTGCCGGCTGAAGACGGCGGCCGTCGGCCACAGCCGCAGCGCCTCGTTGAGGACCTGCCGGGTGTAGGCCAGCCGTCCGACCTCGTCGTAGGTCGGCTCGGGGTCGGCGGTGTCGCCCCACAGGGCGTCGACCTCGCGCTGCACGAGCCGCAGCGCGGTGGGGTGCTTGGCAAGGTAGTACAGGGCGAAGGACATCGCGCCGGAGGTGGTCTCGTGGCCGGCGATGAGGAAGGTGATGACCTGGTTGCGGATGTTGACGGGGTCCAGGGTGGCGCCGTCGGCCGGGTGGCGGGCGGTGAGCATCAGCCCGAGCAGATCGTCGCTGTCCTCGGCGCCGGCCTGCGGGCCGGCGCCGGTGCGGGCGGCGATGACGTCGTCGACGACCTGGGCGAGATAGGCGGAGTCGTCGCGGAAGGCGGCGTCGGCGGCCGTGTAGTCCCGGCCCGGGACGCGGGCGAGGCGGGTCATGCTCCACTCCAGGCAGCGGACCATCGACTCGACGAAGGGGTGCGGTTCGTCCCGCTCGAAGGACCCGAAGTCGTAGCCGAATCCGGCCAGCCCGATGGTGTCGAGGGTCATCCGGGTCATGTCGTCGGGCACGTCGACCGGCTGCCCGGAGCGGGCGGCGCCGTCCCAGGCGTCGATGAGCCTGCGGGCGACCTTCAGCATCACCGGGTGGTACGTGCGCATCGAGCCGAGCGCGAACGCCGGCATCAGGATGTCGTGCGCCTTCGACCAGTTGGGCTCGTCGTTGTAGGCGGTGAACAGGCCGTCGGAGGCGAACTCGCGGACGTTCTCCAGGGCGGGCCCGACGGCCTTGGCGAAGCGCTGCTCGTCGGAGAGCTCGGCGACCAGGTCGAGGTCGGAGACGAACAGGGTGTCCCGCCCGTGCAGCCTGCGCACCAGCACCGAGCCGTGCTCCCGCATGAGGTCCATGACCTGCTGGACGGGGGTGAGGCCGGGGCCGGTGGCCGAGATGTCGACGACGGGGACGCCCGCGGGGGCGTCGACGGCGTGCGGGTGCAGCGCGGTGGGGGGCATGGCGCGACAACTGCCTTTCACTGTACGGACGTACCGCACAACAGCGTGATCCACTTCCCCGCGGCCCCCGCACCCCGCCACTACACGATCGTGCAGTGAAAACCCCGCCCGAGGCCTTGCGAAACCGTCACGCCGGCGGTTATTAGGCTGGGCCGATGACCACCGCCGCACATGTGCTGTCGATCGCCTTGGACGAGACGTCCGACCCACCGCTGCGACCGCTGCCCGCGGATGTCGCCGGGCTGCTCGGCGACGTGGGCGCACCACCGCGGCTCGTCGCCCACCTGAGAGCCGTGCACGACGTCGCCGCGGTGCTGGTCGACTGGGCGGGCGACCGCTGCCCGGGGCTGCCCCTGGACCGGGAGGCGGTGCTGTTCGGCGCAGCCACGCACGACGTGGGCAAGGTCGTACACCCGGCCGAGCTGTCCGGCCCGGGCGCACTGCACGAGCCGGCCGGCCGGGAACTGCTCCTGAGTCGCGGTGTCCACCCCGAACTGGCCCGCTTCGCCGCCTGCCACGCCGCCTGGGCCGCGGGCGCCGCCGTCGAAGACCTGCTGGTGAGCCTGGCCGACAAGGTGTGGAAGAACAAGCGCGTGCCGGAGCTGGAGGACCTGGTCGTCGCGGAGCTGTCACGCGTGAGCGGGCGTCCGGCCTGGGAGGAGTTCATGGCGCTGGATGAGTTCCTGACCGAGGTCGGCGAGGGCGCGGACCGCAGACTGGCCTGGCAGGCGGGTCACGCTGTGCACGGCTGAGGGCCAGGGTGGGGCGGCGGAGTGAGCGGGACGCGTACGGGTCCGCACGGCCGGCTCGGCGGTGCGGACGGGAACGGCGGGTGCGGCGTCGAGGGGACACGGAGTGAACGGGATGCAGGGGGTCGACGGAGTTCGCGGCGCGGACATAGCTCGCGGGACGGGATGCACGGGTGAGCGGGACGCACGGGACGGGTCAGGGTGGGCGGGAGGCCGTTGTCTGGCGTAATCGGGCGCTGACCTTGTTCGACCGGGTCGCGGTGCCGGTCGCGGTGTGTGATGTGTACGGTGCTGTGCTGCTCGCCAATCCGGCGATGGCGGCGGAGTGCGGCACGTCGCCGGGGCGGCTTCGGGGGCGGGACGTGCTCGACCTGTTCCGCCCCGAGGAGGCGACGCAGGTGGACCGCATCGCCGAGGCCCTGCGCCTGCGGCACCGGTCGCGCTACCAGGTGTCGGTGCGCTGGCCCGGCCCCGACGGCGTGGAACGCCACGGTGAGCTGACGGCGGACCCGGTGAGCGACACCGTCGACGCGACGCCGGCCCTTCTGGTCATGCTGCGCGTCCTCGGCGACCGCGAGCCCCCGCCCGAGCCCTCCGCCTCCCCCGCCACCCCGACGGAGGCCCGCATCCTGGCCCTGCTCGCCGGCGGCGCGACGACCGCCCGAGCCGCCCGGGACACCGGGCTCACCCCGGACGGCGTGACGTACCACCTGCGCCGCCTGTCCACCCGCTGGAACGCGGCGAACCGGACCGAACTGGTCGCCCGCGCCTATGCGTTGGGCGTACTGACCCCGGGCGTCTGGCCCCCGGCCGCAGCCAAGGGGACGACGGAGCCGACGTAGGAAGCACCGCCCCCCTCCCCCGTCGGCAGCCGCGCCCGCCGGCGCCCCCGGCCTGGCGATCGCGCGGGTATGGGGGTTATGTAAATTCACTGGTTCTCTAATCTCTAGCCTACATATGCTTCACGAAAACCTAGCCTTCCTAGGCTAGGGCGGTATCGATCGCCGGTTCCGGCGTCCAGGAGGCTCCCCCATGAAGTCGCTCAGCGAGCGTGACATCCGCGGGTCGTTCGTCAACTGTTCCAAGGGGGAGGCCAAGCGGCTGGCCGTGCCGCGGGATCTCGGCGAGCGGCCGTGGGAGGACCTGGACTTCCTGGGGTGGCGCGATCCCGGCGCTCCCGACCGGAGTTATCTGGTCACCGAGCGGCGCGGGCGGCTCGTCGGCCTCACGCTGCGCTTCCCGGCCGCCCAGCGCGGCTTCCTGCACCGCAGCATGTGTTCGCTGTGCCTGACCACCCACCCCGGCGGCGGCGTCTCGCTGATGACCGCGCGCAAAGCCGGCGCCGCGGGCCGTGAGGGCAACTCGGTGGGCCTGTACATGTGCACCGACCTGGCCTGCTCCCTCTACGTGCGGGGCAAGCGCATCCCGGACGGCGGCCGCCGGTTCGAGGAGAGCCTCACGCTGGAGGAGCAGATCGCGCGCACGACCGCGAACCTCTCCGCCTTCCTCGACAAGCTGGACGTCTGACGTCCGGCCCGCGCGGCCGGATCCTTTCGGCGCCCGCCCCCATCAGGTCGCCGAAGAGACGTTCGAGGTACGTGAGGAACGGGAACTGGCCAAAGGATGGAAGAAGTACGTGAGCGCACCGCGCCGCTCGCACGGTTCGTCAAGCGCCATCGGGAACCCGTGGTCGTCAGGGCCCTGCGGTCCGCCGCCGCGGCGACGATCGCCTACGTCATCGCACTCCGGCTCAGCCCTGAGCCGGCCCCCCTCACCGCGCCGCTCACGGCGCTGCTCGTCGTCCAGGTCACCCTGTTCGCGACGCTCACCAACGGGGTGCGGCGCGTCAACGCCGTGGTGGCGGGCGTGCTGGTGGCCATCGCCTTCAGCCTGCTGGTCGGGCTGACCTGGTGGAGCCTCGCGCTGGTGATCGTGGCCTCGCTGGCCGTCGGGCATCTGGTGCGGGTCGAGGAGTACGTCCAGGAGGTGGCGATCAGCGCCATGCTGGTGCTGGGCGTGACCACCATCGGGAACACCGCGTGGGCGCGGGTGCTGGAGACGCTGATCGGCGCCGTCGTCGGCCTCGCGATCAACCTCCTGCTGCCGCCTCCGGTGTGGGTGGAGGAGGCCGGCCAGTCGATCGAAGGACTGGCGCGCGGCGTACGACAGTTGATGCTGCGCGTGGGAGAGCAGGCCGCCGGCCGTACGCCCGCCGAGGAGGCCGCCGCCCGGCTGCACGAGGCGCGCCGGCTCGACCACGACATCGTCGAGGTGGACGCAGCCCTGCGGCAGGCCGAGGACAGTCTGCGGCTGAACCCCCGGGTGCGGGAGGGCGTGCTGCACCGGGTGGTGCTGCGCACGGGCCTGGACACGCTGGAGATCTGCACGGTCGTGCTGCGGGTGCTGGCCCGCACCCTCACCGACCTGGCCAAGGAACGCGAGCCCGACCCCTTCACCGCGCCCGACGCGGAGCCGGAGCCGCTCTTCCCGCCCGAGACGGGCGCCGCCCTGGAGCGGCTGCTGGCGGAGATCGCCGACGCCGTGGTCAGCTTCGCCGTGCTGGTCACCACCCAGGTCAGCGCGAACGCGGACGCCGCCGAGGCCCGTCTGACGGCCGAGCTGCGGCAGGCCGCCGCCACCCGCGACAAGCTCGCCCAGCTCCTCCTCGAGCAGCTCCAGCAGGACGCCCGGCAGTGGCAGCTGCACGGCGCGGTGCTGACCGAGGTGAACCGCATCCTCGACGAGCTCGACACCGAGCACCGCTCCCGCCGGCTGCTGGAGGAACTCGACCGCGCCACCCGCGAGCAGCGCGGCCGCATGCCGTGGCTGTACCGGGCCCAGGACCGGCTGCACCGCGTGCTGCGCGTCCCCGACCGCCTGCGGCGGACCCGGACGAACGCGGCACAGCGCCCCGAATGACCGGCGCCCTCCCGGACGGCGTACCGCGCCCGTGGTGAGCCGTTCGCGTCACCCGTCGCCGTCCGTGCGCTGCCACTGAAGGGCGCGCGGGCACGCGGCGGCGGCCTGGCCGAGCAGGGCGTGCAGGCGCTCGGTGAGCTGGCCCAGGTCGTCGGCGGGCGCGTGGAAGGGCAGTCGTACGTCGCCGTGGGCGCGGGTCCGCTCGATGCGCAGCGTCAGTCCGTGCCGGTCGACGGCGAGCGGCTGGACGCGGACGACGCCGTGCAGGCTGTCGCTGCCGACGAGCCGGGTGAGCCGTTCGACGGCGTCCGGGTGCGCGTCCGCGAGATGCGTGAGCAGGTGGGACTCGGCGGTGGCGAGCGGGTCGGGCGCGGCCGCGGCGAACTCGTCGAGGTCGACGACGACCGCCCCCGAGGACTGCTTCAGTACGACGCGGGTGGCGTGGAAGGCGAGCCGGTCGCCGTCGGGAGCGAACCAGCCGGCCAGCCAGAGCCGGGCGCGGATCCGGCTGCGGACGGGAACGGGTGCGACGTCGGCGAACTCCAGCACGGCGGACGGCTCGCCGCGCGGCGCGCAGATCGCCGCCGTGAGCAGGGCGCTGTCCTCGGGCGGCCGCAGCAGGACCCGTCCGTCCTCGTCGACGGTGTGCGCGCCGACGAACTCCTCGCGTCCGCCGTCCGCGGTCACCGTGCAGGACCACGAGGCGGCGAGCACCGACCGGACCCGCTCGGCCGTGGCGGGCGCCGCGGCCCAGCTGTGGCTGTCACCCATCCCGAACCTCCTTAGGTAAGGCTTGCCTAAGCTATCGGAGATCCGGGCGTACGCCAACCAGGGGGGCCTCGGGGCCTCCTCGGAGCCCTGCGACGCCCACCCCGCAACCGTCCCTCATCTCAGTCCGCGATGACCCCGAGCAGCGCCCGCGCGCACAGCTCCCGCACCTGCTCACGCGAGGGCGACGGCGACGGCGACGGCCCCTGTGACTCCCCGCGCAGCCACTCCAGGCACACCGCCGTGATGAAGGCGAGCCAGCCCCGCACCGCCAGCCGCACGTCCGGCCGCTCCCCGAAGAGCGGCCCGAACTCGGGATCGGCGGCGAGCGCCGTCAGGATCTGCTCCTCCTGCGCGGCCAGGGCGCGCCGGTAGACGCGGCGCACCGCCAGGTCGCCCGCCGCGTCCGCGCGATGGAAGGCGCGGTAGCCGTGGGCGTGGGCGCGGACGTACTCCAGGTAGGCGTCGAGGCCGGCGGCCAGCTGCTCGCGGACGGGGACGCCGGGCACCGCCGCCGTCAGACGCAGCATGCGCTCGCTCTCCCGCTCGACGACCGCCGCGAAGAAGTCCCGCTTGGTCGGGAAGTAGTGGTAGAGCAGGCCCCGCGAGACCCCGGCGATCTCGGCCACCTGCTCGATCCACACCTCGTCGTAGGGGCTCTCCGAGAACAGGCGCGCGCCGACCGACAGGAGCTGTTCCCTGCGCTCCTCGGTGCTGAGCCGACGCCGTGCGCGCTGCCCCTGGTTGGCGGCCATGTCCGCACTTTACTTGACGCCGGTTCAGCGGCGGGACGACACTGAGCGCGCTATTGAACTCACGTACAACACGCTCGACCTGCCGCTGGATCAAGGGAGATCGCGTCATGGCGGAGACGACAGCAGGGGTGACCGGCGGGGCCGGGCCGACCGGGGGCGGGCCGGCCGGGGCCGGGCCGGCCGGGGCCGGGCCGGCCGGGGGCGCTCCGCCGACGGGGTTCCGCGGCGCCGAACTGGGGTGGCCCGAGCTGGACCGCCTCCCGCATCCGCCCTACCGGCTCCCGCTGCTCGGTGACGTGATCGGCGCGAGCCTGCGCACACCGCTGCAGGACTCGATGCGGCACGCCCGCCGGCTCGGGCCGGTCTTCCGGCGCCGTGCCTTCGGCCGGGAGTTCGTGTTCGTGTGGGGCGCACGCTATGCCGCCGACATGGCGGACGAGAAGCGGTTCGCCAAGCATGTGGGGCTGGGCGTCGCCAACCTGCGGCCGCTGGCGGGCGACGCGCTGTTCACGGCGTACAACCACGAGCCCAACTGGCAGTTGGCGCACGACGTGCTCGCCCCGGGGTTCAGCCGGGAGGCCATGGCGGCCTACCACCCCATGATGCTGGACGTGGCGGAACGGCTCACCGGCCACTGGGACCGCGCACTCGACGCGGGCCGACTCGTCGACGTGCCGGGCGACATGACCAAGCTGACCCTGGAGACGATCGCCCGCACCGGCTTCGGGCACGACTTCGGCTCCTTCGAACGCTCCCGCCCGCATCCGTTCGTGACGGCGATGGTGGGCGCGCTCAGTTACGCCCAGCGGCTCAACACCGTGCCCTCTCCCAGGCTGTTGAGAGGGGCCACGCGCCGCAACGAGGCGGACATCGCCTATCTCGACCGCACCGTCGACGACTTGGTGCGGGCCCGCCGCGACAGCGGTCCCGGCGGCGGTGACCTGCTGGACCGGATGCTGCAGACCGCGCACCCCGAGACCGGCGAACACCTCTCCACGCGCAACGTGCGTCGGCAGGTCGTCACCTTCCTCGTCGCCGGCCATGAGACCACCTCCGGCGCGCTCTCCTTCGCCCTGTACTACCTCGCCCGCCACCCCGACGTCGCCGCCCGCGCCCGCGCCGAGGTGGACCGGGTGTGGGGCGACGCCCCGGTGCCCGGCTACGACCAGGTCGCCAAACTCCGTTACGTCCGCCGGGTGTTGGACGAGTCGCTGCGGCTGTGGCCCACGGCGCCCGCGTTCGCGCGGGAGGCCCGCGAGGACACCGTGCTCGCCGGGGAGCATCCGATGCGGCGCGGCGGCTGGGCGCTGGTGCTGACGCCGATGCTGCACCGCGACCCCGAGGTCTGGGGCGAGGACGCCGAACGGTTCGACCCGGACCGCTTCGACGCCGGGGCGGTCCGCGCGCGTGCCCCGCACACCTACAAGCCGTTCGGGACCGGGGCCCGGGCCTGCATCGGACGGCAGTTCGCGCTGCACGAGGCCACGCTCGTGCTGGGGCTGCTGCTGCGCCGCTACGAGCTGCTGCCCGACCCGGACTACCGGCTGCGGGTCACCGAGCGGCTGACGCTGATGCCGGAGGGACTGCGGCTGCGGCTGGATCGGCGGTCCGCGCCCCGGCCCGTCGTGTCAGGGCCGCCCGGTCCAGTGGGCGGGCCGGGCGAGTGACCCCGGCAGCCTGGTGCCGGCGCTCCCCCGGGCCGCGTCGACCTGCGGCTGGGTCAGGAAGAGCGCGTCGGTCAGATCGGCGTCCGTCAGGTCGGTGTCCCGCAGGTCGGCGCCTATGAGGTCCGCGCCGCGCAGGTCGGCGGAGGTGAGATCGGCGGCTATCAGACAGGCGCCGCGCAGGTTCGCCCCGCGCAGGTCGGCGCCCTTGAGGCGGGCGCCCATCAGATCGGCGCCCCGGCGTTCCCGCCCGGCCCGCCCGGGTATGCCGGCACGCGCCAGCTCGCTGGTCCTCAGCAGCAGCACGTTGACGTCCTGCCGGTGTGCGGGGACGTCGAGGACGGCCAGTTCCTCGGGCGACAGCCGGGTGAGGTCGTCGATCGTCGTCAGCAGGGCGCGCAGTTCGCCGTGCACGGGGCGGGCCGCCGGGTGGGCGAGCGCCTCGGTCAGGTACCACAGCAGCTCGTGGAGCTGCCGGACCACGGGGAACGTCTCGGTCATACGGCGGATCTGCTCGCGCCCGCCCGTGCGCCAGTCCCGGCCGCCGAAGGTGACCTGGGAGACCTTCTGCCCCGCGCCGAAGCAGTCGTAGACCGTGCAGCCGGTGAAACCCTTCTGCCGCAGGCGGTCGTGGATCCCGCAGCGGTGGTCCTCGGCGAGGTTGGGGCAGGGCTTGCCGGCGTCCTTGTCGAGCGCGAAGTCCGAGGAGCGGGCGAACGGCAGGGCTACGCAGCACAGGCCGAAGCAGTTGGCGCAGTCGCCGCGGAGGTGTGCGCCGGGCGCCGTGTCTTCTCGCATTCGCCCGACTCTATAAGAGGCGGTTCCGGCAGCGCCGCCCGCGCCGGTGCTGCCGCCCCCCGCGCGACGCCATGCCCTCGCCGGCGCGCGCCGAAGCGCCGTCGTCCGCCGACCCGCCGTCGTGGCCGGTCGCGCAGTTCCCCGCGCTCCCTCACCGGCACCGCCGCACCCCGCCACTCAGCACCCTCGCCGCCCTTTCCTGCGGCGCCGGTCAGCGGGGGAACAGTTCGAAGGCCACCGCTGGGCGGTTGTGGAAGCGCTCGCCCACCGACTGGGCCACTTCCGTGAGGAAGTTGCGGGCGTAGGTTTCCGCGTCCTCGTCGGTCAGCGCCTTGATGTAGGAGCGGTGTTCCAGCAGGGAGGCCACGGCGCGGTCCAGGCCCGGTGCGGCGTCGACGGCGTGGGTGGGGGACGCGGAGCCCGCCACCGCGACCCAGCGGACGCCGTTCCAGGGTTCGAGGCCCTGCTCGACGAGGTCGGGGAAGATCCAGCGGTTCCCGGCGTCGCCGGCCGCGTCGAGCGTGGCGCGGCCGACGGCGACGTGGTCGGGGGTGTTCCACGCGATGCCGCCCCACGTGTCACGGTGGTTCAGCGTGATGACCAGCTCGGGGCGGTGCCGGCGGATCGCGGCGGCGATGTCGCGGCGCAGCGCGGTGCCGTACTCGATCACGCCGTCCCGGTGGTCGAGGAAGTCGACGGCGGTGACGCCGACGACGGCGGCGCTCGCCCGCTGCTCGCGCTCGCGCAGCGGGCCGCACTCGGCGGGCGGGACGGTGTCGATGCCCGCCTCGCCGCGGGTCGCCAGCACATAGGCGACCTCACGGCCGGCGTCGGTCCAGGCGGCGATCGCCGCGGAGCACCCGTACTCCAGGTCGTCCGGGTGCGCGACGACGGCGAGCGCGCGCCGCCAGTCCTCGGGCATGGGCTTGAGCTGGACGGTCGTCGGCTCGGTCATGTCCGCACACTAGACCTCGTCGCGTGCCAGGGCGAGGAGGCGGTCCAGGACGCGGGGTCCGCCGGCGCGGACGCCGTCGTGTTCGAACTCGTCGGTGACCCAGGTGCGCAGGCCGCGCACCGCGCGGGCCGTCCGCAGGGAGTGCGCGGTGTCGACGTACAGGTCGTCGTGGTAGATCGCCGCGGCCACCGGGACCTCGTTGGCGGCGAGGCGCGCCGTGTCGTACAGGGGCGTCCAGTCGGTGCGGGCGGCGAGCAGGCCGGCGGTCTCGCGCAGCGGGCGCAGCGCGGGGTCGACGTCGAACAGCCAGGGGTGGACGGTCTCGCCGGTGAGCGGCAGCGGGCCGTCGCCGGCGAGCGCCTTCGCCGCGTCGAACTGCGGGAACTCCGCGCGCACCCGCTCCGCCGCCCAGGCGGTGGGCCGGCTGTCCTGCCCGTAGATCGACTCGTGGACGAGGGCGTACAGGGGGTGGCTCGCGTACGACAGCAGGCCCTGGAGCTGTTCCTGGAACGCGTCGGACAGCTCCGGGCCCTGCGGGGTGGGGACGAAGGCGTCCTCCAGGAGGTGGTGCAGACGGTGGCTGCCCTCACTGCCGCCGAGGAGGGAGCCGAGGGTCTGGAAGGCCTCGACGGTCAGCCGGTAGCCGCCCGGGAGGGTCACCTCGTGGGTGAGGAGGTGGTCGGCGATCCGGCGGGCGCGTTCGACGTCCTGGGGGTAGCGGGCGTAGTGCGCGGCGGTCTTGCGCTCCATGCGCGGGTACGCGGCCCGGTAGACCTCGTCGGCGTGGGCGTCCAGGGAGGGCAGCCCGCCGGTGATCAGGGCGGCGGCCAGGCCCTCGGGGGCGAAGGACAGGTAGGTGACGGCGCAGAAGCCGCCGTAGCTCTGCCCGAGGACGGTCCAGGGGGCGCCACCGGTGACCTCGCGGCGGACCAGCTCGCAGTCGCGGACGATGGAGTCGGCGCGGAAGCGGGTGAGGTGGTCGGCCTGTTCGGCGGGGCCGCCGCGCAGCGGGAGCGTCTGGCGGTTGACGGGGCTGGAGTGGCCGGTGCCGCGCTGGTCCAGGAGGAGCACGCGGAACTCCTTCAGCGCGCGGCCGAGCCAGCCCGGCTTGCCGACGGAGCGGTCGGCGCCGAAGCCGGGGCCGCCCTGGAGGTACAGCAGCCACGGCAGGTCCTGGTGTTCCTTGTCGCTCGCGACGACCTCGCGGGCGTACAGCCCGATCGTCTCCCCGTCCGGGTCGGCGTGGTCGAGGGGCACGGTGAAGCGGCGGTCGGTGAGGACGACGCCGGGCTGACGGTAGCGGTGGGACAACAGGGGCTCCAGGGACGCTCGGTGTGTCTGGCCGCGACCCAGTTCAGCACACCGCCGGGCGTCGCCGGAGCCCAGGGATCACCGGCCGCCGCCGAAACGGCGCGAACACCGCTGCTGAACGGCCGGTCAGCGGGCCGAGAGGCTGGAGCGGCGGACGACCAGCTCGGGCTGCAGCACGACCCGGCGGTGTTCGTGACCGCTCCCGTCCTCCTCGGTCTCCTCCAGGAGCATCTCGGCGGCCAGGGCGCCCATGGTGACGGCGGGCTGGCGGACCGAGGTCAGGGGAACGGCGGCGGCGGCCGCGAACTCGATGTCGTCGTAGCCGACGATGGCCAGGTCGTCGGGGACGTTGACGCCCGCCGCGTACATGGCTTGCAGCACGCCCAGGGCGAGCAGGTCGTTGGCGCAGAACACGGCGGTCGGGCGGTCGGCGAGGCCGAGCAGGCGGGCGCCCGCGTCCCGGCCGGCGGCGACGTCGAGCCGCTCGGTGGGCAGCTCGCGCAGGTGCTCGGGGCCGAGGCCGGCTTCGGCGAGGGCGGCGAGCGCGCCGGTGCGGCGGTCGCGGACCTGGTTGAAGCCGGGCGGGCCGCTGACGTACGCGATCGAGCGGTGCCCGGCGTCGACGAGGTGCCGTACGGCGAGCGCGCCGCCGGCGACGTCGTCGACGGAGACCGAGCATTCGGTGGTGCCCTCGGAGACCCGGTCGACCAGCACGAAGGGGATGCCGTGCCGGCGGAAGGAGTCGATGTTGCGGCCGGTGGCGTCGGCCGGGGTGAGCAGCACGCCCCGCACGCGCTGCTCGGCGAAGAGGGAGAGGTACTCGGCTTCCTCGCCGACGCTCTCGGCGCTGTTGCAGACCATCACGCCGAGCCCCGAACGCCGGGCGGCCCGCTCGGCCCCGCGCGCGACGTCCACGAAGAAGGGGTTTCCCATGTCGAGGACGAGCAGCCCCATGATCCGGCTGCGGCCGGCGCGCAGTTGGCGGGCGGACTCGCTGCGCACATAGCCGAGCCGGTCTATCGCGGAGAGCACCCGGGCCCGGGTCTCGGTCGCGACGGTGTCCGGGCGGTTGATGACGTTGGAGACCGTGCCGACGGAGACTCCGGCGGCACGGGCGACGTCCTTGATACCCACCGACTGGGCCATCAGGCGGGGACCTCCAGGGGAAGGAAAGCGAGCGGGTGCGGCGGGAAGGCCTTCACAGTACCGTCCTCCCGCCGCGCTCCCGACCGGTCAGGCGGGCAGCCGGAAGTCGGCCACGTGGAGCGCCGAAGGGGTGGTCCCGGTCGACTTCTCCTGGTACATGAAGGACAGGACGCCGTCCTTCGCGACGCGGGTCTCGTCGACGACGACCTCGCCGAAGGCGTTGAGGCCGGCGCCGTCGAAGAGCAGCTTCCAGTCGGTGTACCCGGAGGCCTTGGACGCGCCGGCGATCCGCCCGAACGGGAAGATCGCGTAGGCGTTGTCGTACCGGTCCAGGACCAGCTTGGTGCGCTGGCTGGAGCCGAGCGGGACGGGTATCTCCGTCTTGCGCCAGCCGCCCGAGGCGTCCTTGCGGAGGTGGAAGGCGCGCCCGCTCGCGGTGCGGTCGGCGACGTAGTTCGTCGTGCACTGGCCGAAGCGGCCGGGGACGTAGGAGATGATGCCGTGCGGCCGACCGGCGGAGTCGGTGAACTGGCTCTCCTGGTTCATCAGGGAGTGGTCCGGGTTCAGCGGGTCCACGACCAGGCCCGCGTCGGTGACGGCCACCTTGTCGGCGCCGCCGGTGACGCCGACGACCGTGCCGGCGTCGTTGCGCCAGGTGCGGCCCCGGTCGTCGGAGTAGACGTAGCCGGTGTCGTGGTTGGTGATGCCGCCGCCGGAGCACATCACGGCGCCGTTCTGCTCGCGCCAGGTGAAGAGGGCGTGCAGCCTGCCGCCGACGCCGTAGTCGATGCCGTGCAGGTACATGTTGCGGGCGGTGCTGGAGCCGTGCTCGCTGGTGTAGGTGCCGGTGGAGCTCGACCACTCGCCCAGGTTCGTCCACTTGGCGCCGTCGTACTCGGCGAGCGCGTTGCGGCCGTTCCCGGAGACCGCGACGCGGTAGCTGAGCTGGAGTCTGCCCTCGGGCGTGGAGACGAACTGCGGGTAGGTGAACTGGGAGGTGAGGGCGAGGCCGTCGAGGGTGGACTGCGGTGCGCCGAAGCGGCTCGCGGTCCAGCTCAGCCCCGCGGGGTCGTCCATCAGCCCGGCGGCCGACTTGACGTACGTGAAGCCGTCGCTGTGCGAGTCCATGGTGAGGTGGAGCCGGCCGTCGGCCTTGGAGACGCCCATGGAGATGACGTTGTGGGAGTCGTCGTAGCGCAGGGTGTGGCCGACCTTGACGGTGGACCAGGTGGTGCCGCCGAGCACCCGGCGGCCGACGACCGCGTTGCGGTCGGCGGTGTACCAGACGGCGTACTGGTAGCCCTTGTACGTCAACAGCCCGTTCTTCTGGAAGGAGTTGTTGTTGACCAGTCCGTCGTAGGAGACGAAGAAGAGGGCCTGGCCGTCGAGGGTGGTGGTGCCGATGCGGGTGAGGGAGGGGCCCGGGTCGGCGGCCCGGGCGGTGCCGGCGGCCAGGGCGGGGGCCGCCACGGCCCCGGCGAGGGCGGCGCCGAGCAGGGTACGTCGGTTCATCGCGGGGACCTTCGTCGTCAGGCGAGGTGGAAGACCTCGGTGAGCGGTTTCATGGCCTCGTCCGGGCGGGAGCCGTCGAGGGATTCGAAGAACGGCGCCATCTCGGCCTGCCAGCGGGCGTTGACCTCGGCGGCCTCCATGCCGGCCAGCGCCGCCCGGAAGTCCTCCGTCTCCAGATAGCCGACCAGCAGTCCGTCCTCGCGCAGGAAGAGCGAGTAGTTGCGCCAGCCGGTGGCCGAGAGCGCCTGGAGCATCTCGGGCCACACGGCGGCGTGACGTTCGCGGTACTCGGCGATCCTGTCCTGGCGGACCTTGAGCAGGAAGCAGACGCGCTGCATGAAGTGCCGTCGCCTTCCTAGAAGTTGAACTGGTCGATGTTCTTGGCGTCGAAGACGGTGGGCTTGCCGAGGCTGATCACGCCGTCCTTGCCGATGGTGTACGAGGTCGTGCCGGCCTTGAAGGTCTCGCCCTCCTTGCCGGTGATCTGGCCGGAGACCAGCGCCACGGCCGTCTGCGCGGCCAGCGCGCCGAGCTTCGCCGGGTCCCACAGCTCGAACGCGTCGACGGTGCCGTTCTTGACGTACTTGCGCATGTCGTCGGGGGTGCCCAGGCCGGTCAGCTTGACCTTGCCCTTGTACTTGGAGCCCGACAGGTACTGGGCCGCGGCCTTGATGCCGACGGTGGTCGGGGAGATGATCCCCTTCAGGTTCGGGTGCTCTTGGAGCAGGCCCTGGGTCTGCTGGAAGGACTGCTGGGCGTCGTCGTTGCCGTACGCGATCTTGACGAGCTTCATGTCCTTGTACTTCGGGTCCTGGAGCTCCTTCTTCATGTAGTCGATCCACACGTTCTGGTTCGTCGCCGTCTGCGCGGCCGACAGGATCGCGATCTCGCCCTTGTAGCCGATCTGCTGGGCGAGCAGTTGCACCTCGGTGCGGCCGAGGTCCTCGGCGGACGCCTGCGAGACGAACGCGTTGCGGCACCCGGGGTTGGTGTCGGAGTCGTAGGTGACGACCTTGATGCCGCTGCTCATGGCCTGCTTGAGCGCGGTGCACAGGGCGCCCGGGTCCTGCGCGGACACGGCCATCGCGTCGACCCGCTGCTGGGTGAGCGTGTTGACGTACGACACCTGCCCGGAGGTGTCCGTCGCGCTGGACGGGCCCACCTCCTTGTAACCGGATCCCAGCTCCTTCAGGGCCGCCTCGCCGCCCTTGTCGGCGGAGGTGAAGTACGGGTTGTTGACCTGCTTGGGCAGGAAGCCGACGGTCAGGCCCTTCTTGGTCGCCGCGTTCGGGTCGGCCTTGCCGGCGGAGACGGCGGCGCCGGTGCTCTCGTTCTTCACGTCCTCCTTGGTGGTGCCGCCGCAGGCGGTGGCGGCGAGCGCGAGCGAGGAGACGGCGGCGAGGGCCGCGCAGGCACGAGGGAGGGATGACTTGCGCATGGTGGGTCCTTTACGGGAGGGAGCGGAGGTGAGCGGGGTTCTCAGGCCGTCGGAGCCGAGGCGGCGGCTCTACGGCCCGCTCGTGCGACGGAGATCTGGCGTGCGACCCGGGGGCCGAGCACGGAGACGACGAGCAGTACGCCGGTGACGACGATCTGCGACTGCGCGGAGACGTCCTGAAGGCTCATCACGTTCTGCAGCACGCCCAGCAGGAAGACTCCCGCGATCGCGCCGCCGAGGGTGCCCTTGCCGCCGTCGAAGTCGATGCCGCCGAGCAACACCGCGGCGATGACGGACAGTTCGAGGCCGGTCGCGTTGTCGTAGCGGGCGCTCGCGTAGTGCAGCGCCCAGAACACCCCGGTGAGGGACGCCACCAGGCCCGTCAGCGTGAACAGGATCAGCTTGTGCCGCTTGACGCGGACACCGGCGAACCGCGCGGCCTCCTCGCTCGCGCCGATCGCGAACAGCGACCGCCCGAACGGTGTGGCGTGCAGGACGACCAGGGTGATCGCGAGCAGCGCCAGGAAGGGGAGGAAGGCGTACGGGACGAACGTGTCGCCGATGCGTCCGGCCGCGAAGTCCAGGTACTGCGCGGGGAAGTCGGTCACCGCGTCGGAGCCCAGCACGATCTGCGCGATGCCCCGGTAGGCGGCGAGGGTGCCGATGGTGACGGCGAGGGACGGCAGCCCGAGCCGGGTCACCAGCAGCCCGTTGACGAGACCGCAGATCAGCCCGAGGACCAGACAGATCGGGATGATCGTCTCGATCGTCATGCCCTCGTTCCACAGCTTGCCCATCACCGCGCCGGACAGCCCCGCAGTGGAGGCGACCGACAGGTCGATCTCGCCGGCGACCACGAGCATCGTCATCGGCAGGGCGATCAGCGCGACGGGCAGGGCGCTGCCGATCAGGAACGACAGATTGAAGGCGTTGCCGAAGCCGTCGACGAAGGTGAAGGAGAACAGCAGCAGGACGATCAGGAGGGCGCCGACGGCCCCGTCCCACCGCATCGAGGCGGACCTCCGGATCGCGCGGCTCACCGGGGATCGGGAGTCAGGCATGGCGGGCGCTCCTCTTCTTCAGGGCCGACGCCACCCGCAGCGCGACGACGCGGTCCACGGCGATGGCGAGGATGAGCAGGATGCCGTTGATGGCGAGCACCCAGACGGAGCTGACGCCGAGGGCGGGCAGGACCCCGTTGATCGAGGTCAGCAGCAGAGCGCCGAGCGCCGCTCCGTAGACGCTGCCGGAGCCGCCGGTGAAGACGACGCCGCCCACCACCACGGCGCTGACGACGGTGAGTTCGTAGCCGGTGCCGGTGCCGGAGTCGACGTTGCCGAACCGGGCCAGGTACATCGCTCCGGCGAGGCCGGCGAGGGCGCCGCAGAAGGTGTAGGCGACGAGGATCCGCTTGCGGACCGGGATGCCGGCGAGGCGGGCCGCCTCCGGGTTGGAGCCGAGCGCGTACAGTTCGCGGCCGCCGCCGAAGTGCTTGAGGCAGTAGGCGGTGACGATCAGCACGGCGAGGGCGATCAGCGCCAGGTAGGGCACGGCGGAGACGCCGCCGGAGCCGAAGTCGACGAAGCCGCCGGGCAGGTCGGCCGCGGTGATCTGGCGGGAGCCGACCCAGATGGAGTCGACGCCCCGGATGATGTACATCGTGCCGAGGGTGACGACGAGGGCGGGCACCTGGCCGAGGCTGACCAGCAGGCCGTTGAGAAGCCCGACGCCGATGCCGAGGAGCACCGCCAGCGCGATCGCGACGACCGGGTCGCCGCCGCCGTTCAGGTAGGCGCCGGCGGCGAAGGCGGTGATGCCGAGCGTGGAGCCGACGGACAGGTCGACGTTGCGGGTGATGACCACCAGCGACTGTCCGGTGGCGACCAGGACCAGGATGGTCGCGTTCAGCAGCAGGTCCTTGACGCCCTGCTCGGAGAGGAACTGGCTGTTGCCGGCCTGGGTGATCGCGATCATCGCCAGGAAGACGACCAGGATGGCGAGTTCGCGCATCTTGAAGACGCGGTCGACCAGCCGGGTGCCGCTGGACGTGGTCACCTCGGCGGCGGGGGCGTGGTCGGGGGCGGTCACCGTCATGCGGCGGCCCTCCCCGTGGCTGCGGCCATCACGGTTTCCTCGGTGGCTCGGGAGCGGGGGATCTCGGCGGTGAGCCGGCCGTCGTGCATCACCAGCACGCGGTCGGCCATGCCGAGGACCTCCGGCAGATCGGAGGAGATCATCAGGACGGCGACCCCGTCGGCGGCGAGCTGGGAGAGCAGCCGGTGGACCTCGGCCTTGGTGCCGACGTCGATGCCGCGCGTGGGCTCGTCGACGATGAGCACCTTGGGGCCGGTGGCCAGCCACTTGGCGAGGACGACCTTCTGCTGGTTGCCGCCGGAGAGCGTGTTCACGGTGTCGGCGATCCGGGCGTATTTCACCTGGAGCTTGACGGCCCAGTCGAGGGACCGACTGCGCTCGGCGCCGCGGTCCATCAGCCCGGCCTTCACGGTCGTCCGCAGGCCGGTCAGGCCGATGTTGCGCTCGATGGACATGTCCATCACCAAGCCCTGGGCGCGCCGGTCCTCGGGGACGAGGGCGAGACCGGCGGCCATGGCGGTGGAGGGGGCGCCGTTCGTCAGCCGCCGCCCCTGGACCTCCACCTCCCCGGCGTCCCAGCGGTCGATGCCGAAGACCGCGCGGGCGACCTCGGTGCGGCCGGCGCCGACGAGTCCGGCGAGGCCGACGATCTCGCCGCACCGGACGTCGAAGGAGACGTCCGTGAAGACGCCCTCGCGGGTGAGCCGGCGGACGCTGAGGGCGACCTCGCCGGGCTCGACGTCCTGCTTCGGGTAGAGCTCGTCCAGGTCGCGGCCGACCATGCGGCGCACGAGGTCGTCCTCGGTCATCCCCTCGACCGGCTCGCTGGCGATCCAGGCGCCGTCACGCAGGGTGGTGACCCGCCGGCAGATCTCGAAGATCTCCTCCAGGCGGTGCGAGATGAACAGGACCGCGGCGCCCTGCTCGCGCAGGGTGCGTACGACGCCGAAGAGCCGGGCGACCTCGCTGCCGGTGAGGGCGGCGGTCGGCTCGTCCATGATCAGGACGCGGGCGTCGAAGGAGAGGGCCTTGGCGATCTCCACGATCTGCTGGTCGGCGATGGACAGGCCTCGGGCGGGCCGGTCGGGGTCGAGGTCGACACCGAGGCGCCGCATCAGGGCGGCCGTGGCCGCGTGGGTGGCCTTGTGGTCGATCCGGCCGAGGGCGCGGCGCGGCTGGCGGCCCATGAAGATGTTCTCGGCGATGGAGAGGTCGGGGAAGAGCGTGGGCTCCTGGTAGATGACGGCGATGCCGGCGTCGCGGGCGTCGCCGGGGCCGTGGAAGACGACGGGCTCGCCGTCGAGCAGCACCTGGCCGGCGTCCGGACGGTGCACCCCGGCGAGTGTCTTGATGAGGGTCGACTTGCCCGCGCCGTTCTCACCGGCGAGGGCGTGCACCTCGCCGGGGAACAGCTCCAGGGAGACGCCTCGCAGGGCGCGTACGGCGCCGAAGGACTTGGAGACGTCCTTCAGTGCCAGCACCGGGGCGGGTCCCGTGTCGGACGGGTGGGTCATGGGTGGCTCCTCGACGACGCTCGCGATCCGCTCCCGCCAGGGGCCGTCACGACGTCGTGAAAGGTTTCAATCGGATGGCCGGGACGTTAGGCACGGCGGCCATGTCACGTCAATGGGTCGACCTCGAAAAGTTTTCGATACTCGAAGGTCACGCGACGATCACGGAAGACACCCCTGGGCAGAGGGGTTGACACTCCCCCGGCGGCCTCATAACTTCCCCTTCTGAATCGTTTCATACGGTCGCTTCCGCTGAACACCTCACGGGCGCCTCCGCGGAAGCGTTCAGGACATGTCTTCCGACAGAACCCGACGTCACAGGAGCCCGAAGTGACCGACCTCGCCGCGGTGAAAGCCGCGCTGAAGACCCAGGCCGTCGAGACGCCGTCATGGGCGTACGGGAACTCGGGGACCCGCTTCAAGGTGTTCGCCCAGCAGGGCGTGCCGCGCACTCCGCAGGAGAAGCTGGACGACGCGGCGAAGGTGCACGAGTTCACGGGCGTGGCGCCGACGGTGGCCCTGCACATCCCCTGGGACAAGGTGGAGGACTACTCCGCACTTGCGAAACACGCCCGGGACCGGGGCGTGGGGCTCGGGACGATCAACTCCAACACCTTCCAGGACGACGACTACAAGCTGGGCAGCATCTGCCATCCGGACGCCAAGGTGCGGCGCAAGGCCGTCGACCATCTGCTGGAGTGCGTCGACATCATGGACGCGACCGGCTCCACCGACCTGAAGCTGTGGTTCGCCGACGGGACGAACTACCCCGGCCAGGACGACATACGGGGGCGGCAGGACCGGCTGGCGGAGGGGCTCGCCGAGGTGTACGCCCGGCTCGGGGACGGGCAGCGCATGCTGCTGGAGTACAAGTTCTTCGAGCCGGCCTTCTACACGACGGACGTGCCGGACTGGGGCACGGCCTACGCGCACTGCCTGAAACTCGGCCCGAAGGCGCAGGTCGTCGTCGACACCGGGCACCACGCGCCGGGGACCAACATCGAGTTCATCGTCGCCACGCTCCTGAGGGAGGGCAAGCTCGGCGGGTTCGACTTCAACTCCCGCTTCTACGCCGACGACGACCTCATGGTGGGCGCGGCCGATCCGTTCCAGCTGTTCCGGATCATGTACGAGGTGGCGCGCGGGGGTGGGTTCACCTCCGAGGTGGCGTTCATGCTGGATCAGTGCCACAACATCGAGGCGAAGATCCCGGCGATCATCCGTTCCGTGATGAACGTGCAGGAGGCGACGGCGAAGGCGCTGCTGGTCGACCGGTCGGCGTTGGCCGCGGCTCAGGTTTCCGGGGACGTGCTGGAGGCCAACGCGGTGCTGATGGACGCGTACAACACGGATGTGCGGCCGCTGCTCGCGCAGGTGCGGGGGGAGATGGGGCTGGACGCGAACCCTGTCGCCGCGTACAAGGCGTCCGGGTGGGCCGAGAAGATCGTCGCTGAGCGGGTGGGAGGGGAACAGGCGGGTTGGGGCGCGTAAGCGTCTGCCGGTTTCTGTCTTCTGCGGGGTGCGCGCCGTGTGCGGTTGATCGCGCAGTTCCCCGCGCCCCTGAGTCGGTGCACTCACCGCTCCTCTATGAGTAAGGAACGTTCATGTCCACCCATCCCGAAGCCGCTGCACTCCTGGCCCGGTCGAACCGGCTCGGCGCCGACCCCCGTAACACCAACTACGCCGGCGGCAACGCGTCCGCCAAGGGCACCGACGTCGATCCCGTCACCGGCGGCGATGTGGAGCTGATGTGGGTCAAGGGGTCCGGTGGGGACCTCGGGACGCTCACCGAGGCCGGGCTCGCCGTGTTGCGGCTGGACCGGATGCGGGCCCTTGTCGACGTCTATCCCGGTGTGGAGCGCGAGGACGAGATGGTCGCCGCGTTCGACTACTGCCTGCACGGCAAGGGCGGTGCCGCGCCCTCGATCGACACCGCGATGCACGGTCTGGTCGACGCCGCGCACGTGGATCATCTCCACCCGGACTCCGGCATCGCGCTCGCCTGCGCCGCCGACGGGGAGAAGCTGACCGCGGAGTGCTTCGGGGACACGGTCGCGTGGGTGCCCTGGCGCAGGCCCGGGTTCCAGCTGGGGCTGGACATCGCCGCGATCAAGGAGGCGAACCCGCGGGCCGTCGGCTGTGTGCTGGGCGGGCACGGGATCACCGCCTGGGGTGACACCGCCGAGGAGTGCGAGCGCAACTCGCTGCACATCATCCGCACCGCGGAGGCCTTCCTGGCCGAGAAGGGGAGGCCGGAGCCGTTCGGCCCCGTGATCGAGGGGTACGGGGCGCTGCCCGAGGCCGCACGCCGGGAGCGGGCCGCCGCGCTCGCGCCGTACGTCCGGGCGATCGCCTCGAAGGACAGGCCGCAGGTCGGGCACTTCGACGACTCCGACGTGGTCCTGGACTTCCTGGCGCGGGCCGAGCACCCCCGGCTCGCCGCGCTCGGCACCTCCTGCCCCGACCACTTCCTGCGCACCAAGGTGCGTCCGCTGGTGCTGGATCTGGCGCCGGACGTGCCCGTGGAAGAGGCGGTGACGCGGCTGAAGGAGCTGCACGCCGGATATCGCGAGGAGTACGCCGCCTACTACGAACGGCACGCCGGGCCGGACTCCCCCGCGATGCGCGGCGCCGATCCGGCGATCGTGCTGGTGCCCGGCGTGGGCATGTTCTCCTTCGGCAAGGACAAGCAGACCGCGCGGGTCGCCGGCGAGTTCTACGTCAACGCCGTCAACGTGATGCGGGGCGCGGAAGCCGTGTCCACGTACGCGCCGATCGAGGAGTCGGAGAAGTTCCGCATCGAGTACTGGGCGCTGGAGGAGGCCAAGCTCCAGCGGATGCCCGAGCCGAAGGCGCTGGCCACGCGGGTGGCGCTGGTGACCGGTGCGGGCAGCGGGATCGGGAAGGCGATCGCCCGCCGGCTGGTGGCGGAGGGCGCGTGCGTCGTCGTCGCCGACCTGAACGCGCAGAACGCGGCCGTGGTCGCCGAGGAGCTGGGCGGGTCGGACAAGGCCGTCGCCGTGACCGTCGACGTGACCTCCGAGGAGCAGATCGCCGAGGCCTTCCGGGCCGCCGCGCTCGCCTTCGGCGGAGTGGACCTCGTCGTCAACAACGCGGGGATCTCCGTGTCCAAGCCGCTGCTGGAGACCTCGGCGAAGGACTGGGACCTCCAGCACGACATCATGGCCCGCGGCTCGTTCCTCGTCTCGCGTGAGGCGGCCCGGATGATGATCGCTCAGGAGCTGGGCGGGGACATCGTCTACATCGCCTCGAAGAACGCCGTGTTCGCCGGGCCCAACAACATCGCCTACTCCGCGACCAAAGCCGACCAGGCGCATCAAGTGCGTCTGCTGGCAGCCGAGTTGGGCGAGCACGGCATTCGCGTGAACGGGATCAACCCGGACGGTGTGGTGCGCGGTTCAGGCATCTTCGCCGGCGGCTGGGGCGCGAAGCGGGCGGCCGTGTACGGGGTGGAGGAGGAGAAGCTGGGCGAGTTCTACGCCCAACGCACCATCCTCAAGCGGGAGGTGCTGCCGGAGCACGTGGCCAACGCCGTGTTCGCGCTGACCGGCGGCGAGTTGACGCACACCACCGGTCTGCACGTCCCGGTCGACGCCGGCGTCGCGGCCGCCTTCCTCCGGTGACCGCCGTGCGCTCGTACGCCGCGGTCGACCTCGGCGCGTCCAGCGGGCGCGTGATGGTCGGCCGGGTGAGCCCCGACTCGCTGGAGCTGACCGAGGCGCACCGGTTCGTCAACCGGCCGGTGCGGGTCGCGGAGGGGCTGCGCTGGGACGTGCTGGCGCTGTACGCGGGCGTCCTGGACGGGCTGCGGGCGGCGGGTGTGCGCTGCGGCGGGCGGCTCGACTCCGTCGGCGTGGACAGCTGGGCCGTCGACTACGGCCTGCTGGACGCCGACGGGGCGCTGCTCGGCAACCCGGCGCACTACCGCGACGCGCGCACGGACGGCGTCGCGGAGAGGGTGTGGGCCACCGTCCCGGCGGCGGAGCTGTACGCGGCGACGGGGGTGCAGTACGCGCCGTTCAACACCCTGTACCAGCTGGCCGCGGCACGTGACACACGTCAACTCGCCCACGCTGAGCGGCTGTTGCTCATTCCCGATCTGCTGACGTACTGGCTGACCGGCGAGCAGGGCACCGAGCTGACCAACGCCTCCACCACCCAGCTGATCGACCCCCGGACCGGGGACTGGGCGTACGACGTGGCCGCCCGGCTCGGCGTCGACCTGAGCCTGTTCGCGCCGCTGCGCCGGCCGGGGGATCCGGCCGGGCTGCTGCGGGCTCAGGTGCTGGAGGAGACGGGACTGGCCGGGCCCGTGCCGGTGACGGCCGTCGGCTCGCACGACACCGCGTCGGCGGTGGCCGCCGTGCCGGCGACGGGCGAGCGGTTCGCGTACATCTGCACCGGCACCTGGTCGCTGGCCGGGCTGGAGCTGGACGCGCCGGTGCTCAGCGAGGAGAGCCGGGCCGCCAACTTCACCAACGAGCTGGGGCTGGACGGCACGGTCCGCTATCTGCGCAACATCATGGGCCTGTGGCTGCTCCAGGAGTGTGTACGGGCCTGGGGTGACCCGGATCTGGGCGTGCTGTTGCGGGAGGCGGCCGGGGCGCCGGCACTGCGGTCGGTGATCGACGCCGGTGACGCGGCGTTCCTCGCCCCGGGGCGGATGCCGGAGCGGATCGCCGAGGCGTGCCGGGCGTCGGGGCAGCCGGTGCCGCGGACGCCCGGCGAGATCACGCGGTGCATCCTGGACTCGCTCGCGCTGGCCCATCGGCGGGCGGTCGAGGAGGCGCAGGAGCTGGCCGGTCACCCGGTGGACGTCGTGCACATCGTGGGCGGCGGCACGCGCAACGCGCTGCTGTGCCGGCTCACCGCCGACGCGTGCGGGCTGCCCGTGGTGGCCGGTCCGACGGAGGCAGCCGCGCTCGGCAACGTGCTGGTCCAGGCACGGGCGCACGGCCTGGTCGGCGACCGCCACGCCATGCGGCGGCTGCTCGTGCGCACCCAGCCCCTGACCCGCTACGAGCCGCAGGGCGACACCGGCCGCTGGCGCGAGGCGCAGGCCCGGCTCGACGCGTGACGGGACGGGGTCCCTCCGAGGGGACCCGCCCCACTACGCTGCACTCATCCGATGACAGACCCAGAGGAGCCGCGATGCGTGTCGCACTGTTCCTGACCTGTGTCAACGACACGCTGTATCCGGACACCGGCCGTGCCGTGGTGAAACTGCTGACCAGACTGGGCGTCGAGGTCGACTTCCCGATGGCGCAGACCTGCTGCGGCCAAGCCCACTACAACACCGGCTACCGGCATGAGGCCGAGCCGCTGGCCCGGCATTTCTCCGATGTCTTCGGCGAGTACGAGGCGATCGTGACGCCCTCGGGGTCGTGCGGGGCGATGGTCCGGGAGCTGTATCCGCGGATGGGCGAGCGGGCCAGGGCGGAGGGGCGCGGGGGCGCTCTCGCGGCGACGCTGGCACCGGTGGCGCCCAAGACGTACGAGCTGACCGAGTTCCTGGTGGACGTGCTCGGGGTGACGGACGTCGGGGCGTACTACCCGCATACGGTGACCTACCACCCGACCTGTCACGGGCTGCGCGGACTCGGCCTGGGCGAGCGCCCGGAGCGGCTGCTGCGGGCGGTGAAGGGGCTGGAGCTGGTGGAGCTGCCGGGCGCGGAGGAGTGCTGCGGGTTCGGCGGCACGTTCGCGGTGAAGAACCCCGACGTCTCGGCGGCGATGGGCGCGGACAAGGTGCGCAACGCGCAGGCGACGGGCGCCGAGGTGCTGTGCGCGGCCGACAACTCGTGTCTGATGCACCTCGGCGGCACGATGGCGCGGCTGCGGTCGGGCATGCGGCCGGTGCACATCGCGGAGATCCTGGCGAGCACGGAAGAGGAGCCGGCCCTGTGAGCGGGACGTTCGTGGGAATGCCCGCGTTCCCGGAGGCGGCGCGGAAAGCCGTCGGCGACCGCACCTTGCGCGGCAACCTCCGGCACGCCACCCACACCATTCGCGCCAAGCGGGCGAAGGCCGTGTCGGAGGTGTCCGACTGGGCGGAGCTGCGGGAGGCCGGCAAGCGGATCAAGGACCACACGCTGCGCCATCTGGACCGCTATCTGGTGCGGCTGGAGGAGGCCGTCACGGCGGCGGGCGGTGTCGTCCACTGGGCGGCGGACGCCGAGGAGGCCAACCGGATCGTCGTGGAACTCGTCAAGGAGACGGGCGAGTCGGAGGTCGTCAAGGTCAAGTCCATGGCCACGCAGGAGATCGGGCTGAACGAGGCGCTGGAGGCCGAGGGCATCCGCGCCTACGAGACCGATCTCGCCGAGCTGATCGTGCAGTTGGGCAAGGACAAGCCCTCGCACATTCTCGTGCCGGCGATCCACCGCAACCGCGGTGAGATCCGGGACGTCTTCCGCGCGGAGATGGGCGAGTGGGGCCGGCCCGCCCCCGAAGGGCTGACCGACACGCCGGCCGAACTCGCCGAGGCGGCCCGGCTGCACCTGCGGGAGAAGTTCCTGCGAGCCAAGGTCGGCGTGTCCGGGGCCAACTTCATGGTCGCCGAGACCGGCACACTGGTCGTCGTGGAGTCGGAGGGCAACGGGCGGATGTGCCTCACCCTGCCCGAGACGCTGATCTCCGTCGTCGGCATCGAGAAGGTGCTGCCGACCTGGCGGGACCTGGAGGTCTTCCTGCAGACCCTCCCCCGCTCCTCCACCGCCGAGCGCATGAACCCGTACACGTCCATGTGGACGGGCACGACCGACGGCGACGGCCCGCGCGTCTTCCACCTGGTGCTGCTGGACAACGGCCGCACCGACACCCTCGCCGACGAGGTCGGCCGGCAGGCGCTGCGCTGCATCCGCTGCTCGGCCTGCCTGAACGTGTGCCCGGTGTACGAGCGGGCCGGCGGGCACGCCTACGGGTCGGTGTACCCGGGCCCGATCGGCGCCATCCTCAGCCCCCAACTGCGGGGCACGCAGTCGGAGATCGACGCCTCGCTGCCGTACGCGTCGTCGCTGTGCGGGGCCTGCTACGAGGTGTGCCCGGTCGCCATCGACATCCCGGAGGTGCTGGTGCACCTGCGCGAACGGGTCGTCGAGGGGGGCCCGGCGACCCGGGACGGCAACAAGGTCGTGCTCAAGCCCGCCAAGGGCCACGCCGGCGAACGGGCGGCGATGCGCGCGGCCCGCTGGGCGTTCGCCCGCCCCGGGGCCCTGCGCGCCGGGCAGCGGCTGGCGTCCCGTACGCGCCGCTTCCATCCGCGCAGCCTGCCCGGCCCCGGCAGGGCGTGGAGCGCTTCGCGGGAGCTGCCGGCGGTGCCCGCCGAGCCGTTCCGCGACTGGTGGCAGCGGACCCGTGGCGGCGAGGAGGGCTCCAAGTGAGCAGCAGGGAACGGATCCTGGGCCGGGTGCGGCGCGCGCTGGCGGACGTACGGCCCGACGACGCGCCGTACGAGCGGGCGGTGACGCGTGACTACGCGCGCGAGCACGGCGCTCTGAGCGCCTCGCAGGCGGTGGAGCTGCTGGCGGAGAACCTGGCCGACTACCGGGCGGTCGTGCACCGCTGCGCGGCCGACGAGCTGTCGGCGGCCGTCGCGGGCGTGCTGGCGGCGCGCGGGGCGCGCACGGTGCTGGTTCCGCCGGGACTTCGGCCCGAGTGGCTCGCGGCGGCGGACGTCGAACGCGTCCCGGACCTGCCCGGCACCACACCGCACGAGCTGGACCTGGTCGACAGTGTGGTGACGGGGTGCGCGGTGGCCATCGCCGAGACCGGCACGATCGTGCTGGACGGCTCTCCCGACCAGGGGCGCCGCCGGATCACGCTCGTCCCGGACCACCACGTCCTCGTCGTCCGCGTGCCCGACCAGGTCGTGTCCTCCGTGCCGCAGGCTCTCGAACGGCTCGATCCGGCCCGTCCGTCGACATGGATCTCCGGCCCTTCGGCGACCAGTGACATCGAACTGGACCGGGTGGAGGGGGTGCACGGGCCGCGCACTCTGGAGGTCATCCTCGCCGGCTGACCGGGGAGGGCGCACCGGGTCAGGAGTACACCAACGGGCAGCCGTGCCGCAGGGAGTACTGGGCGGCGCGCAGGTAGAGCGCCGTGTAGAAGGCCGCGTCCAGGTCCTCGCTCCACGGTCCGGGCCGGGACTCGGCGGCCTTGGCGGCCCCGCCCTCGAAGAACCAGAAGGTCAGTTCGAGGTTGCCGCCCGTCGCCGGTATGAGGTCGAGGGGCAGGCCGACGGCCGTGGCCAGCCGCTCCGCGGGCGCGAGGACCTGCGGGGCGCCCGCGATCACCGCCTCCTCCCAGTACCCCGAGCCGAAGGGCAGTTCGACGTGCTTCTCCAGGGAGGGCGGCACGAGGACGGTCCAGCCGTACAGCGCGTCCCGCTCGGACTCGCTGAGATGCTCCCGGCACCAGGCCTCGAACCCGTCCATCGGCGGGAAGACCTTCTCCTCGAACCAGCCGCCGGCGGACGGGGATCCGGCCCCCGGCCCGCCGACGCCGTCGTACGGCGGCAGACCGCGCCGCCGAAGCTCCTCGTTCAGGGCGGAGGCGACGGCCGCGTGCCCGCCCTCGTCCTCGCCGAACCACTCACGTCCGTCGATGCTCACCAGGTATACGCCCATGACCGGACGGTACCGGGAGGCACTGACAGCGCCCCGCGTCCCCGTGGCCGTCCGCCGCAAGCGTCCTCAGCCGGGGGCGGGTTCGATGTTCTGGTTGGCGTGGAAGAGGTTGTCCGGGTCGTAGGTCCGCTTGACCTGGGCGAGCCGGTCGTAGTGTCCTCGGTAGGTGGCGCGGACGCGGTCCTGCCGTTCGTCCTGCCCCATGAAGTTCACGTACGAGCCGCCCATGGAGTACGGGTGGCTCTCCTCCCAGTAGTCCACGCACCACTGCCGCAGGACCTCGGCGTTCGCCGGGTCGGGGTCGACTCCGGCGAAGACGCCGGACCAGACGGCGTCCCGGTAGCCCCACGCGGTGTCGTCCGGTGCCACCCGGTGGGCGGCGGCGTCGACCGGGTACAGGTGCATCAGGGAGAGCGGCGTGGGCAGGTTCTCGCCGTACTTGAGGTGCACGTCCACGGCGGCGTCGGGGATGCGGTCGAAGAAGTCGCCGCGCCAGTACCACTGGTAGCCGGTGGGGATCAGCTCGTCGAACATGCTCTGCAGCGCGGTGTACGGCATCGGCGCGGTGAAGTGGAAGGCGGGGCGGGCGGGTTCGTCGACCACGGCGAGGACGTCCCCGGTGCGCTCCGGGTCGCCGGTGTGGCACCACACGACCGCGCACATCTTGTGGCCGTGGAGGTCCTCGGGGAACGGCGGGGCCGGCGGGACCGTGAGCAGGGCGAAGAAGCCGTAGACGTCCTCGGGGGCCTGCGGGAGGAACTCCCGGTACCAGCCGAGCACTTCGCGGGTGTGGTCGACGGGCCAGACGGTGATGCCGGCACCGACGGTGTCCACGGGGTGCAGACGGTACGTGAAGGCGGTCACGACGCCGAAGTTCCCGCCGCCTCCGCGCAGGGCCCAGAACAGGTCGGGGTGGTGGCTCTCGTCGGCGGTGACGAAGCTGCCGTCGGCGAGGACGACGTCGGCGGCGATCAGATTGTCCATCGTCAGGCCGTACTTGCGGGTCAGGTATCCGTGGCCGCCGCCGAGGGTCAGACCGCCGACGCCGGTCATCGACACGATGCCGGTGGGCGTGGCGAGTCCGAAGCCGTGCGTGGCGTGGTCGAGGTCGCGGAGCTGGCTGCCGCCGCCCACCTGGGCGGTGCGCGCGACGGGGTCGACGCGCACCCACCGCATCGGCGACAGGTCGACGGTGACGCCGTCGTCGACCAGGCACAGTCCGGGACCGCTGTGGCCGCCGCCCCGGACGGCGAGTTCGAGACCGCTGTCGCGGACGTGGTTCACCGCCGCCATCACGTCCGCGGCGTCCGCGCACCGCACGAACGCGGCGGGACGCTTGTCGATCATCGCGTTGTACACGCTGCGGGTCCGCTCGTACTCCGCGTCCCGCGGACCGATGACGGGTCCGCGCAGAGAGGTCTTCATCGCGTCCAAGGCCGCGCTGTCCATGGTGGTCTCCTCGGGGAGGGCACTCTGCCGAGCACCGGGCGCGGGACCGCAGGAGCGGCGCCCGGCGGAAGAGCGACCGCACACCGTGCCGGCGTGCGGTCACCGCCTTGCGGTCAGCCCTCCTCGGTCTTCGCGTACTCCGTGGCCATCTGTCCCGCGAAGTCGTACACGATCACCTGCTCGTCCCCGACCACCCAGGCGTCGTGGCCCGGCGGGCACACGAACACGTCGCCCACGCCCACTTCGCTCTCGCCGCCGTCGTCCATGCGGATGTGCATACGGCCCTGTACGACCAAGCCGTTGTGGTGCACCTGGCAGGTGTCGGTTCCCGCGAGCGGTCCCACGGACTCGGTCCAGCGCCAGCCGGGTTCGAACGTCGCCACGGCGAAGTCGAGCCCCGTCATGTGGACGGCTTCCAGGTGGCCGCGCGGGAAGTCGCGCCGCTCGTCCGGCTTGTCGAGCGTCTTCACTTCCAGCATGACGCTCCTCCCTTCCGGCCGCGCACGCCCGCGGCCGGGGCCGGTCCCCCGGCGGCCCTGGACGTCACCGGTGGGGGCCGGTCCCCACCCCTCCATCGTCCGCCCGCGTCCGGGGGCCCGCCATCCGGGGGACGGCGGCGTACGACCGCGGGGTCCTTGCTCCGGACCGCGGGGGCCTTGCGCCGGACCGCGGGGTCATTGCTCCGGACCGTGGGGCCCTTGCACCGGACCACGGGGTCATTGCTCCGGACCGTGGGGTCCTTGCTCCCGGCCGCGGGTACGGCCTTCGACTCGTGATCAGACGGCGGCCCCGCCGCAGAGCTGCGCGAACCTGTCCGCGTCGACGTTGCCGCCGGAGACGATCACTCCGACCCGGCGCGGCAGTCCTTCGATCCGGCCGGACAGCAGCGCGGCCAGCGGCGTCGCCCCGCTCGGCTCCACGACGATCTTCAGCCGCTCGAAGGCGAACCGCATCGCGGCGCGGATCTCGTCGTCGGAGACCAACGCGATCGCGTCGACGAGCCTGCGGTTGACGGAGAAGGTCAGTTCACCGGGAATGTGCAGCGCCTGACCGTCGGCGATGGTGCGCGGCACCGGCACACTCACCCGCCGGCCCGCCTCCAGCGACCGCTTGGTGTCGTCGCCGGCCTCCGGTTCGACGCCGACGATCCGGATGCCGTCGTACAGCGCCTTGGCCGCCGTGGCACTGCCCGCGATCAGCCCGCCGCCGCCGACCGGGGCGAGCAGCGCACCCAACTCCCCTGCCTCTTCGAGCAGTTCCAGAGCGGCGGTGCCCTGCCCGGCCATGACGTGGGGGTGCTCGTAGGGCGGGATGAGGGTGAGGCCTCGTTCGGCGGCGAGAGCCTCGGCGATGGCCACCCGGTCGCCGTCGTAGCGGTCGTACGTCACGATCTCGGCGCCGTAGCCCTCCGTGGCCGCCCGCTTGGAGCGGGGGGCGTCCTCGGGCATGACGATCACCGCGGTGGTCCCGAGTTCCCGGGCGGCCAGGGCGACGGCCTGGGCGTGGTTGCCCGAGGAGTAGGCGGCGATGCCGCGCGCGAGCTGCTCCGGGGTCAGCCGGGAGGCCGCGTTGTAGGCGCCGCGGAACTTGAAGGCGCCCACACGCTGGAAGTTCTCGCACTTCAGCAGCACCTCCACGCCCACGATCTCGTCCAGCGTCCGGGAGTGGAGCACGGGGGTGCGGTGCGCGACGCCCTTGAGCCGGGCCGCCGCGTCACGGACGTCGTCGAGGGTGATCGGCGCGGGTGCGGTCGTCACGGGGTGTCTCCCTGAGGGGTGTCGGGGCTGGGGCGGTCGGGCGCCTCGGGCGCGTCACGGCTGGGCAGGGCCGTCGGGGGCTTCACGGCCGGGGCGGTGGCCGTCGCGGGCTTCACGGCCGGGGCGATGGCCGTCGCGGGCTTCACGGCCGGGGCGATGGCCGTCGCGGGCTTCACGGCCGGGGCGGTGGCCGTCGGGGGTCCCGGCCGCTCTGGCTTGGGACAGGTAGCTGTAGGCGGAGGCCCGGGAGATGCCCAGGCGGGCGGCGACCTGCTCGACAGCCCGCCGCACGGCGAAGACTCCACGCTCGTCCAGCCCCCGGAAGAGGGCCAGGCGGCGGTCCCGGTCGAGAGCGGCCCAGGTCTCGTCCTGCCGCGCCAGATGGGCGTCGAGGAGGGCGTCGACGACGGAGTCGACGTCGTCGCCGAAGGTGGTCACGGGCGTGTCCGCGGGAGGAGCGCCGGCCCCGGACAGCGCGGCGAGCAGGCTTCGCGCCCGGTCGACCTCGGTGACGTCCACATTGACGCAGAGGGAGCCGAACACCGCGCCCGCGCTGTCGCGCAGCATCATCGTGGACGCCTTGACGAGGCGACCGGAACCGGTGCGGGTGACGTAGTTGAGTTCGTCGGCCGCCTCGTCACCACGGGCGAGGAGCCGCATGCCGATCTCGCTCATCGCGCCGCCCACCGTGCGCCCCGTCACGGTCCCGGCGACGGCGACCACGGAGCGCTCCGGCCGCCGGTAGTCGTGCAGCACGACCTCGCAGACGGGACCGAAGGTGGCCGCGATGCCGTCGACCACGGGGGTCAGCGCCCGCAGGATCGCGTCCCGCTCCGCCTCGCGCGCCGCCGTGCGCGGCTCCTCGCCCGTCATCCGGCCTCCCGCTCCGCCACCCGTCTGCGTGGACATCGCCCGTACTTCACCGAGCACCGATTAGACCACACATCCAACCTCTGGACACCCAGTCCAGATGATCACTCCACGGCCCCACCCGAGTCCCGCCTTCAGGGG
This sequence comes from Streptomyces sp. NPDC101166, assembly GCF_044768125.1. Lineage (NCBI taxonomy): Bacteria > Bacillati > Actinomycetota > Actinomycetes > Kitasatosporales > Streptomycetaceae > Streptomyces > Streptomyces sp. NPDC101166. The sequence goes on from NZ_JBIWPF010000004.1 coordinate 396,055, forward strand.
AACCGTAGATCAAGGGGTGGCATCGCCAATTGCCGTTTCCCTAGGATGTGTTGTCGACCGCGCCGGTCCGCGGCACGGCTCGGATCTGGGGGAAGAGATGCAGCCTGGCAAGCAGCTGTCCACGTCGATCGACGCCACGGTTCCCACCGCTGCGCGCATGTACGACCACTACCTGGGCGGCAAGGACAACTACGCGGCGGACCGCGCCGCCTGCGAGGAGCTCGACAAGGTCGTCCCCAGCACCCGAGCCCTCGCGCTGAACAACCGGCGATTCCTCCAGCGGGTGGTCCGCACGCTGACGCAGGAGCACGGCATCCGGCAGTTCCTCGACCACGGCTCCGGCCTGCCCACGCAGGACAACGTCCACCAGGTCGCGCAGCGCGTCGACCCGACCGCGCACGTCGTCTACGTGGACAACGACCCGATGGTGCTCGTGCACGGCCGGGCCCTGCTGGAGCAGGACGAGCGCACCACCGTCATCCACGCGGACCTGCGCGAGACCGAGGCGATCTTCACCCACCCCGACACCGAGCGCCTGATCGACTTCTCCCAGCCGGTCGCCGTGCTGTTCAACTCGGTGTTCCACTGCATCCCGGACAGCGAGACCGACGGCCCGCAGGCGGTGGCCCGCAGTGTGACCGAACGCCTCTCTCCCGGCAGCTTCCTGGTGATGTGTCAGCTCGTGAGCGAGGACCCCGAGGTCAGGGACTTCGTCACGAACTTCATGGACCAGGCCACACAGGGGCATTGGGGCCGGGTGCGCGAGGAGAAGGACGTCGCAGCGCTGTTCGACGGTCTGGAGATCCTTCCTCCGGGGCTGGTGGAGGTCTCCACGTGGCGCCCCGACACCGAGGTGGCGCCCCGTCAGCTGACGCAGGAGTGGATCGAGTTCGGCGGAGTCGGCCGGCTTCCGTGACGGGTCAGGAGCCGGGGTAGCGCTGGTCCATCGTCTCCGTGAGCAGCTTCAAGGAGTCACGAGGGTCCAGCGCCTCGTCGGCCAGCCGGTCCAGTGAGACCCGGTACTCCTCCGTCTCGTCCCGGTCCTCCAGGAACGTGGCGCTCCTGATCTGCTCGAGGTAGACCACGTCGGGCAGGTCGGCGCCACCGAACCGGAGGTAGGTGACCGGAAGGGCCGGAGCGGAGGCGTGGGTGACGTCCAACGGCACTACCTGGACGGTCACATGGGGCAGCCGCGCCATCCTGACGAGGTGGGCGAGCTGCTCGCGCATCACCTCACGGCTGCCGAGGACGCGCAGCAGCACCGACTCGTCGAGGATCGCCCACACCTGCGGCGCGTCGGCCCGGCCGAGCAGCTCGGTGCGCCGCGTCCGCAACTCCACCCGGCGCTCGACCTCCCGGTGGGACGCCATGGGCAGCCCGCGCTCCACGACCGCGCGCGTGTACGCGGGGATCTGCAACAGGCCCGGGACGTACTGGATTTCGAAGGTCCGGATCGCCGTCGCCGCCTCCTGGAGCCCGACGAGCCGGTCGAACCACTCGGGCATCAGCCGCTTGTCGTAGCGCTGCCACCAGCCCGGCTCCCCCGCCTGCCGCAGCAACTGCAGCAGTACGGCGCCCTCGTGCTCGTCGCACTCGTACAGGCCGAGCAGGGCGCGGACGTCGGCCTCCGCGGGCGGACGACGACCCTTGCCCGCCTCGATACGTGACAACTTGGCCGGACTGAAACCGAGTTTGCGCGCGGCCTGCTCCTGAGAGAGGCCGGCGTCCTCCCGGATGCCCGCCAACTGCACACCGACCAGCATTTTCAGCAAGGTCGGGGCGGGCTCGGCCCGGTTCAGATAGGGTTCGAGACGGGAGACGCGAGGCGACTCGGCAGGCATCCTGACTCCCCGTGGACCGGCAGACGACAAGCTCATTATCGCACCCCGGGACCTCCGGCCGCACTCCTCGACGGAATTGACCGTGCTCCGCACCGGGTCCGAGGCAGGCGCACCACTCCCCCTCAGAGCAAGTGATCGAATTCCCCGCCCTTGGCCCCGGCCAGGAACGCGGCCACCTCGGCCGGCGTGTAGATCAGCGCGGGCCCCTCCGGATCACGGGAGTTGCGCATCGCGACGCCTCCCCCTTCCAGGGCCGCCACCTCGACACAGTTGCCCTCGGCGTTGCTGTGACTGCTCTTCATCCAGCGGACGCCCAGCTCGCTCGCCCGCACTCCGTTCGGCACTGACGACACTGCACTCTCCTCGGACTTGCGCGCAATTTCCCGTGAAATTGCACGAGGCCATCGTCAGCGTGGATAATAACCATGTCGTCAACCGCAGTTCAGCCGTTCCGTCCAGCGTTGCGTGCAGCCGTACCGTCCTGACGTCGCCTCAGATGCCCCAGGGAGATGCCGTGTCATCACCTGCGCAGTTCCGCAACCATGAGCCAGTACGCGACTCGTCGCCCAGAACCGCCGTGCTGCACCTCACGGGCAGCCGGAGGGGCTTCGCGGAGGCCCGGGACTTCACCCACCGCACGCTGGACGCCTGGTCCCTGAAGCACCGCGCGGACGACGCGCTCACCGTCGTCACCGAACTCGCCGCCAACGCCGTCCTGCACGCCCTGGCAGAACTGCCCGAGCCGACGGGCGAGCGGCAGGGCGCAGCCGCCGGCGCACGGCTTCGACTCAGCCTGCGCCGCCACCACCTGGTGTGCGCCGTCACCGACCCGAGCGACGTCCCACCGGTGTACGCGCACGCCGACGACCCGTTGCTGGAGCACGGCCGCGGACTGCACATCGTCGAAGCCCTGTCGGAGCACTGGGGTTGGACCCGCCGCTCCCCCGTGGGCAAGACCGTCTGGGCCATGCTGCCGACCCGTCCCTCACCACTGACATGACTGCCATAAACAGACCCGTACCGCTCGAGGACCTGGGACACGTGCCGTGGCCCGAGATCAAGGACTCCACCGGTTCCGCCGAGGCCATCCCCACCCTGCTGACCACCGTCGCCCGCGGCGACGCCGACACCGCGGGGCCCGCGCTCGGCCAACTCCGCCAGCGCATCTGCCAGTACGGCTTCGTCGTCGGCCAGGCGACTGCGGCCACGGTGCCCTTCCTGTGGGAACTCGTCCGGCTCCCCCAGGTCACCTGCCGCGTCGAGATACTGCATCTGCTGAAGAGCATCGCCGTCGCCCGACAGTGGGAGACCACGGCCACCGCCTACCCCAAATTGCTGCGCCGCCGCGACAACTACGTCCAGTGGGAACGCGACGCCCGGCACGCCGTCCACGCCCAGAGCGCCGTCCTGCGCCAACTGCTCGACGAGACGGACGGAGAGATCGTCCGCGCGAGCGAGGACCTCGCGGCCACGCTGGGCGGCCGCTGAAGCGGAACGCGGGAGGAGCGGGCCCGGGGTGCGGCGCACGGGCACGGCGGGCGCTAGGTTGGGCGCCATGAGCAACCTTGACCGCGCGCCGGTACCGAGCGTGTGCGGCGGCCGCGGATTCGTCGTCGCCGAGCCCGTCCGCGAACTGCTGAACCCCCGGCACGTCAAGCTCGGAGAGGCGACCGAGGTACGCCGGCTGCTGCCCAACCTGGGCCGCCGCATGATCGGCGCCTGGGCCTTCGTCGACCACTACGGTCCGGACGACATCGCCGACGAGCCCGGCATGCAGGTCCCGCCGCACCCGCACATCGGTCTGCAGACGGTGAGCTGGCTGCACGAGGGCGAGGTGCTGCACCGCGACTCCACGGGCAGCCTCCAGACGATCCGCCCGCGCGAGCTGGGACTGATGACGTCGGGGCGCGGGATCAGCCACTCCGAGGAGAGCCCGAAGGCACACGCGCGGTTCCTGCACGGCGCTCAGCTGTGGGTGGCACTGCCCGACGCCCACCGGCACACCGAGCCCCACTTCGAGCACCACGCCGACCTGCCCGGGGTCACAGCTCCCGGCCTCACCGCCACGGTGATCCTCGGCGACCTCGACGGCTCCGTCTCCCCCGGCACGGCGTACACCCCGATCGTCGGCGCCGACCTGACCCTCGCCCACGGCGCCGACGTCCGCCTGCCCCTCGTACCCGACTTCGAGTACGGCGTGCTGTCGATGTCCGGCGAGGTGCATGTGGACGGCGTGCCGGTACTGCCGGGCTCGATGCTCTACCTCGGCTGCGGCCGAACGGAGTTGCCGCTGCGCGCCGAGTCCGACGCAAGCCTGATGCTCCTGGGCGGCGAACCCTTCGCGGAGGAGCTCATCATGTGGTGGAACTTCGTCGGGCGTACGCAGGACGATATCAAACAGGCCCGGGAGGACTGGATGAGCGGGTCGCGTTTTGGAGTCGTGAAGGGTTACGACGGGGATCCTTTGCCTGCCCCGGAGCTGCCTCCGGTGCCGCTGAAACCACGGGGTCGAGTGCGCTGAGCAGGCAGTTTCCTGCTCGGCGCACACCTTGCGGGGCGAAGGGGAGCACACCTCGACCGGTTCACTCAGATCAAGCGAGCAAACCCCCTTCGCGCCCCTCGTTTCACCCCACCTCAAGGTGCAGGTTTCGCCAGCCGTAGTCAGCTTTGGTCGGACTGATGCTGACCCTTTGCTGACTTTACTGACATGCAGTCAGGTATCTGCAGGGAGCTCTGCTCGCACTCCCGCACCCCTCTCACCACCGCGTTCTCCAACTCGATCCGCGAGCCCGCCGGCAGGGCTCCCTTCCCTGAGTGAGTGCGGAACCCCACCCTCTTCGGAACCATGCTGACCTCACGCCTCCGGTTATGGGACCCCCACAAAGGCAGCGCGTGACGCGTCCTGGCGTTCTGCCACTGCGCAACACCTACCAATTCCGTCCCAGCCGACGTCGACACCCTGCACAACGTCCATACAGGCCAAGCCACCACATCCCACCCACCTCGGCACCCAGCGCGACATGGTTCAGCTACACCTCATGTCTTGGAGCCGCAAGACTTGACCGCCTCTCACCCACAACTCTTGACTATTGCTCGGATCGAATCCTTGCCGGATGGTGGTCGGGGCTGCCACATCGTGGTGTTTGGCCTGGTCGGCGCCACGCGGCTTCGTGCTCAAATCCCGCTTGTCGCGCCTCGTGCCGGCCCGTCCGCTCACGCATCGCGCACGCATGAAGGGGTGGGCGCGGGCGCCCTGCCGGCCTCCTGGGCAGGAATGGGGGCCTGCGGGTGGCCGGGCACCGTGCGCGGATCACTCTGGCCTGCCTGCCCGGGCCGGATGCCACCTCAGGAGGCGACGGCCCGTCGTTCCCGGGGCAGTGCGCCGTGCGCCCGCCAAGGACGGGTCAGGAATACCACCGCGAGTGCGGCGCAGAGCAGGGCGCTCAGCATGATGAACGCCATCGGCAGGGGACTGCCGGTGCCGAGCACGCCGACGAGCGGGGAAGCGAGGGCGCCGAAGAGGAACTCCACCCCGCCGAGCAGCGCCGAGGTGGCTCCGGACGCCTTCCGGCCCAGTGACTGGCCAAGGGACATACTGGCCGGGAAGACGATCCCGATGCCGAACAGAGAGATGAACAGGCAGGCCCAGGTGGCTGCCAGACCGCTGCCGCCCGCGGCGAACAGAGTCACGTGCAGCAGCGCGCCCGCGAGCGCTACCGCAACGCCGGCCGTGAGCAGTGCCCCCACCGGCAGACGTCGGGAGAGAGCCCCGAAAACCCAACCGGCAAGCACCATGCCCGCCGCGTTGGCCGCGAAGATCAGGCTGTACCTCGTCGCGGACATCGCGTACAGGTTCTCGAAGACGAAGCTGGAGCCGGCGATGTACGTGAAAAGCGCCGCGGCGCTGAACGCCTGGGCCAGCACGCAGCCGACGAACGCGCGGTGGCAGAGCAGTCGGCCCATGGCCCGGAACGTGAGGCGAGCACCGCCCTGGCGGCGCCGCTCCGAAGGCAAGGACTCACGGACGCCGAACAGCGCGGCCAGGAAGAGCAGGATTCCGATGAACGCGAGCACGACGAAGACGGCCCGCCAGCTCGCCACCGACAGGATCGCACCGCCGAGCAGCGGGGCTGTGACGGGTGCCAGGCCCAGCACCATCGACAACAGTGAGAAGTAGCGAGGAAGTTCGGGGCCTTGGAACCAGTCGGTGACCACTGCCTGCGCAAGCACCATTCCGGCAGCCCCGGCGACGCCCTCCAGGAACCGCACAGCGATCAGCGTCTGAACGTCGGGGACGAGCGCGCACACCAGAGACAGCACGGCGAACAGCGCGGTACCGGGCAGGAGCAGGCGGCGGCGTCCGAGGCCATCGCTGAGCGGCCCGATGACCAGCTGCCCCAGGACGAGCCCGGCAAGGAAGGCGGTCATGGACAGCTGTACGGCCGACTCCCTCGCATGCAGGGCCTGCCCCAGCTCGGGGAAGCCGGGCACGTACATGTCGGTGGCCAAGGGGGCCACGGCGGTGAGCGCGCCGAGAACCGCGATCAGGACGCCGATCCTCCGGGGCGGGCCGGTGCCGGTCGGGAGCGGCGCGGAGCGGTACGCCCGGACTCGCCACGACCGCACCTTGTCGGCCGGCGACCGAGGCGGCTCCGCGCCGTGCTTCCAGTACCGAGGTCTTGTGGGGCCGTCGCCTCGACGCCGAGGACTGGCGCGGCGCCTCGAGCGTCCTCGCGTGGCGGCGAGCTGCCGCAGCTCCATCCAGGCTGGTCAGCAGGGGTGGGCATGACGTATCAGGGCGTCGAACAGGTGTTGCTGATAGGGAGCCTGGTGAGCGGTGTCCTCCGGGTGCCACTGCACTGCCACGAACCAGCCTCGTGCGGTGGGTAGTTCGAGGGCTTCGGTGGTGCCGTCCTCGGCTGTGGCGGCCACGGCCAGGCCGTCGCCCAGGCGGTCGACCTGCTGGTGGTGATAGCAGGATGCCTCGATCTTGTCGGCGCCCAACGCCTGCGCCGTCAGCGTTCCAGGACGGATGGTGACCGGGTGCAGCAGATGGCGGTGCTCGTGGTCGGGGCCGCCCATGTCCTGGTGGAGGGTGCCGCCGAGGGCGACGTTGACGACCTGGAGGCCGCGGCAGATCGCCAGCAGTGGCAGCCCTGTCTCCAGGGCCACGCGGACGACTTCGAGGTCGAAGGCGTCCTGGAGGTCGTCGACGTCGTAGACGCTGGCGTGAGCGTCCACTGCGCCGTAGCGGTCCGGGGCGAGGTCGCCGCCGCCGGGGAGGAGGACGCCGTCGAAGCGGGTGAGCCGGGCGGCGACGTCGGTGTCGGCGGGGTCGGACGGGTGGATGCTCACCGGTTCGCCGCCGGCTCGCCAGACGGCCTCGACGAGGGCTCGGGCGTTGACCTCGGCGGCGTACCGCAGTGCGGAGGTGGTGGCGGCGAAGCGGGCCGGGATGGCTATCAGCGGGCGCGTCACAGCTGGATCCAGGTGGTTTTGAGCTCGGTGTACTTCTCCAGGGCGTGGGCGGACTTGTCGCGGCCGTTGCCGGACTGCTTCATGCCGCCGAAGGGCACGGTCAGGTCGCCCTCCTCGTAGCAGTTGACCCAGACCGTGCCGGCCTTCAGCGCGCGGGAAACCTGATGGGCGGTGGACAGGTCGGAGGTCCACAGGCCGGCGGCGAGGCCGTGCTCGGTGGCGTTGGCCAGGCGTACCGCCTCGTCGAGGTCGTCGAAGGTGAGGACGGACAGGACGGGGCCGAAAATCTCCTCGCGGGCCAGCCGCATGCCGGGGTCGACACGGTCGAAGACGGTGGGCTGGAGGTGGCTGCCGCCGATGGCGGTCGGGGTGCGCTCCCCGCCGACGCGGAGTCGGGCGCCTTCCGCCCGGCCGGTGGCGATATGGCCGAGGACGCGGTCCAGGTGGGCTTCCGAGACCAGGGCACCCATCTCGGTCGCGGGGTCGAGGGGGTCGCCCACCTTCAGTTCGCGCGCCCGCCGCACGACGGTCTCGGTGACCTGCTCGGCGATCGAGGAGTGCACGAGCAGCCGGGACGGGGCGGTGCACATCTCGCCCTGGTTGAAGAAGATGCCCCAGGCGGCGGTGGCGGCGGCCTGCTCCAGGTCGGGCGCGTCAGGCAGGACGATGTTGGGCGACTTGCCGCCCAGCTCCAGCCAGACCCGCTTGAGGTTGGAGTCGGCGGAGTAGCGCAGGAAGTGCCGGCCCACGGCGGTGGAGCCGGTGAAGGCAAGGACGTCGACGTCGGGATGCAGGCCGATCGCCCGCCCGGCGGTCGGGCCGTCGCCGGTGACGACGTTGAGGACGCCGGGGGGCAGTCCGGCGTCGGTGCCGATGCGGCCCAGCAGCAATGCGGACAGCGGGGACGACTCGGACGGCTTCAGGACCACGGTGCACCCCGCGGCGAGGGCCGGGGCGATCTTCCAGCCGGCCAGGGTGAGCGGGAAGTTCCACGGTACGACCGCGCCGACGACCCCTGTGGGTTCGCGGGTGACAAGGGCGAGGGCGTCGGGGGCGGTGTGCGGGGACTCGTCGGTGAGCTTGTCGGCGAGCTGCCCGTACCAGCGGAAGGTGTTGATGACGGCGCGCAGTTCGATGTCGTACGCGTCCGTGATGGGCTTGCCCATCTCCAGGCTGACTGTCAGCGCCAGTTCCTCGCGTCGTTCTTCGAGGAGTTCGGCGATCCGCAGCAGGATCCGGCCGCGGTCGGCGGGGGCCAGGCGTGGCCAGGGGCCGGAGCCGAAGGCGCGACGTGCGGCCGCGACCGCGAGATCGACCTCAGCCGCGCCCGCATCGGCCACGTGGGCGAGGATCTGTCCGTCGCGGGGCGCGACGACGGGGAACGTGGCTCCACTGCCGCTTTCGGCCCGGCCGTCGATGAGGTGCTGGGTGGGCAGGTCGACTTCTTTGGCCCGGGCCAGCACCTCCTCATGGGTGAGGTGGCGCATGGGTGTCTCCGTATTGCTCTCTACTCGGCGCCGGAGGTGCCGGACTCCAGCAGTCGGCCGCCGTCCCAAACGACACCGACCTGGCGGTAGTACGCGGCGATCGGCTCGCGGATCTCCAGGCGGGCCAGTTCCTCGGTGGGTGCCTCGAACAGTTCCAGCTCGGCGTCGCCGACCCAGGGCCGGCCGCCCTCGAAGGAGGCGGCTCCGGTCTCGATCAGCTCGTCGAGTGCCAGGCCCTTGCCCTTCTCGATGGAGGGCAGCCAGCGGTGGTGGGCCATCGGGTGGGCGTTGACGAAGCCGTTGGTCTCAGAGGGCTCGCGCAGAGTGACCACGGCCTGGGCCAGGCGCCGGTCGGCGGCGGCGAGGGTCGCGCCGAACCGTGCGCCGGTCTCGATCCGCGGGGCGGGCCCGTAGGGGTGCGGGCGGGTCTGGTGGATGGAGCCGAGCTTCTTGGGGTAGCCCTGGTGCAGTCCTCGGGCGATCGCGAAGTCCTTGTCGACCCAGATGTACACGCAGCGGGTGTAGGTCTGGCCCCGGTACTTGCAGCGGACGACGGCGAACGCCTCCTTGTACTGGGCGAGCACCGGATCCAGCAGCTCGGCGCCGGTGGTTGAGCAGGACTGCCAGTCGGCCCAGATGAGCGCGACCGCACCGGGGTCCTCGTCGGCCAACTCAAGTGGCTCGGGCAGCAGTTCCCGTACCCGGGCCGGGTCGGTGCGGTACTCGACGGTGAGCAGGTCGCCGGAGTAGCGCCAGGGCGGGGAGGGGATCAGCGACGAGGCGCCCGTCGCAGTCTTGGGGTGGAAGTAGCCACGGACACCGGACATGTCGTCACGCTCCAGAGAGATCAGCAGGGGCAGGCACGCCACCTGAGAAAGTCGCGGCGGACGGAGGAAAGGGAAGCGCCGTCGCGTGAGGTCGGGGCGGGCGCCCGGCTTCCGTCTCACCACCGGCCGGGCCGCGGTGAGCCGGTGACGCCCGGGGCGGTCAGGAGCGGGCGAGCTGCTCCAGCCGATGGTGCAGGTCCTCGACGTACGTCTCGGATTCGGGCTTCATCAGAACGCTGCGCAGGATCCGCGCGCTGTCGGTGTCCGCGGTGATCTTCGGGTGGCGGGCGGTGAAGCGCTCGGCGCCGACCCGGAGTGTGCTGAGGAAGACCGGGTCCTGGCTGTCGGCCATGCCCTCCTGCAGGATCCGGTTGCTGGCCGCGTCGATCTGCGACAGCGAAGCGTCGGAGGTCACCGGGAAGTAGCTGACGATGTCGAGGTGCGGGGGCTGGTAGAGATCCAGGTGCTCGGAGTGCTCGATCAGTTCCGCCCAGCGCAGCGCCGCCCGTCGGCCGGCCGCCAGTACCTGGCCCAGTCCTTCGCGAGTGGGCGGCAGCAGCTGGAAGGTGAGCCACAGTGCGGCAGCCGCCGCGCCCGCGCGGGAGCACTCCAGGCTGATCTCGCCCAGGTGCAGTTCGTCGGAGGTGAAGTACGTGTACGGCGAGTCGTGCAGGTAGAACCGGCCGACTTCAGGGTCGCGGAAGAGGACCGCTCCGCAGCCGTAGGGCTGCAGACCGTGCTTGTGCGGGTCCACGACGATGGAGTCGGCCTGGGCGACGGCCTGCCAGGGCTCGGCGGGCAGGCCCTCGGGGCCGTCCGCGCCGGCCAGCAGCGTGAAGAACCCGCCGTACGCGGCGTCGACGTGGATGCGCACGCCGTACCGCTCGCGCAGCGCCAGCGCCTCGTGGACCGGCTCGATCGCGCCGAGCCCTGTCGTGCCGGTGGTGAGGACGACCGTGCCGACCCTGCCGCCGCGCAGCAGCTCCTCCAGCGCGTCCAGGTCCATGCGGCCGAGGTCGTCGGTGGGGACGGGGAAGCCCTCCATCCCCAGGACACCGCACATGCGGCCGTGTGTGTAGTGCGCTTCGGTGCTGTAGGCGACGCCCTTGCCCGGGTGCAGTTCGCGGGCCACGAAGAGGGCTTCGAGGTTGGCTATGGTGCCGCTGGTGGTCAGGTGCCCGAGGTGGGTGTCGTAGCCGAACATCGCAGCCAGCTGCTGGACCACCTCGCGTTCCATCGCAGCGGTGGCCGGCCCGCCGTCGAGCGCGTGGTTGTTGGGGTTGATCAGCATCGCGGTCAGGTAGCCGACCACGGCTGCCGGGTGCGGCGGCTTGAGCATCTGGCCGGCGTAGCGGGGGTGGAAGAAGGGGTAGTTGTCCTTCAGCCGCTCGGTGAAGACCTCGAACGCGGCGCCGAACCTACTGTCGTCCACGGCCAGCGCCGGGTGCGGGTCGAAGGCGCCGAAGGCCGTCGCCCACTCGGCGTTCGACGCGACCGCCTCGGCCAGCCACTTGTTCAGATCCATCTCGTCACTCCTTCGTCATCTCACATATCGACGTCGTTCGGGCTCAGCGCTTGGGCGGGCGGATGCCGCGGAACTCCCAGTCGCCGCCGAGGGCGGTGGACAGCACTTCCTCGGACTCTGTGGGCTGGGCGCCGACGTCGCTGCGGATGGCGGTCGGGCCGGTGACGATGTGGTTGGTAAGGCGGCCGAGGCCCTCGACCTCGACCTCGACGATGTCGCCGGGCCGGACGGGGCGAGAGTTGGCGGGGGTGCCGGACAGAAGTACGTCCCCCGGGTAAAGGGTGATGGTACGGGCGATGTCGGCGACGAGATAGTGCATGTCCCACTGCATCTCGTCCGTCGAGCCGTCCTGGACGACCTTGCCGTTGACGTACGTGCGCAGCGCCTTGCCGTGGAAGTCCCAGTCGGTGACCAGGCCGGGGCCGAGGGGGCAGAGGGTGTCGGAGCCCTTGACGCGGAGCATGGAGCCGGCGTCGGTGTCGCGGAAGTCGTGCAGGCCGTAGTCGTTGGCGATGGTGTAACCGGCGATGTGCTCGCCCGCCTCGGCCGGGGAGATGTTGCGGGCGGTCCTGCCGATGACGACGGCGACCTCGCCCTCGTAGTTGAGCCACTTGCAGCCCTCGGGGCGGACGATCGCACCCTTGTGGGAGTTGAGGGACGAGGTCGGCTTGTGGAAGTAGGTGGGGGTGGCCGGGAGATCGATCCCGAACTCGTCGACCCGGCTGCGGTGATTGAGGTGGACGGCGATCACCTTGGACGGAACGACCGGGGGCAGGTGCCGGGCCTCCTCCGTCCGGACACGGCGACCGTCCCCGGCGACGAGTTCTTCACCGTCGACGGTGACCTGGACAGCGGCGCCGTCGAGGAGGATGCGGCGGTACTCGGGCATGGCGGGCCTTTCTAGGAACGGCTGTGCGGGGTGCGTGGGGACGGGGACGCGGGCAGGCCGGTACCGGTCCAGCCGTCGGCGGGGCGGTCGAACCAGAGGTGGACCTGGCCGGTGCCGACGGAGTTCTCGTACTCGCCGTACTGTCGGGCCTTCGCCACGCACGCCTGCTCGCCGAGGGCGCCGGCCATCATCAGGTAGTGGAAGAACTTCGCCTCGGGCTTGAACTTCCAGAACTCGTCCATGGTGTCGAGGACCTTGCCGTGGCGGCCTTCCTTGAACCAGGCGATGCGCTCCTCGTCGGCCGCGCGCGCCTCGGGGGTGAAGATGTGGCCGGGGTCGCTGGCCTCGTGGTCCCGGATCACACGCAGCGGCCAGAAGGTGTGCGAGAGGGCGCCCGAGGCGATGATGAGGACCCTGCGGCCGGGGGTGGCGGCGATCCCGTCGGCCAGGGCCCGGCCGAGGCGGAGGTGGTCCTCCATGTCGCCGGTCTGGCAGACGCCGATGGTCACCCACCGCTTGTCGGGCAGGCCCTCGCCGAGGAACTTCCAGAGGTTGATCGTCGCGTAGTAGATCGGCAGGTACGCGTCGTCGATCGCCGTGATGAACGTGCCGTGCTTGTCGGCGAACATCTCGACGTTGTGGGCGAGCTCGGGGTCGCCGGGGAAGTCGTACGACATCCGACACATGCCGCGGGGTAGCTCCTCGGAAGTGAACAGCCCTGCCCGCCGGTTCTGCGCCGTCACCACGAACTCCACGGTGGTGGCCCAGTGGGAGTCCAGTACCACGACCGTGTCGTAGTCGTCTCGTTCGAAGACGTCCTTGCGGAGCTGGTGGAGGCCGGTGACGAGGGTGATCTCCTTGCCCTCGTTCAGCTCCAGCCGCTCCCCCTTCGGGAGCACGATGGTGGGGACGTGGGCGAGCAGGCCCGCCCCGATGATCTCACCCATGGTTCGTCCATCCGTTCGGCGCGATCACGGTGTTCTTCAGGTCGCAGTAGAAGTCGAAGCTCCAGGTGCCGCCTTCACGGCCGACACCGGAGTGGCGGGAGCCGCCGAAGGGCGCCTGCAGGTCCCGTACGAAGAAGCAGTTGATCCACACCGTGCCCGCGACCAGCTGACCGCTGACGCGCTCGGCCCGCTCCGGGTCACCGGTGGCGACGGTGGCGGCCAGCCCGAAGCGGGTGCCGTTCGCCAGCCGCACGGCCTCGTCCTCGGTGGCGAAGGTCTGCAGGGTCAGGACCGGGCCGAAGACCTCCTCCTGGACGATTTCCGAGTCCTGGGCGACATCGGTGAGCAGGGTCGGCGCGTAGTACTGGCCGTCCTCGCGGTGCCCGCCGATGACCGCGCGGGCCCCGGCCGCGAGCGCCCGCTGCACGAAGCCGTCGATCTTCTCCGACTGCCGGGGGTGGATGGTGGGGCCGATGTCGGTGGCCTCGTCGCGCGGGTCGCCCTGCTTCAGAGTGCTCGCCCTGTCCACGAAGCGGCGCGTGAACTCCTCGACGATCGGCTCCTCGACCAGCAGCCGCGTGCCGGCCAGGCATACCTGGCCGGCGTTGTCGTACTGCTCCACCGCCAGGTCGACCGCGAGGTCCAGGTCGGCGTCGGCGAAGATCAGCAGCGGGGACTTGCCGCCGAGTTCGAGGCTGAGCGGGGTGAGGTTGGCGGCGGCCGACTCGGAGATCCGCTTGGCCGTGGGCACGGAGCCGGTGAAGCTGATGCGGCGTACGTTCGGGTGCGAGGTCAGGGCGTCGCCGATCTCGGAGCCGTACCCCTGGACGACGTTGAGGACACCGGCGGGCAGCCCGGCCTCGGCGGCGATGTCGGCGAGGAGCGAGGCGGTCAGCGGGGACCACTCGGCGGGCTTGAGGACCACCGTGTCGCCGGCCGCGAGGGCTGGGGCGATCTTCCAGGTGGCCAGCATCAGCGGTGCGTTCCACGGGGTGATCAGCACGCAGGGGCCCGCCGGGTCCCAGCTGACGTGGTTGGTGTGACCGCGGGTCTCGAAGTCCTCGTGGTCCAGTGTCAGCAACCAGTCCGCGAAGAAGCGGAAGTTGTGCGCCACCCGGGGCATCACACCGCGCCGGTGAGAGCGCAGCAGGGCGCCGTTGTCGCACGTCTCGACGATCGCCAGGTCCTCCAGCCGTTTCTCCACGCCATCGGCGATCGCGTGCAGGATCCGGGCTCGCTCGGCGCGCGAGGTGGCGGCCCAGCCGGGGAAAGCGGCCTTCGCGGCGGCCACCGCGGCGGCGGTCTCCCTCGCGGTGCCCCGGGCTATCTCCCCCAGAACGCTGCCGTCGATCGGCGAGATGTCGGCGAACGTCTCGGCCGAGGCGACGCGCTCGCCACCGATCCAGTGCCGGGTGTCGACGGTGACACCGGCGATGACAGCTGCTTGGGGCTCGCGGGTCATGTCCCCACCTCCATTTCATTTGGCCCCAAATAAACAGCCGAGTCATGGCGATGTCAAGGGTTGCCCCAAATTTCATTTGGGCCCAAACATTTAAGGGGAAGGTCACCCTGCCACGGCAGCGGGCCGACATCCGGGAGGGCGCACGCACCGTCTCTGGCGGTGAGCGCGACTCCCGGGGGCGGGCGCGTCGCGGGAGGCCGGGGGCCCGACGGCGCGACTACGGGCGCGGGCGACGGCCGGATCGCCGCGGGGCCAGGTCCTCACCGGCGAGCAGCTCCCGCCGGCGCTGCTCGCCGTGCTCCTCGAGCCGGCTGACGACGGCGCGCAGACTGTCGGCGAGCTGGAGGCACTGCTCGGGGCTCAGTGGGGCGGAGACGAACGCCTCCTCCGCATTGAAGGCCGGGAACAGGTCCTCCATGAGCGCCTCCCCTTCGGGGGTCAGGGAGAGCAGGACCCGGCGGCGGTCCTCGGGGTGGGGCGAGCGGGCCACGAGGCCGCGCGACTCGAGGGTGCGCGAAATGCCGGTCAGCGTCCCCTTGGAGATGCCCGCCTCCTCCGCCACCGACCAGGTCTCCGCCTCGCCCCAGATCCACAGCACCCACAGCACGACGAAGCTGGTCCACGTCA
This sequence comes from Streptomyces sp. NPDC101166, assembly GCF_044768125.1. NCBI lineage: Bacteria > Bacillati > Actinomycetota > Actinomycetes > Kitasatosporales > Streptomycetaceae > Streptomyces > Streptomyces sp. NPDC101166. The sequence goes on from NZ_JBIWPF010000004.1 coordinate 411,138, forward strand.
GCTCGTGCGGACGCAGCACCGAGTTCTCCAGATGGCTGCGGACGGCCGCGGCGGCCCGGTGGATGTTTCCCACCGCCGCCATGGCCTCGCGCTGCAGCGTCAGGCCGCCCAGCCGCTTCTGTATGGCCTGCTCGGTCTCGTTGATCGATCGGCGGGGCCCGGGCACAGGCTCCTCCTCGGCGTCGGGGCGGCGCGGGGCCGCCGACAGGTTCATTTGCGGCCAAATGTATCCCGCGGCGTGTCGGCCGGTGGCCTTCGGCCACGGGTGAGCATCGGCAAAGAATCCGTTTGACACCTTGTGGGCGGTGCAGCCGACTCTTATCGTTTGGCATCAAATGATTCCCTTGACGTGACCGACAGCCATGAAGCCGCACAGTTTCGCGCGGGCAAATCAGACAGAATGCAACTCATCGCCGCACCACTGGAGCATCCCTTGAGCGCCCACACAGACCCCAAGGTCCGACAGACGATGGAAGCCCTGGACGCCAAGAAGATCGATGTTCTCCGCGTCGCCTACCCGGACCTGATGGGTTCCGACCGCAGCCGGGACATCCTGCTGCACCATCTGCCGCACGCGGCCGGACACGGCCTCGCCTTCAGCCGCGCCGTCTACCACACCGGTGCCCTGGGCGATCACTCCGACATCGCCGGCGGCGTGGAGGCGGGCATGCCCGACGTCCTGGTGCGCCCGGACCTGGACACCGTCGTCCCGCTGCCCTGGGAGCCGAACGTGGCCTGGTGCATCGGCGACGTCCGGGACCCCGCCACCGGCCGGAGCGTGCCCGAATCACCCAGGGACCTGCTGCGCCAGATCCTCACCCGTCTGCACGACATGGGCCTGACCGCGGTCGTCGGCCCGGAACTGGAATACGTCCTGCTGGAGCCGGACGCCGACACGCCCACCGGGTGGAAGCGCTACGCCCCTGCCCCGGGCAACGTCTACACCACCGGCCGCCGGGCCGACCCGGACGGACACCTCCTGCGCACCGCGCGCGCCCTGCACGCGCTCGGCCTGGACGTCAGCGGCGGCAACCGCGAGTTCGACGGCGGACAGTTCGAGATCAACCTCAACCACTCCGAAGCGCTGGACGCCGCTGACCGCGCCTTCCGGTTCAAGGCCGCGATCAAGGAACTGGCCCGCGCCGAGGGCCGGTTGGCGACGTTCATGGCCAAGCCGTTCAATGACGGCGGCGGCTCGGGATTCCACCTGCACGTCTCTCTCGTCGACGCGGACGGGACCAACATCTTCGACGCCCCCCACGACGCCCACGGCCTCTCGGCCACGGCCCGCCACGCCCTGTCCGGCGTTCTCGAACACGCTCCGGCTCTGTCCGCGCTGCTCAACCCCACCGTCAACTCCTACAAGCGGTTCGGCCCGGACACCACCGCCCCCTGGCTGATCAACTGGGGCCTGGACAACCGCAACGCGATGGTGCGCATCCCGCCGGAGCGCGGTGGCGCCTCCCGGCTGGAAGTCCGCCTCGGTGACGCCACGGCCAACCCGTACCTCGCCATCGCCAGCCTCCTGGCCGCCATCCATCTCGGCATCACCACCGCCACCGAGCCCCCCGCACCGGCGACCGGCCACGCCGCCGACACCGGCGCCGCGGCCAAGCTGCCCACCGACCTCGGCCAAGCCCTCGACGCCCTCCAGGCCGACGACCAGCTCACCGACGTCCTCGGCAAGTCCTTCGTCGACGCCTTCCTCACCTTCAAGCGCGACGAACTCGCCCGCTTCCACAAGCACGTCACCGACTGGGAGTTCCGCGAGTACGCCCAGATCAACTGACACCGCACCGCTTTCCGTTCGACCACCTGGTGCCGCTGCCTGCTCGGCGCCTCACCCTCCTTTCACCTGCTTCCCTCCAGGCCGACCGTCGCCGAAGCGCAGCCTCGGCATGCCTTCCGCGCTCTTTCCCTGCCCCGCCGCACTGCGCGGGCCGGGCCTTCGACACACCCCGTCGCAGCGGGGTGCCGTGTCCGTACGTCAGCCCACCCCTTGCGAAGGACTCCGCACATGGCATTTCGTACGCCGACCGACAGCAGCACATCCCACCCGTCAGACTCACCCGACGAGGACTGTCCCCAGCCCGGCGGCCCCGTCCTGGGCACCGGCCTCAAACGGCGCCACGTCACCATGCTGGCCATCAGCGGCGCCATCGGTGCCGGCCTCTTCCTCGGCGCCGGAGCGGGCATCCAAACCGCCGGACCCGGCATCCTGATCTCCTACTCACTGGCCGGCCTGCTCATGGTCCTCGTCATGCGCATGCTCGCGGAAATGGCCGTCGCCCAGCCCAACAGCGGATCCTTCTCCGTCTACGCCGAGAAGGCCTTCGGCCGCTGGGCCGGCTTCACCGTCGGCTGGCTGTACTGGTGGCTGCTGGTCGTCGTCGTGGCGGCCGAAGCCACCGGAGCGGCCGCCATCGCCCACAGCTGGCTGCCGGCCGTACCCCAGTGGGCCTACGTCCTGGCCTTCATGGCCGTCCTCACCGCCGTCAACCTCTTCAACGTCGGCCACTTCGGTGAGTTCGAGTTCTGGTTCGGCGCCATCAAAGTCACCGCCGTGGTCGCCTTCCTCATCCTGGGCGCCCTCGCCGTCTTCGGTCTGCTGCCCGGCAGCCACCCCGTGGGCCTGACCAACCTCACCACCCACGGCGGCTTCCTCCCGCACGGCATCAGCGGCGTGCTGACCGGGCTCCTCGCGGTCATCTTCTCCTTCGGCGGCATGGAACTCGTCACCATCGCCGCAGCCGAGTCCCCCAACCCATCCCAGGCTGTCGCCAAGGCCACCCGCACCGTCATCGTCAGGCTGCTGCTGTTCTACATCGGCTCCGTCGCCCTCATGGTGCTCCTGCTGCCCTGGAACTCCGCCTCCGCCGCCACGAGTCCCTTCGTCAACGTTCTGCAGCGCATCGGCATCCCCGCCTCCGCGGGCCTGATGAACGCGGTCGTCCTCACCTCCCTGCTCTCCGCCCTCAATTCCAATCTCTACGGCGCCTCCCGCATGGCCTTCTCCCTCGCCCAGCGCCGTGACGCCCCCCAGAGCCTGCTGCACGTCTCCCGCGGCGGTGTCCCCCGGCGCGCGGTCCTCGCCTCCGTCTCCTTCGGCTTCATCGCCGTCATTCTCAACTTCCTCGCCCCAGAACGCGTCCTGCCTTTCCTCCTCAACACCATCGGCGCCATCATCCTCGTGGTCTGGATCGCCATCGCCCTTTCCCAGCTGCGTCTGCGCCAGACCACCGCACATACGCCCGGCCGGACGCCGACCGTGCGCATGTGGGGCCACCCCTGGCTGAGTTGGACCGCCCTGGCCGGCATGACCGGCGTCCTCGCTCTGATGTGCACCGAGCCCGACGCGCGCACCCAGTTGCTCTCCACGGCTGCCCTCACCGCACTCATCCTGCTCGCCGCAGCCATACGCACCGCCTGGGCGAAGAAGCAGGTCGAGCCGTAACACGCAGTCACTCACATCAGCATGAACGCTGATCAGATGCCCTCTTAGGCACCCTCGCCCTCGCTCAACCGCCATGACAATCCGCCATATTGAAGCTGGCTGGCACTCAGGCGATGACGAAGGCCGGTAGACGCTCGCTCTCCCAGACATCACGGGGAAGGGAAAGACCGAACCGGGTCTCTATGAGCCCCAGTGTGTGACGATCTCGGTCCCGGTAGGACTCGCCTTCTGGTCGGGCGTACGCGCCGTCGGAGTGCAACACACCGGCCGCTACCAGCTCAGGCAGCAGGAGGTCAGGCTGATCGCCCCACCGCCAGACCTCTTCGCCAATTCCAAAGCTACAGACGTCCACACCGTCTCTTGCATAGGAGAACATCCGCGGCGGATGGTCCACCGATGGGGCGAGATGAACCGCCTCAGCTCCGCTCCGGGAAATGTCGGCCAGCCGTTCTGCACCGTTCCCCAGCCCGTACTCAACGGCGAAGGACCACCCACCCTGCGCACCGACGCGCACGACATCATCGTCGTCGGTCGCCAGGTCAAGCACCATGTTCCATGCCTCGGCGTCGGTGATCGGCGAAACGACCGAACCCCGAGGGCCCCCCATACGCAGCCCCAGCTCCTCGGGCGTGATGCCTCGCGCAAAAATCACGTCGTGTTGCCAGTCATCCTGCTCTACAAGCCGCTGAATGCCGCCACTCACAACGCTTATCCTCCCCTAAGGGCTATGCCTGAGTGATCACCCTAGCGAAGAGGAGTGACAAGGCTGCTGTCACAGGGTCTGACCTGGTGAGTCCCCCGCCGTCACGAAATATCTGCCACAGCCGCGACCTTCCCCAGTCCGTTGAGAACCGGACAGAGTGGGAGTGTCCCTGGTCGTTTTCAGGAATCGCCATCAATGCTCAGCAACTCACGCCGTACGCTGCGCTACCGGCGGCTGCGCGGCCGCTGATGCGTAGCTGGCCCTCTGAGCGCGTTCCGCCGGGCCGGATGGGCTCAGTCGTTCGATTCGTCGACAAGGGCCACGTCCGCTGGAGTGGTGTATCGACGGCCACTCGGTGATCTCGTATTTGAGGCTATGCGGTGAGTTCGGTGGGCAGGACGGTCTCGTCGGTTTCTGACTCGATCGGGTGGAAACGGGCTTTTGCGAGGAGTTCGCGGCCCATGTAACGCCGGGCCTCGGTCCACTCGTCGTTCTGCTCGGCCAGGACCGCGCCGACCAGGCGGATCACGGCGGTGCGGTCGGGGAAGATGCCGACCACGTCGGTGCGGCGCCGGATCTCCTTGTTCAGCCGCTCCTGCGGATTGTTCGACCAGATCTGCCGCCAGATCTCACGTGGGAACGCGGTGAAGGCCAGCAGGTCGTGCTGGGCGGCGTCCAAGTGGGCTGCCGCCTTGGGGAACTTGGCCTCCAGCGCGTCCAGAACGTGCCGCATCTGAGCCCGGACGGCGTCGGTGTCGGGCTGTTCGAAGACAGCCCGGAGCAAGGTGGCCACCCACGGCTGAGCAGACTTGGGGACCTGGCTCAGCAGATTTCGGGTGTAATGGGTGCGGCATCGCTGCCAGGACGCGCCCGGCAGGACCGCGCCGATCGCGTTCACCAGGCCGGTGTGAGCGTCGGAGACGACCAGCTGGACGCCGGACAGGCCGCGGGTGGTCAGCGAACGCAGGAAGGCGAGCCAGCCGGCGCCGTCCTCGGCCGTGGCGACGTCGATGCCGAGGATCTCCCGGCGGCCGTCGGCGTTGACGCCGACCGCGATCAGGGCGTGGACGTTGATGATGCGGCCGCCCTCGCGGACCTTCTGGGTCAGTGCGTCGACCCAGACGAAGGCATACGGCCCCGTGTCCAGGGGCCGGTTGCGGAAGGCTGCGACCTGCTCGTCCAGGTGCTTGGCCATCGCGCTGACCTGAAACTTCGACAGCTGGGTGACGCCCAGGGACTCGGCGAGCTTCTCGACCCTGCGCGTGCTGACGCCCAGCAGGTAGGCGGTGGCCACCACCGAGATGAGGGCCTGCTCGGCCCGCCGCCTGCGTTCGAGAAGCCAGTGCGGGAAGTAACTGCCCTGCCTCAGCTTGGGGACGGCGAGTTCGACTGTCCGGAACTTCGTCGGGCGCAGCCAGAACGATATCAAACAGGCCCGGGAGGACTGGATGAGCGGGTCGCGTTTTGGAGTCGTGAAGGGTTACGACGGGGATCCTTTGCCTACCCCGGAGCTGCCTCCGGTGCCGCTGAAACCACGGGGTCGAGTGCGCTGAGCTGCCAGTTTCCTGCTCGGCGCAGACCTTGCGGGGCGAAGGGGAGCACACCTCGACCGATTCACTCAGATCACGCGAGTAAATCCCCTTCGCGCCCCTCGTTCCACCCCACCTCAAGGTGCAGGTTTCGCCAGCCGTAGTCAGCTTTGGTCGGACTGATGCTGACCCTTTTGCTGACTTTACCGACATGCAGTCAGGTATCTGCAGGGAGCTCTGCTCGCACTCCCGCACCCCTCTCACCACCGCGTTCTCCAACTCGATCCGCGAGCCGCCGGCAGGACTCCCTTCCCTGAGTGAGTGCGGAACCCCACCCTCTTCGGAACCATGCTGACCTCACGCCTCCGGTTATGGGACCCCCACAAAGTCAACGCGTGACGCTTCCTTGCGTTCTGCCACTGCGCAACACCTACCAATTCCGTCCCAGCCGGCGGATGCCGACACCGTGCACAACGTCCACACCCGACCCGGCCACCACATCCCACCCAGATCGGCAGTCAGCGCGACGTGGCCGCCTCGTTCCGGTTCAGGGGCCTGAAGGGAACACGGCCCAACCAGCGTGGAGGACTCGGCTTTCACGGCCCGTTCCGGAGACCGGTCAACCTGTTCACCCCCACCTCTCGGGGCCGCGAATGCCTCCTCCGGGCACACTCTCGACCTGCCCAGCCACGCTCTCGGCCAGCAGCGGAATACCCGTAAGTTGCTTTCGATTGCATCTCTTGTAGTGATCGTGGGAGGGGGCGCTCGTGGCCGAGCTGATGTTGTTCCGGCGAGAAGCGGACGGGCAAGACGTCGAGCTGTCCGGCTCGACGGTGGCCCTGGAGGTCGAGCTGCAGCGGCGGGTCGAGGCTGGCCTGGAGCAGATGCTCGGCATCCGGTTCGTCGCGTCGGAGTACCCGACCGGTCCGTGGCACCGGGGGCGGATCGACACACTCGGACTGGACGAGAACGGCTGCCCGGTCGTGATCGAGTTCAAGAAGGGCGCCGACAGCGGGGTGCTGTCCCAGGCGATCTCATACCTGTCCTGGCTGGACTCGGCGCATCATGAGTTCGAGGCGCTCGTCCGGAGAGTGTTGGGCCCTGAGGCCGCAGAGTCCATCGACTGGCGCCGCCCGCGGATGGTCTGCATCGCGGCCGGCTTCTCGCACCACGACCGTGTGGCCGTGAAGCGGCTGCCCGAGCGGATCGACCTGGTGCGCTACCGCGTCTTCGAGGGCGGGTTGCTGAGCCTGCTGCTCGTGGATTCCTCTCCCGTCCCGCCGAACGCCACTTCGTCCCGGCGGGGTCGGGAGCGGGACGCAGCGGTCGAGAGCGCGTCGGCAGCACTGGCGGCTCCCCCGCCTGCGGGCACCGGCCTCGTCCCGGATTGCCTGCGGGATCTGTACGCGGAGCTGGACGACGCGCTGACGGCGTGGGGCGAGGTCGAGGTGGCACCGCTGCGGCACTACATCGCCTACCGGCGGCTGGTGAACGTGGCGTCGGTGCTCTTCCGTCCGAAACGCGAGGCGATCTTGGTGTATCTCAGACTCGATCCGGACAGGGTCGCCCTGGAGGAGGGCTTCACGAGGGACATGCGCGGCATCGGGCACCTGGGGACCGGGGACCTGGAAGTGCGCCTTGTCTCGGCGGCTGACCTGGAGAAGGCAACGCCGCTGATCCGGAGGGCATTCGAGGCAGCCTGACGCAACGAGAAAGGCGGCTGACGCATCGGTTTCTCGATGCGCCAGCCGCCTTTCGGCGTCTGCGGCCCGCTGGCCCCGGGCTCTCCGCTGGGCGGCCGGCACGCCCTGGCAGTTCTTCACCGACCACACCGACCCCGAATTCGCGGAGGCCGCTTCGATCTCATGATCATGCTTCCGGTCCGGCCAGGGCGAAGTCGTCCTTCGTCAGCTCGGCGCGGAGTCGCTGTTCGGCCACGTCGGCGTAGTGCGAGGACAGTTCGATGCCGACGAAGCGGCGCCCCTCGCGCAGGGCGGCGACGCCCGTGGAGCCGCTGCCGGTGAACGGGTCGAGGACGACGCCGTCTTCGGGACAGATCTGTACGAGCTGCTGCATGATGTCGACGGGCTTCTGGGTGATGTGAACCCGGTCCTTACGCGGCTGGGAGGCGGTGAAGTGGCCAGGGAGGTAGAGATCACGGTCCTTGGCGAGGCTGCCCTTGACGCCCCAGGTGATGAACTCGGCGGACTGCTTGAAGCCGCCCTTGCGGGGCCGGCTGGCGGGCTTGATCCAGGGGATCGTGCCGCTCCAGGTCCACCCGGCCATCTGCAGGGCGTCGGACGTGGTCGGCTCCTGACGCCAGTCGGAGAAGACGACGGCGACCGCGTGCTCGGTCGAGGCCCGGTAGGCCTCTGTGAGCAATTCGGTGAGCCAGGAGCGGTAGGAGCGCTGGTCGCGGTTCTCTCCGGGGAAGTCGGCGAGGTCGTGAGCTGAGTTGCTGGTGATGTACTTGGCTCGCGCAGTGCGGCCGGTGCGGTCCGAACTGGTCCGTCCCCCTGAGTTGTACGGCGGGTCGGTGATCACAGCGTTGACGCTCTCGTCCGGGAGGGACTTCAGCACGGTCAGGGCGTCGCCCCTGTGCAGCGTGTAGCTCATGGGAAGGGCCCCCTTCAGGGCATGGCGGGTGTGGGCCCGCTCCAGGCAGTGCTCAACGGCAGTCGCCCGGGGCGCGGTTGTGCCGGAGGTTAGCGGCGGTCTCCGGCCGCGCCTAACGAGGTGGGACGTGCTGTGAGCCCGGTGCAGGAGCCGTTTGGTGCGGCCGGGATGCCGGTCTACTGTCTCGCCGTGTCACCGGGCCGGAGCCTCGCTTCGCCGCAGCTGACCTGCGCTTATCCGTGTCACCTCGTCCTGCGAGCGGTGCGGGAGGCACGAAGTCCACACTCTTCCGTCCGCCGTCAGGGGCCCCTTTGTACTGCCTGAGATTACGAGCGCGGCTGACTGCCGCGCCTGAGAAGAGACCGGCGTCCTGGAGTGCCAACTCTCTGCCCCGGGCCCGCCCGAGAGGCGAATGAAGTTCGGCGCGGTGCCGACGGCTTTGCACGGGAAGTCGGCACCGCGCCTTCTACGAACACCGAGGAGCCGCTGCGGTGCAGCCTGCCCTGACACGTCCGCGTCCCGACCCGCCTGGCCGGCACCGCCGCCTCAGTGGATGGCGGCGGCGATGAAGAAGACCACCGCAGCCGTACTCGGGCTTTGTGCCTCCGGTCCGCTGCTGCTGGCCGTTCCGGTTCTCGCCTTCGGTGCCGCGACCGCCTCGGCTTCCTGCTCGACCGCCGATGCCCAGGGCGTGGATACCGCCGCCGTCGCCGCCCAGGTGAAGGCCATTCTGGACGGCAGTGCCCCGAGCTCGGTTTCCGTGCGGGGCCTGGACGACCCAGCCGAGCAGGTGCCCAACGCCAAGGCGATCCAGGCCACCGGCGTAGCGATGAACATCCCGTCCCGGGGGCAGGTCGTTGCTCTGGCGACCGCACTGCAGGAGAGCGGCCTGCGGAACCTGACCTACGGCGACCGCGACTCGCTGGGTCTCTTTCAGCAGCGGCCTTCGCAGGGCTGGGGCACGGCGAACCAGATCCTCGACCCTGTGCATGCCTCGACCACGTTCTACGAGAAGCTGGAGAAGGTCTCAGGCTGGCAGTCCGTGTCGATCACTGAGGCCGCCCAGGCGGTGCAGCGGTCGGGCTTCCCCGAGGCGTACGCCAAATGGGAGCCGTTGGCCACCGCCCTGCAGAAGGCCATCGAGCCCGTGCTGCCGACGGCCGGTGCCCCGGCGCCGAGTCTTGCGCTGTCCGGCTCGGCGAGCACCGGCAGCACTTCGCCCGGTATGGCGGGCGGCTGTTCGGCGGGCGGGGACGGGAGCGGCTTCGGCGCAATCCCGCCCGTCGCCCTGCCGGCCGAGTACAAGATCCCCGCCGACGCTCCGCGAAAGATCCAGACGGCGATCCGGTGGGCTCTCGGCCAGCTCGGCACGCCGTACCAGTGGGGCGGGAACTGCAATGACTCTCATGGCAGGGACCCATTGGGCCGGTGCGACTGCTCCTCCCTGATGCAGCAGGCGTACAGGGCAGCCGGAATCACCCTGACGCGGACCACGTACACCCAGGTCAAAGACGGCAAGACGGTATCGGCCGACGCCCTTCAGCCGGGTGACCTCCTCTTCACCGAGGGGTCGGCCGACGCGCCCGAGCACGTCGGCATGTTCATCGGGCAGGGCCTGATCGTCCACGCCCCGCACACCGGTGCTGTGATCCGCATCGCGACCCTCGCGTCGTGGAAGCCAGGCATTCTCGCGGCCCGCCGAGTCGCCTGACCGGGGCTCCCCCTCTCCCCCTCCACCCTTCCTCGCACCGCCGCATCGCCCCCCAGCGGGCTACGACGTGCACTTAATCAAACTGGAGTTCGAATATGTATCTCGCCGACCAGGTCATCCAGCTCGCCTACGATCCCGGGATCAAGCCGAACGAGGGCGGGCTGCCGGGCCTGAACGTCCTCAAGCAGGTGATGGGCTCGATCAACCTCTTCGCACTCATCGCCGCGGTCGGTGCCCTCGCCGTCAGCGCCGGCGTGTGGGCATGGGGCCACCACTCCGGCGGTCATCAGGCGGAGGCCAACGGCAAGAAGGGCGTGCTGGTCAGCGCCGGCGCGGCCCTTCTGCTGGGCGCGGCCAACGGCGTGGTCGCCTTCTTCAGCACGCTCGGGACGCAGGTCCGCTGATGGTTGCGCACGCCGCCCACCCCGGCAGCTCCTCTCGGGTGCGCCGCCGGGCGCTGCTCGGCACCGCAGTCCTGGCGGCGCTCGTCGCCCTCGCCGGCCTGGCCGCCTACCTCGCCCGCGACGGCAGGAGCGTCCCCGAAAACCCTGCCTCCAAGCCGTACATCCGTCCCCGCGCTCTCCTGATCGCGCCGAAGACACGCGACCCGATCGCGTACGGGAGGGCAGCCGCAGCAGCGCTGTGGTCCTACGACACCCGCGCGTACTCGCAGAGCGAGTTGCGCAAGGCTCTGCATGGATGGCTGACAGCGGAGGCGCAGTACGCCGACCCGGCCTCGGTCGACAAGGCCGTCCCCTCGGCCGTGCTGTGGCAGGAGATGGCGGCCAACGGTCAGTTCGCCACTGCCAGGGTGAACGAGGGGCACTTCCCGCACGCGTTCACCCAGGCCCTGCAGGCCGATCCTGGAGCGATCACCCAGGCGTACGTCTACGCCGTCACCGTCTCCGGCAAGCAGTCGATCGTCTGGAAGGGCTCACCCGCCGGCGGTGCGGAGAGCCGTTCCACCACCCTCGCGGTCCGGTGCCGGCCCGGCCGTCCCTGTGCTCTGGTCGGCGTCTTGCCTTCCGTCGCGCCCTGATCCCCCGTTCGAGAAAGGAGGTTCGACCATGGGAGTCTGCGACTTCCCGCTGATGGACAAGGTGTGCGGCGCCGTCGACTTCGCCACCAACCCCGCCGGAACCGTCACCGACGGCCTCGGTGCGTGGATCGCGGAGGTCTTGGGGTCGTAGGCGGTGTGTACGACGGCCGCGATGGCCATGATGCCAGGCGAGAATGACCGGAAATGATCGTCTCTTTATCGAGTAATCCGTAAGGCTGACGTGATTCGATCATCTCGACTTAACGGATCTCGGTGACTGGGTGTGTTCTCAGGGACCTGACCAACCAGGGGGAACAACTTGAGATCGAAAATGCTACTGCCGCCGGGGCGGCCTCCTTGGCCTTACTGGGTAGCTTCCTCAGCGCAGCTCACGCCTCTGAGGCCGCATCGGGGATTCCTGCGCGGACAACGGCGGAGACGACAGAGGGCATTCCTGATCCGGAGGACATGGATGAGTCCTCGACGGAACTGGATGACGAGCTCTATCAACCAGTGCCAGAGGCACCCGACATGCCGTCGCTTCCCAGCGACGCCCAAGGAGACGAGGGTGGTCGAGACCCCCACATTGAAAATCCTGACCCGAGACCGGGCGCACAGGACCCCGACATCGTGTGTGGGGCGCAAGTGGAGGCCGCGGCAAGCAACGGGAGTGAAGACGCTGTCACATGCGTGACTTGGAACAGCAGCACGCCGGTTTCCCCGCTGCGCCCCGCGGTTTCCGCCTGGCCTACCCCAACGTGGTGCGGTGAGAACGGCACCAACAGCGGCTGGTACGTCAACCGGTTCAAGGCGTGCGGTGTCTTCTCCGCCAACCTCAAGGTCATCGACGTTCGTACCCGCGCAACAACAGGCGGGATGAACTATCTGATACGCGCCGATGCATACAGCGGGAGAGATGTACCAAACTGGGCCTACCAGGTAGAACTGATGGAGGTCAGCAGCTGGGGAACGGCCAAGGGCTTCAGCTCCTCCGGCAAGGTGAAGTGCACGGGCAAGTGCAAGGTCACCCAGAGCACCTTCCCCGCCCAACCGATGAGCCAGAGCAAGGACGCCGTCGGGCAGTTCTTCCTGCAGACCACGATCAAGACCTCGCCCAAAGGCCAGTTCGGCGAGGGGCAGGCTTCAGCGTCCTGGCTGTTTACCAAAGCGGGGGGCGACTCCCAGCAACGAGATCTTTCTGCCGACTCCTCCCGTGCGGTGTGACAACGCCCTGCCCGGCACCTCGAAGGCCGGCTGTGTGATGCCGTACATACCGGAGATGGTCTACGCGAAGGCTGGTGAGTATCCGGAGCTCGCCCAGCACATAGAGGACGCGCAGAACCTCCAGAACCTGCCGGGGAAGCACGGCACCACGTGCTACCTCACGCGGCTTACGGACAGCAAGAAGATCAACCAGAACCGCGGCGCGGCCTGTCCTGGAAGATTGCCGCGCAGGGGCCTGCAGTGCGACGAATACCCCTTCGCCTCTACCTGGCAGGGCGCCAAAACCGGCGGTGGCAGCTTCAGTCGGCGGATGATCGACGGGGCGCAGAACGAGGACGGCGGCCGAGCTCTGGGCCGCTTCTACCTGTATAACCGCATCATCGAGAAGGACAAGTTTCTAGTGTGGATCAAGTAGGGCACTCGGTGTGGCAGAGAAGGGCGAGATGACCGAGAAGGACGAGCAGGCCAGGGGGCTTGTCCCGGTTCAGTACCACCAGTTCGACATCAGCGATGAGGATGGGCCGGCCGGCCCTGAACTGGAGCGCGTGCACAACGGGCTCGTCCGGGTCACGGACGGCGTCATCGTCGTCATGACCGGGATCCACACCGGCGACGTCGACGTCACCGTAGCTCTTCACCAGACTGAGCCAGCACCCGACAACGGCGAGTGGCAGGAGATCGTGGAGATCTCAGCATCTTCCGTGTCCGGTGAACTCTCGGTCCGAGGCATGATGGACGACCTGGAGGAAGAACACCCAGCCCTGTCCTTCGACGGGCCGGGCGAATACAGGCTGCGCATTCATGCACGTGGACGGGATACCGCAGTCGATCTTGCCCCTGACGAAGTCACTGAGTGGTACCTCATCCAGTCGTGGCCGTCCTCCATTCACGAGGTAACCGTGCTCCGCCAGACCGACAGTTATGGAGCGTCAGTGCGCGCAGACTGAGCCCTTTCCAACCTGACTGCGGCGGTGAGGTTTTGAGGCCGCCAGCTGTACGGAACGACGAAGCTCCTGGTAGGCGGGTCCTGACCAAGATCACCCGTGTCCGCCAGGAGCTTCGCGTGCTTGTCCACCCGTCGTCGATCTCTCGGACCAGCCGCTCCCTGCGGTTCCTGACCACACGGCTGCGTGTCCGGCAGCGAGAGATCGGGGCTCGGTGGCGACGGCTGCCCGTTGGTTCCCTCCACCTTCCGTTTTTGCGGGCGACGGCCGCATGTTGATGGACGCGATGGATCGTGGAGGCCACCGAAACCGTCCACTTCAGCATGTCCATCACGGACCTGGACGTGCTCCCACAGCTTCACCCAGGTGCCGTCCGCATCCCAGTGGGCGATCCCGCTCATAGCACGTCCGCCACGGCCCGTACCCGTTGGAGCCGCCCGCGTCGGCGGTGATCAGCAGCCGTCCGGCCGTTGGATAGGCGGCCCGTCCGGCGCCGTTCCACCAGCGGCGGATGGATTCGACGGCGAACGCGGCAGTGTCGTGGTCGGTGCCCACGTTGACCCAGCCGGTGTTCGCGGCGACGTCGTAGATGCCGTAGGGCACCGCCCGGCCCAGTTCGCGGTCGGGGAAGTCGTGGGTATCGACCCGCACCGGCTCGCCTCTGGGCTCCCATTCACGGCCGTTGTTCTTGAAGGGGCCGACCAGTTCCTTCTTCTTCGTGTCCACACTGATCACCGGAGCCCCGCCGTCCTGGTGGTCGCGGGCCTGCTCGTTGAGGTAGTGGAACTGTGCGTCCCGGTCCGGGTGTTGCTTGCCTTCCAGGATCTTGGCGTTGCTCTGCAGACTGAAGCCCGCCTCGCGCAGGAGGTCGCCCACCGTGTCCGCGGAGATCCTGTAGCCCTGGCGGGTCAGCTGCTCGGCGAGCTTACGGGTGGATTTGGTGGTCCAGCGCAGCGGCGACATGGGATCTCCACGGACGTCGGGCTCGACCAGTGCGAGGAGTGCCTCCCGAACGGCTGGGTTCAGGTCGACGACGCGTTTGCGGCCGCCTCCGGGCCGGCGCGCGCGTCCCAACGGGGCCTGGCCGGAGTCGAGTTCCCGCATTCCGACAGACACAGTGGCTTCACGGACACCGGCAGCACGGGCGACCGCCCTGATGCCACCGTGCCCGAGAGACTGGGCTTCCGCCCCTATCAACAGGCGACGCTGCCGCTCGTCAAGGTGCGGCAGAATCGCCCTGAACTTGGCTGCCAGCACGGCCCGTTGCCCTTCCAACCCGCTCATGCCAGACCAACGAACCACCCAGCGGAAAGCCACGAGTTAAAGATCTGCACGCCCTAACTGACCGAGCCGCTCACCGGTGCGTTCCATAGGCCGGTGAGCGCATCAATGAGCAGGTTTGCCGTGTCCGTCCACACGGAGGGTGGGCACGACTCCCCACCGGCGAGGGCGCGCTCCCGTTCGACGCACGTCTGGACGATGAGGTGTCGGGCCATGATCCCGCGGGCGGCCTGGACCGTGGGTGGAAGGTCGGGCAGGCAGGCGTTGAGGCCGTCGAGGAGGGTGAGGAGCGAGGGGGCGGTGGCGGGTTCGGTCGCGATGGCCTCATAAAGGGCAGGGTCGGCGGTCACTTGGGCGTTGAACCGGGCGTACCAGGTGGGGCTGCCTAGGCTGTCCAGGTGTTCGGTGACGGGGCGGACCATGCACGCCACCCAGTCCCGCAGCGCGGTGGAGCCCCGAGTTTCGGCGACGAACCGGTCGCGGATCAGCTCGATCTGCTCAGTGTGGCGCCGGGAGATTGCTCGGACCAGGTCGGTCTTGTTGCCGAAGTGGTAGTTGACCGCAGTGGTGTTGCCCTGGCCGGCGGCGTTGCTGATCTGGCGGTTGGAAACGTTGTAGACGCCGTACTCGGCGAAGAGGCGTTCCGCCGCCGTGAGGATGGCCTCCTTGGTCGCCTCGACCTTTTCCTCGCGCACACTTCTACCGGCCACTGCCCTCACCGCTCCGAGACGCTGGCGTCGCGTGGCCAGCCCGTTTTGTCACCCGCGGCCCGCTCGTTCTTGATAGTGGCGGGGCCGAGTCAGCCAGCCTACCGAGCGTCGGGCCTGTGTCCTCGGCTCTCGGGGTGCGGCAGCGGGGCGGGGGACTTGTTGTCGCGGATCGGCTATCCGTGCCTCCCTTGCAGGGCTGGCTTGACCGGAGGTGCACACGGTCCCTACTTTTAAATCAAGCGCTTGAATTAAAAGTCTGTCTTCTATCGTCCCTCTTGTCCAGACGGAGGCTCCCTGCCCATGTCCGACGCCCCCACTCAGCCCGCCCACGACGGGAAGGTCGCGGCTTCACCTGCCAAGGCCGTCGTGGCCGTGCTCGCTTTCGCGGGGATCGTGGTCGCGCTCATGCAGACCCTTGTCATCCCGCTGGTACCGCAGCTGCCCGAGCTCCTCGACGCCTCACCCTCCGACGCCGCGTGGGCGGTCACCGCCACCCTGCTAGCGTCCGCGGTCGCCACCCCCGTTGTCGGCCGTCTCGGCGACATGTACGGCAAACGCCGCATGCTGCTGATCAGCCTGGTACTGCTGACCGCCGGATCGGTGGTGTGCGGTCTCGCCGACTCTCTCCTACCGATGATCATCGGACGGGCGCTGCAGGGGCTGTCCGCTGGTGTGATCCCGCTCGGCATCAGCATCATGCGCGACGAACTGCCGACCGAAAAGCTGGCCTCAGCGACCGCCGTGATGAGCGCCTCGCTCGGTGTCGGCGGCGCCCTCGGCCTGCCCGCCGCCGCACTGATCGCCGACCACTTCGACTGGCACGTGCTCTTCTGGGTCTCCACCGTCGCGGGCGCGCTCGCCACGATCCTCTGCGTCTCCTTGGTTCCGGAGTCGCGCGTACGCACCGGGGGCCGCTTCGACCTTGTCGGAGCCCTCGGTCTCTCCGCCGCGCTCGTCTGCCTGCTGCTCGCCATCTCCAAAGGGGCGGCCTGGGGCTGGACCACTGGCACGACCCTGGGCCTGTTCGCCGCCGGTGTCGTGATTCTGTTCGTCTGGGGCGTCTACCAGCTGCGTACCTCGCACGCCCTGGTGGATCTGCGGGTCGCCGCCCGTAAGCAGGTGCTGTTCACCAACCTGGCGTCGATGTCGTTCGGCTTCTCCATGTTCGCGATGTCCCTGGTACTGCCGCAGCTGCTGCAGCTGCCCGAAGCCACCGGCTACGGGCTCGGCCAGTCGCTGCTCGTCTCCGGACTCGTGCTCGCCCCGCAGGGACTGGTCATGATGGCCATGGCCCCCTTCTCGGCCCGGATCTCCCGGGCCCGGGGGCCGAAGGCGACCCTGATGCTAGGCGCGGTCACGGTCGCCACCGGCTATGTGCTCAACATCTTCCTGATGGCACAGATCTGGCAGCTCGTGCTGGTCTCCTGTGTCATCGGCGCCGGTGTCGGCCTCGCCTACGGCGCGATGCCCGCACTGGTCATGGGTGCCGTCCCAGTTTCCGAAACCGCCGCCGCCAACAGCCTCAACACCCTCATGCGGGCCATCGGCACCACTGTGTCCAGCGCCCTCGCCAGCGTGGTGCTGTCCCAGATGACTATCAGCTTGGGTCCGGCCGAAGTCGCCTCGCAGAACGGGTTCCGCACCGTGATGGCCATCGGGGCCGGAGCCGCTCTGCTGGCCTTGGCGGTCGCCTCCCTCATCCCCCGTCAGCGGCCGATGGCCGCAGGGCATGCGGCTCACGGCGCCCACGAGGCCGTGCCCGCCGGCACTGGAGACCAGCGCACGTGATCCCTGGAGCCGGGCAGGATCGCTGCCCGGCCACCGGTACGCGACAGCTCCACCTCAACGGCGTCGTGCCTTTTCCTGAATCCTTCCCCACCGGCCACAGAGGACAACCAGAGATGGCTCCAGGTGCCGACGCCCTCCGCGCGCCCGGTCACTGGTCCTGACGGACCTGCGCGAGGCGTACCTCCTCCGCGTCCAGTTGTTCCTGGACCCGCAGCAGAACAGCGTCGTCGATGCGGTGACCATCACGCAGGGCGATGACGGCAGAACGTTTGTGCTCCAGCAACGCCAGCCGGAGAGAGGTCTCCTGCTGCCGGCGCCGCAACAGCGGTTCCGACTCCGGGGCGCTCGCGGCGCTGGCAGCGCGCATCGTGCTCAGGTGCGTTTCGTACTCGGTTCGAAGCTTCTCGGCGATCTCGGCGTCGGTACCGAGGTCGGCCGCCGTCGCATGGAGTGCGTCCAACGCAGCTCGGGAGGCAGCGGTCCGGGCGAGGGCAAGCTCCTGCTCAGAGTCCGTGTCCCGGGGCAGCCGTGCCCAGCGGGCCACAGCAGGAAGCACCAGGCCCTGCACAACGAGGGTGGCGACGACAACACCGGCGGTGACGAAGACGATCGTGTCGCGGTCGGGGAAAGGCGTGCCGGAGTCGAGCGTGTAGGGCACCGACAGGGCCAGAGCCAGAGAGACGGCTCCGCGGAAACCGGCCAGAGCGCTGACCACCCGAGCCCGGTGCCCCATCCTGCGCTCCCGCTGCTGCGGACGACGGTCCACCGCCCTGATGGTGTACACCGAGACGAACAGGAACAGGAAGCGGACGACGACCAGCGCACACGCCACCGCCACCACCATCACGACCGCCTCGGTGAGGGCGGTACCGGACAGGGCGCGGACCGCCGCTTGCGCTTCGAGCCCGACCAGAACGAACAGGGCGCCGTTCAGGAGATACATCGCCAGCGACCAGAAGGCTTCTGTCTGCCGCCGGGCCGCGGCCCGGCCCAGGCTCGGCCCGGCCTGACTCATGATGAGTCCGCACACCACGACCGCGAGCACGCCTGATGCCTTGACCTGCTCGGCCACCAGGTAGGCGCTGAACGGGATCAGGATGATCGTCAGGTTGTCCAGCAGCGTGTCGCCGAGTTGGCGCACCCGGCGCCGCAGTTGGATGCCGAGCCAGGCCACCAGTGCTCCGGCCGCGAGGCCGCCGCCGTAGGACAGCGCCACCAGACCGCTCACGTGGGCCGCGCTGAGGTGTTCGGAGCCGACGGTGACGCCGACCGCGAGGCTGTAGATGACCAGTGCGGTGCCGTCGTTGATGAGGGATTCGGCGCGCAGCAGGGTGACGTTGCGTTGGGGCAGCAGTCTGGATGCGACGCCGACGGCGGTGGCGTCCGTCGGCGCCACGGCGGCGCCGAGCACCCAGGCCGGCCCCCATGGCAGACCGAGCGTGTGGGCGAGCGCGGCCACGGCCCAGGCGGTGACGGCGACCAGCAGTGTGCCGGTCAGCACGATGCCGCGCAGGTCCCGACGGATCGCGCGCAGTGAGGTTGTCACGCTCTCCCAGTACAGGAGCACCGGTAGGAAGACGAGCAGTAGCACGTCCGGCGGCAGTTCTGTCTCGCGTAGGGCAGGCACGAAGCCGAGTGCTACGCCGGCGGCCAGTTGCAGGACGGGCGTGGCCACCCGGAGGCGATGGGCGAGGGCCCCGCCGACGAGCAGGGCGCACCCGAGGATCACGATGAACTCGAGCGCGGCCATGAATCTTCCTCCTAGGGATGGGGCGGGTGAGCTGTGTGAACGGATACAGACAGCCGACGTGCCCGTAGCGCGCCCCTTTGTTGTACTCCGGAGCGTCATGCTCACATGTGGTCCGGCACGCTCCTCGTCGGCGCCGCGCGCTGCGGGGCGGCCGTAGTGGCACTCGCAGGGAGAGGGGCGAGCTACGGGCTGTCGAGTGACAGGCTCCGCTCCGGGGCCCGGCCGGCGGAGCAATCGCCCGCACCCAGATCGCGCGGGTAGGGGTGGCCACGCTGACGGAGCCGACAGCAGCCGGACGGCGCCCCCCGATCAGGGCTCCGTGCCCGCTGATCCGGGACCGCTGCTCGCGGCACTGGGCCAGGACGAGCCCGATGCGGTCCACGACGGGGTGGACATGCCTCTCGGAACGAGCCGCACCGCTTGCGTGACGACGGTATGCCACGCTGGATCTGCCGTGCCGGCACAGGCCCCCGCCGGCACGGCGGATCCCGCTTCACAGCCCACCGAGGAGTCACATGCCCACCCCCGATGCAACGGCCCCTACGGGCCTGAGGGAGGCCCACCGCGCCTATCTGGACGCCATGGCCAAGGGGGACACCACAACTCTCGACGGCCTGCTCGCGGAGGACTTCACCCTCACCCACATGACCGGATATGTGCAGCCGAAGGCGGAGTGGCTGGCGCAGATGCGTCAGGGGCAGTTCGTCTACCACTCCATCGAGGAGAAGGACACCACGTTCGACATCGACGACGGCACAGCCCGCTTGATGGCCCGGACCCTGACCGATGCCACCGTGTACGGCACCCGCGCCAACTGGCGCCTACGTCTGGCCACCGACTACGCCCGTCACGGCGACGTGTGGGTCGCGCAGCGGACCGTCGCCACCACCTGGTGACCTGGACCGCCGGTCTCGCGGGTGCCTGACCTGGTCTTCTCCTGGACCGAACTGGTGCAGGGGACCGGATTCACGGCTGGCTGACCGTGAGGAGTGACTTGATCGCGAGGCGCTCGTCCATGGCGGCATAGGCGTCGGCGACGTGGTCGAGGTCGGTGGAGTAGTTGAAGACGAGTCCGGGGTTGATCGTTCCATCCAGGACGTGCTGCAGCAGTTCGGGGATGTAGTGGCGGGCGGGGGCGACGCCTCCCTTGATGCCGACGTTCTTCCAGAAGAGGGTCTGGTACTCGAACTTTTCGTAGAGCGGGACGCCGACGGCACCGATCATGCCGCCGGCGCGGACGACGCCGGCGGCGGTCTCGATGGACTGGTCGGTGCCGACGCATTCGAGTGCGGCGTCGACGCCGGCGCCGGCGGTGAGACTGAGGACGGCCGTGACCGCGTCGTCGCCGCGCTCGGCGACGATGTCGGTGGCGCCGAACTCCTTTGCGACGGCCTGCCGGTCGGCGTGGCGGCTCAGTGCGATGATCCGGCTGGCGCCGAGGAGCTTGGCGGCCAGCACGGCGGAGAGGCCGACTGCGCCGTCACCGACGACGGCGACGGTGTCGCCCTGCTTCACGCCTGCGCTGACGGCGGCGTGGTAGCCGGTGCACATGACGTCGGAGAGGGCGGTGAAGGAGGCGAGTTGGGCGTCGGTGAATCCGACGGCCGGTGCGGGGACTTTCACGAGGGTTGTGTCAGCGTAGGGGGCGCGGACCTTTTCGCCCTGGCCGCCGTCGCTCTCGCCGTCGCCGAAGGCTCCTCCGCGCTCGCAGTTGGATTCGAACCCGGCCTGGCAGGCGGGGCAGGTGCCGTCGTTGTAGGTGAAGGGGGCGATGACGAAGTCGCCGACGGCCAGGTTCTTCACGTTCTCGCCGACTGCTTCGACGACGCCGACGTACTCGTGGCCGATGCTGCCCACCTTGTGGGGGTTGATGCCGCGGTAGTACCAGAGGTCGGAGCCGCAGACGCAGCCGCGCACGACGCGGACGACGGCGTCGGTCGCCTTCTGAATGGTGGGGTCGGGGCGCTCGCCGAGCTCGATGTGCTTCTCGCCTCGGAAGATGGCTGCCTTCATGACTGTCTCCTCAGATGTGGGGTGTCAGGCGGTGTGGGCGTGGCGCTGCAGATCGGCGCGGACGCGCTCGGGTTCTTCCTCCGGACGTGGGCCGGGCCGGTCGCGGGCGCCGTCGAGGTCGCCCGGCCGGTCGGGTTCGGCTGCGAGGAACGCGCCCGGCCAGTCGGTGATGGCCGGGCCGTCGGCCGAGAAGACTTCCACGGTCCTGCCCTGGGCGGCCGGGATCAGCAGGGCCTGGACGATCGTCTCGGCGACGTGATCGCGGCGGACGGGCCCGCACTCGGTCAGGTCTCCCTGTCGCAGGTCCACATGCTGGTGGGAGGCACTGCCGGCGTCGAACCAGCCGGGCCGGACAATCGTGTACGGCAGTCCGCTGATCCGCAGAAGCCGTTCACCGCGTCGCTTCCAGTCCAGTAGCTCCCGCGACTGCCCGCCGGTCGCCGTGACGCCGATCGAACTCAGCAGCACCACGGGCACGCGATGTCCGTCGAGCGCGTCGAGTACCGCGGGTACGGCGCCGTAGTCGACTGCGGCGTAGTCGCCGGACCCGTAGGGCGCGCCGTGGGTCATGACGACGGCGTCTATGTCGGCGACGGCGGCGCGCACGGCCGTCGGGTCGGCCAGTTCGCCTGCCACCACCACGACGCCATCGGGCAGGGTCCGTCGGGCGCGGTCGGGATTGCGGGTGAGCACGCGCGGCCGGCGGCCCAGCTCGAGCAGGCGGGCGGCGACGAGGCGGCCTATGCTGCCCGTCCCGCCGATGATCAGGACGCGGTTCACGTCCGAAGGAGCTGGCTGTGTCACGCCGTCAGCCCCTTGAAGGTCGAGCCGTCGATCACGAACCGGTAGCGGACGTCGGAGGCGTTGATCCGCTCGTAGGCGGTATTGATGTCCTGTGCGCCGATCAGCTCGATGTCGGCGGTGACCTTGTGCTCGGCGGCGAAGTCGAGCATCTCCTGTGTCTCGGCGATGCCGCCGAACAGGGAGCCGGCGTAGGAGCGGCCGTTCTGCAGCAGGGGGAAGACGTCCAGCGGCATGGGCTGCGTGGTGACGCCGACGCTGATCATGGTGCCGTGCAGACGCAGCAGGTTGAGGTAGTCCGCCAGGTTGATGGACGCGCTGACGGTGTTGAGGATGATGTCGAAGGTATTGGCCAGCTCGGTGAAGGCGCTGCCGTCGCCGGTCACGGCGTAGTGGTCGGCGCCCAGCGCGGTGGCTGCGTCCCGCTTACGCTCGGACTGCGAGAGAACCGTGACGTCGGCGCCCATGGCCTTGGCCATCTTCACGCCGAGGTGGCCCAGGCCGCCGAGGCCGACGACCGCGACCTTGGTGCCAGGACCGGTGCCGAACCGCTTGAGCGGCGCGTAGACCGTGATCCCCGCGCACAGCAGCGGCGCGGCGGCGGCGGGGTCGAGGGTTTCGGGTACGCGGACCACGAAGTCTTCGGGCGCGACGATCGCCTCGGAGTAGCCGCCCTGGGTGTGGGCGCCCGGCTCGGCGGGGTCGGGGCTACCGAAGACCAGGGTGTGACCCTGAAGGCAGTACTGCTCCTGCCCGGCCCGGCAGTTCTCGCACTCGCGGCAGGAGTTGACCATGCAGCCGATGCCGACCAGGTCGCCGACCCGGTGACGGGTGACGTCAGTACCGGTCTCGGTGACGCGGCCGACGATCTCGTGGCCAGGGACGAGTGGGCTGATGGGGAGCGGGCCGAAGGAGCCGTCGACGAAGTTCATGTCGGAGTGGCAGATCCCGCAGTACAGGATGTCGAGCCTGACGTCGTGGGGGCCGACGTCGCGGCGTTCGAGGGTGACGGGGGCGAGCGGCTGGCCGGCCTCGTGCGCGCCGAAGGCGTGGACGGTGGGGGTCACGGTGGTTCCTTTTCGCAGGTCGTACGGGGTGTGAAGTTCAGGCTTCGGGGATGGCGCGGCCGTAGGCGGCGAGAGTGACGTTCTCCGGCTCGGGACCGCCGCGTCGGCCGGTTTCCAGCGCGTCCAGCGCGTCCAGCTCGTCTGCCGTGAGGTCGAAGTCGAAGACGTCGATGTTCTCGGCGATACGGTGCCGCTTTGTGGACTTGGGGATGACCGAGCGGCCCTGCTGGATGCCCCAGCGCAGCAGCACCTGGGCGGGGCTCTTGCCGTGTGTCTCGGCGATGGCAGTGACGGCCGGGTCCTGAAGGACGCTTCGGCGGTCCTCGCCGTAACCCGGGTAGAAGGTGATCCCTCCGATGGGGGACCACGCCTGGTTGACGATGCCGTGGGCGCCGTCGAAGTCGAGAACGGAGCGCTGCTGGAAGTAGGGGTGGATCTCCAGCTGGTTGACCGCCGGCGCGACGGACGTCGCATCGAGCAGGGCGGTCAGGTGCTCGACCATGAAGTTGCTGACACCGATCGCGCGGACCTTGCCGTCGGCCAGGAGCTTCTCCAGCGCACGGTAGGCGTCGAGGGTCCGGTCGAACTCGGACGGCAGGGCCTGGTGCAGGATCAGCAGGTCGATCTGGTCGACGCCGAGCTTGGCGGCGCTCTTGTCGAAGCCGTGCAGGGTCTCGTCGTAGCCGTAGTCGCTGATCCAGATCTTGGTCTCGACGAAGATCTCCTCGCGCGGGACGCCGGATTCCCGCAGAGCTTGGCCGACCTCGCGCTCGTTGCCGTAGGCGGCCGCGGTGTCGATGTGCCGGTAGCCAAGGTCGAGTGCGGCCTTCACCGCGGTGATGGTTTCGTCGGGCGGGGTCTGGAAGACACCGAGTCCGAGAGCGGGCATCTCGACACCGTTGTTGAGGGTGAGGGTCTGCATCACGTAGTCCTTTACTTGCGGATGGCCCGTGCGGGCACGATCAGGGTGAGGACGGCGGCGACGGCCAGCGCGAGCAGGACGGCGGAGCCCGTCAGCGCGGTGCGGGAGCGGGCCGCGATGTCGGCGGCCGTGTGGCCGGTTGAAACGGTGGCGGCCACGGCCGTCAGAATGCTCAGGGCCAGTGCGCTGCCGATCTGGTGCACGGTGTTGACCAGGCCCGAGCCGGCCCCTGCTTCCTCAGGGGCCACGCCGTCGATGCCGCTGGAGGTCATCGGCGCCAGCGCCAGGCCCTGGCCGGCACCGATGATCACCATCGGCAGGGCCACTTCGGTCAGGTACGGGGTGTGCAGGTCCAGGCGGCTCAGCCAGGCCATGCCCACGGTCGTCAGCACGACCCCCGCGGCCAGGACACGGGGCCTGCCGAACCTCTCCAGCAGCCGGGGTACGCGGACCGCGAAGACGAAGTTGACCAGTGTCATCGGCGGGAACCTCGGCGGAGCAGTGTGACGCCGCTGGCCTCAGGCGAGGGTGGAGGTGTCGACGACGAACCGGTAGCGCACGTCGGAGGTGAGGACGCGGCCGAACGCCTCGTTGATCTTCTCGGCCGGGATGAGCTCGATGTCGGCACCGATGCCGTGCTCGGCGCAGAAGTCGAGCATCTCCTGGGTCTCGCGGATGCCGCCGAAGAGCGATCCGGCGTAAGAGCGCCGGTTGGCGAACAGGGAGGGCACGTTCACCGGCAGCGGCTCGCTGGGGGCACCGAGGTTGATCAGGGCGCCGTCGAGGGCCAGCAGTGACAGGAAGGCGTCGACGTCGATCTTCGCGCTGATGGTGTTGAGGATGATGTCGAAGCTCCCGGCGAGGTTCTCGAAGGTCGCCAGGTCGCTGGTGGCGTAGTAGTGGTCGGCGCCGAGGCGCAGACCGTCGTCCTGCTTCTTGAGCGACTGCGACAGGACGGTGACCTCGGCACCCATCGCCTTGGCGATCTTGACGGCGAGGTGGCCCAGGCCCCCGAGACCGACGACCGCGACCTTCTTGCCGGGGCCAGCACCCCAGTGGTGCAGCGGTGAGTACGTCGTGATGCCCGCGCACAGCAGCGGCGCGGTCGTGTCGAGGGGGAGGCCGTCGGGAATCCGCAGTACGAAGTCCTCGGTCACCACCACGTGGGTGGAGTACCCGCCCTGGGTGATCTGCCCGTCCCGGCCGACGCTGCCGAAGACGAGGCTGTGGCCCTTCAGACAGTACTGCTCTTCGCCCTTGAGGCAGTTGGCGCACTCGCGGCACGAGTCGGCCATGCAGCCCACGCCGACGCGGTCGCCGACGGCGTGCTTGGTCACCTCGGAGCCGACCTGGGTGACGGTCCCGACGATCTCGTGGCCGGGGACGAGCGGGGTGGGGATGTCGCCGAACTCGCCGCGGGCGAAGTGGATGTCGGAGTGGCAGATCCCGCAGTAGGCGATCTTGATGAGAACGTCGTGCGGGCCGACCTCCCGGCGGTCGATGGTCATCGGGACGAGGGGCTCGGTGACGGACGTGGCGCCGTAGGCGTTGACGGTGAGCATGGCTTCTCCAGTGGTGCGGATCTTGCGACGCGAGGCGCGACGCATCGTCGTCACCTGCTCTTCGAGCCTGCTGGATGGGTTCGGCCGCAACCAGGGCGGCTTGTTCGGGGGAGGGCTGTTCGGGGGTGTGACAGGGCCTCCCACCAGCCCGACCGGAGGCGTTCCACTGGTGCGAAGTGCGCGCCGAGCGCGGCGCGACGGACAGCTCGGGAATGGTGAGCGCCGAAGTGGGGCGGCCCCGGCGAAGGAGAAGTGCGGACCGTGATGGAACCTGCAAAGGCACAGGAGTACGGGAGGCCGCTGGCCACGGCCGTGCAGGCGACTACGTCAGGTCACCGCGTTACCACCTTCGAGCTGTTCTTCGACCTGGTGTACGTCTTCGCGCTCACCCAGGTCACCGGGTACATGGCTCACGCGCATAGCGGCGCGGGCGTGCTGCAGAGTGTGCTGCTGCTGGCGCTGCTGTGGTGGTCGTGGTCGGCCTACGCGTGGCTCGGCAACCAGGCCCGGGCCGACCTCGGGATCGTACGGGCGGGCATGGCACTGGCCATGGCCGGGATCTTCGTGGTGGCCCTGGCCTTGCCCGAAACCTGGCACGACGCGCCGGGCGGCCTGGACGGACCACTGGTGCTGGCAGTCGCCTACCTCTTCGTGCGCTGCGTGCACCTCGTCGTCTACAGACTGCTCGCCGGCGGCGACCGGGAACTGCGCCGACAGGTCGCGATCTCCTGGCTGCCGGTGCTTGCCGGGGCAGCCTTGCTGCTGGTGGGCGTGGCGGTCGGCGGCGGCGTGCAGACCGCGCTGTTCGCGGCGGCGATCGTGGTGGACTGGGGCGTGGTGTACGCGACGTCCCGGCGGGGCAGCTGGCGTATCCACAGTGCCGAGTACTTCGCCGAGCGGTACCAGTTGTTCGTGATCATCGCGATCGGCGAGTCGCTCACGGCCCTGGGTGTGGGTGCGGCCAAGCTGCCGGTCAGTGTGTCGCTGCTGGCCGCGGCCTTGCTGGGCGTGGGTGCCGCTGTGGGGCTGTGGTGGCTGTACTTCGACCTGGTCACCCATATCGTGCGCGACAGGCTGCACGAGGCGGGCGGCGAGATCCGGCTGGCGCTGGCGTCCAGTGCCTACGGCCTCGCGCACTTCCCGATGGTGGCGGGCATCGTGCTCACCGCGCTCGGTATCGAGGGGGTCGTCGGGCATGCGGGCAGCGGGCACGGGCTGGGTGCGTTCTACGCGTGGGTGCTGTGCGGTGGTGTGGCGGCCTACGTGGCGGGGCTCCTCCTGTTCGGGTGGCTCGCGGTACGCGTGTGGGGACCGTTCCGGCTGGTGGCACTCGTCGCGCTGCTCGCCTGGGCTCCTGCGGCTGCCACGCTGCCGGCCCTGGGCGCGCTGACGGGCGTCGTCGTCATCCTCGCGGTGCTGGCCGGCGTCGAGACGTGGAGGTTTGCGGGACTTCGCGAGAGGGTGCGCGACTGACCGCCCCGTCAGCGCAGCGGCTACGGAGACGCTCATGAGGGGCCCTGTCACTCCCCGGCACGACACGGCCTGCCACGTCGCACGCGCTTCTCGCAGGCTGGACGCGATCGCTCAGAGAAGGGCTGAAGACATGGGCAAGAACGCGAACGAAGTGGTCGTCGTCATCGGTTCCGGCAGCATCGGGCTTGCCATCGCCCGGCGTGTCGGCGCCGGGCGTACGGTGCTGCTCGCCGACTACAGCGAGAAGGCGGCCGAGGCCGCTGCCGAGCGGCTGAGGGGTGAGGGGTACGACGTGACGACCCGGGTCGCCGATATCTCCGACCACGACGCGGTCGAGGCATTGGCCGACGCGGCCGCTGCCCTCGGCCCGGTCACCCAGGTCGTGCACACTGCCGGGGTCTCGCCCACCCAGGCGAGCATCGAGCGGATCCTGCACGTCGACCTGGTGGGCACGGCGATGGTTCTGGACGCCTTCGCCCGCGTCGTCGCGCCGGGTGGGGCCGGCATCGTGATCGCCAGCATGGCAGGGCACCGGGAGAGCCCCTACTCACGGGAGATCGAGCACGCCCTGGCCACCACCGAGACGTCGAACCTCCTCGACCTGCCCTTCCTCCAGGCCGACCAGGTCGGCTCGACCGTCCACGCCTACGCCCTGTCCAAGCGGGCCAACTCGCTGCGGGTGCAGACCGCCGCCGTCGCGTGGGGCAGGCGAGGCGCCCGTATCAACGCTGTCAGCCCTGGCGTGATCATCACGCCGCTCGCCCTGGACGAGCTGTCCGGGCCCCGCCGGGAGTGGTTCGAGCAGGTCCGCAAGGTGTCGGCCGCCGGACGCTTCGGAACCCCTGACGAGGTCGCCGACGCGGCGGCGTTCCTCCTCGGCCGTCAGGCCGGTTTCATCACGGGCGCCGACCTGCTGATGGACGGCGGAGTGACCGCGGCCCTGCACACGGGCGAACTGACGATCCCCTGACAACTCTTGAGAAGGGAAGGTAACCCATGGCGAACACACCCATGACCGTGCTGGTGGTCGGCGCCACCGGAAGCGTCGGACGCCTCGTCGTGGCCGAGTCCATCGCGCGCGGCCACACCACCCGCGCCCTGGTACGCGATGCGGCAAGGGCCGAATCCAGCCTCCCCGCCGAGGCGCAGACCGTAGTCGGTGACGTCACGCGCCCCGAGACGCTGCCCGCGGCTGTCGCGGACACCGACGCCGTCGTGCTGACCCTCGGATCCGACGGCTCCGCGCACTCCTCGCCCGAGGACGTGGACTACGCCGGAGTCCGCAACCTCCTGGCCGCCCTGGACGGGCTGACGCCCCGCGTCGTGCTGATGACGGCCATCGGCATCACCTCCCGCAGCAGCGTGTACGACCATCTCCTCGACTGGAAACGCCGCTCCGAACGCCTCGTCCGGGCCAGCGGCCTGCCCTACACGATCGTGCGGCCCGGCTGGTTCGACATGAACAGCCCCGGTGAGCACCGGCTCGTCTTCCTCCAGGGAGACACGCGGCGCTCCGGTACCCCCTCCGACGGCGCTGTCGCCCGTGACCAGATCGCCCAGGTGCTGGTCCAGGCTCTCACCGCGCCGGAGGCGACGGGCAAGACCTTCGAGCTGGTCGCGGAACGTGGCCTCGCACCCGGCGACCTGGGCCTGTTGTTCGCCGCCCTGGACCAGGACGCGCCCGGTGCCCTGGACGGGGTCCGGGACGAGGCCAACATGCCGCTCGCACGGGAGCCGCAACGCGTACGCGACGACCTCGCGGCCGTCAGGGCATCCGGGTCGGCGAGCACCGCAAAGAGCTGATCGACGGCACAGGTGGAACGGGCGGCAGGTGATCCTGCCGCCCGTTCCTGCGGTTCAGTGCTTTTGGTGCAGCAGGGCGGGGATGTCGATCCGGCCGGCCTGCATCTGTGCGGCGTGCGGGGCGTTGAGCCCGCCGTCGATGACGTACAGCCGGTTGTCGCGCACTACGGTGGCGCTGGGTGAGGCGAGGCCGTCAGAGGCAGTCAGGACGGGCTTGGTCTTGCCGTCGGGGTAGACCACGGAGACCAGGTTGGGCGCGTTCTGTGCGGCGAAGACCACGTCGGAGCGGTCATTGAGGAAGCTGAAGTCGTCTACCCCGTCAAGGCTCTTGGTGACGACGTGGATCGGGCCCGGCTTGCCGCTCGCCGTGACGGGGATGCGCAGCAGGCTGTCCTGGGCGAGGTTGGAGACCCAGACGGCTCCCTTGTGGAAGCGCAGCCCGTTGGCGCCGAACGGGACGGCCTCGGACTTGACGGGGGCCAGGGCCGGATCGGTCAGCCACGCCTTCGCCGGGCCGCCCGTGACGGGTACGGCCCACACGGTGCTCTTGAGGCTGTCGGCGACGTAGATCGTGCGACCGCTCGGGTCCAGTGCCATGCCGTTGGGGAGGCCGTCGGTGGGCAGGGCGGCGAGGCGCTTCGGGGTGCCGCCGGGGGACAGCTTCCAGACTCCGGCCCGGGAGGCGTCGGAGGACCACACGTTGTAGTAGACGGTGCCGTCGTTGCCGCGGATGTTGCCGGTGATGCCGTCGCCCTTCGCGGACGTGGCGAGGACGGTGCGCTGCCCGGAGGGCGTGACGTGTATCAGCGCGGGCCGCTGGCCGGCGGGTGCGCCGATCATCGAGAGGGTGATGGAGCGGTCCGGGTTGAGGGTGATGTTCTCCGGGATCTCGCCGGCGGCGTAGTCGAACGTGGCGATGGTCCGGACGTGGTTGATGACGGGCTGCTGATGGTGCGCCGGGGTGGCGGCGAAGGCGGACGGCGCGCAGAGCAGCGTCGTCGCGGCCGCGGCGATGGCCGCAGCGGTCCGGTGACGCTTCAGGGAGGTTTTAGGCAAGGTGCTTCCTTGGTGAGTGGAGGGGAGAGCGGGGAAACCCGCTGACGGGCCGGGTGGATCCCCGGCCCTACCAGGTAGTGGCCACCGCACGTAGTGCGGTCCACATGCCGCCCTGGCGGGCGTAGTCGATGGTCAGGCGGAGCCGCCAGTCCGCGTGCGCGCCGTGCACGGTCGCATCGGTGGCGATCCGGCCGACGAGCCAGGCTGTGTCCTGCTCCTCGACGTTGTGGTAGACGAACCGTCCGGCCCGCATCTGCGCCAGCCACTCGGTCGTCGCCTGTACGTAGCCGGTGATGTGGGTGAGGGTGAAGCCGCCGTCGAGTAGTTCGTCGAGGGTGTCGGTGTCACCGTCGGCCATCGCCCGTGGGTAGGCGCGGTAAGCTTCGATGACCTCGGCATGGTGGGCTGTTGGCTGGATCTGGGCATTGCGATGCTCGTCAGGGGGCGCTCGGCGCGGTCTCGTCCTGGCCCTCGACGTCGGCCGAAGGGCTGGTTGTCTTCGTCGGCTTCTCCGGTGCGGACTGGGAGCCGAGCATGTCCAGCAGGACTAGGGCGTCGTGCTCGGGGGTGTCGGGTTCGGCGTAGTACGTGACGAGACGGTGGCCGGGGGTCCCCTCCAGTTGCATGGACTGGTAGCCGAGGGTGAGGTCGCCGACCTCGGGATGGTGGAACGTCTTGCGGCCGTGGCTGCGGCCCCGGACGTCGTAGCGCTCCCACAGGCGGGCGAAGTCCGGGCTCTTGAGCAGGAGTTCACCTGCGAGTTGGGCCAGGTCGGGCGCGTCGGGGTCGGTGCCGGCCAGGGCGCGCAGCCGGGCGACGCAGCCGCGGATCTGGTTGTGCCAGTCGTCGAACAGGTCGCGGGCCGCCGGGTGGAGGAAGACGTAGCGGGCGATGTTGCGCTGCTTGGCGGGCCAGTCCTCGATACCGGCGAGCAGCCGCATACCGCCGGGGTTGGCCGCAAGGATGTCGTTCGCACGGCTGACCACGTAGGCGGGGCTGGGGCGGAGGGTCTCCAGTAGCAGTTTCACTCCGGGCCGCACGGTCCGTGAAGGGGCGGCCGGCGGCTCGGGAACGGTGCGTGCGGCGCGCTGGGCCAGGCTGCGCAGGTGTTCGTGCTCGTCGTCCTCCAGTTGCAGGGCCCGGGCGAGGGCGTCGACGACCTGCGGGCTCGGGCGGGTCTCCTTGCCGCGTTCGAGGCGGGTGTAGTAGTCGATGCTGATCCCGGCGAGGGTGGCCAGTTCCTCGCGGCGCAGCCCGGGCGTGCGCCGCACCCCTGAGCCTGCCGCGAGCCCGGCCTCGGCGGGCGTCAGCCGAGCACGCCGGGCGCGCAGGAAACACCCGAGCTCGGTGCCGCCGGCGGCTGTGGTCTCACGTGTCATGCCTTTCAGTGTGGACACGGGATGACCTGCGCGGGAGGCGTGTGGGGGGCCCTGTCGTTCCCCCTAACGGCTCTCCCCGGCACACCACGGCCTGCCGCCCGCCGGCCTCTCGGGGAAAGGTGGTTGTCGGCGGATATCTGCCCTCCCCTCACGCCTCCGGCGTCCTACGCGTCCCATAAGGAGCAGCACCGTGGAGATCCTCGAACGGCAGCCCACCAGCAAGGCCCCGGCTGACTGGTTCACCGGCGATGTGTGGTGGGACGTCATCTACGCCGGTCAGGAGCCCTCGCGCGCCCGCCTCAACCTCGTTCGTTTCGCGCCCTGTGCACGCACCGACTGGCACTCCCACGCCCTGGGCCAGACCCTGCACATCGTCTCCGGCGTCGCCTTGATCGGCGGACGCGACGGCACGGTGATCGAGGCCCTTCCCGGCGACACGATCTACACCCCGCCGGGCGAGGAGCACTGGCACGGCGCCGCTGCGCACGCGTTCATGGAACACCTCGCGCTCTGGGAGGGCCGCGGTGACGGCGGCCCGGAGACGACCTGGCTGGAGAAGGTCACCGACGAGCAGTACGGCGCCCCGCGCACCCCCGCTCGCTGAAACATCCCGCGAAAGGAACGACCGCATGCGCACCACGCCCCTCGGCCCGAACGGTCCGGAGACCGGCGTCATCGGCCTGGGCTGCATGGGCATGAGTTCCGGCTACGACCTGGCCACACCCCGTGACGAGAGCACCTTGATCTCGGTCATCCACCAGGCGCTCGATCTGGGGATGACCATGCTGGATACCTCCGACGTGTACGGGCCCCTCACGAACGAGGAGCTGCTGGGCCGTGCCCTGGCCGGCGGGCAGCGTGAGCGGGCGGTGCTGGCCACCAAAGTCGGTGCTCTCACCCGCGACGAGCAGGGCAATCCGGTGGCCGGGAACAACGGTCGTCCTGAACACATCCGTCGCTCGATCGACGAGAGCCTCAAGCGCCTGGGCACCGATCACGTCGACCTGTACTACCTGCACCGCGTGGACCCGGACGTGCCGATCGAGGAGAGCGTCGGTGCCCTCGACGAGGCCGTGACCGCCGGCAAGGCCCGCGCGATCGGCCTGTCGGAGGTGACGGTCGAGCAGATCAAGCGCGCCCAGTCCGTGCATCCGATCACCGCTGTGCAGTCCGAGCTGTCGCTGTGGACGCGGGAGTGGATGCGGGAGGTGCTGTCGTACTGCGAAGAGCAGCGCATCGCCTTCGTGCCGTACTCGCCGCTCGGCAAGGGCTTCCTCACCGGCCGCTTCTCCTCCTTCGACGACCTGCCGCAGGAGGACTTCCGGCGCGGTCTGGCCCGCTTCCAGCAGGAGGCGCTCCAGCAGAACCTCGCCCTGGCCGACAAGGTCAGGCAGATCGCCGAGCGAGTCGGTGCGACCCCGGCACAGGTGGCGCTGGCCTGGGTGCTGGCGCAGGGCGAGTACGTGATCCCGATTCCCGGCACCAAGACGCCGAAGTACCTCCTCGACAACGCCGGCGCCGCCGCCATCGAGCTGAGCGCCGCCGACCTCGCGGAACTCGACGCCCTGCCCGTACCGCAGGGCGGCCGCTACTTCTGACCCCTGTGTGGAGAGATCACATGCGCGCGGCATCGACGACGTAGCCGACGGCTAGCGCGCCATGGCCGACCGGACCGCTCTGAAGGTTTTCATCCAGCCCTGACCACCGAGTCCCAGACAGAAAGCACCACATCATGTCCCCACCCACGACTCCGCTGCTGAAGCTGAACAACGGCGTGGAGATGCCCGCGCTCGGCCTCGGTGTCTTCCAGAGCCCACCCGAGGAGACCGTTCCCGCGGTGGAGACTGCCCTCAAGGACGGCTACCGGCTGATCGACACCGCCGCCGCCTACAAGAACGAGACGGAGGTCGGCGAGGGCATCCGCCGCTCCGGCGTGGACCGCGCCGATGTCTTCGTCACGACCAAGTTGTGGCTGAGCGACTACGGCTACGACTCCGCCCTGCGCGCCTTCGACACCAGCCTGGCCAACCTCGGCCTTGCGTACCTGGACCTGTATCTCCTGCACCAGCCGGCCCCGCTCGACCAGGAGCAGTGGGTGGCCGCCTACAAGGCGGCCGAGAAGCTGCTGGCTGAGGGTCGGGTCCGGGCGATCGGCGTCTCCAATCACACGCCGGAACTGCTGCGTACCCTCATGGACCACACGGACGTCGTCCCGGCGGTCAACCAGGTCGAGCTGCACCCGTACTTCATCCAGCGCGAACTGCGCGCGGTGCATGACGAGTTGGGTATCGTCACGCAGTCCTGGTCTCCCATCGGCGGGATCACCCGCTACTGGCCGCAGGCTCCGAACGGTGGCCGCAGTGCCCTTCAGGAGCCGGTCGTCACCGAACTCGCCGCGAAGTACGGCAAGACGGCGGCCCAGGTCGTATTGCGCTGGCACATCGAGCACGGACTGTGCGCCATCCCGAAGTCGGTCAAGCCGCACCGCATCGCGGAGAACCTCGACGTCTTCGACTTCACGCTGACACCGCACGAGGTCGCCTCGATCGACGCCCTCGACACGCGCCTGCGCAGCGGCCCCGACCCGAACACCCGGCGCGTCGGCTGATGCGGACCCGCGCCGGGAGGCGGGCTCAGCGCCTGACTTCTGGCGCGGGTGCCGAGGTCTGCTGGGCCCCCGCCATATCGAGCAGCACCAGCTTGTCATGGTCGGGGGTGCCCGGCTCGGCGTAGTAGAAGGCGAGCCGTTGCGTGTGGGTGCCCTCGATCTCCAGCTTCTGGTAGCCGGGGGTGAGGTCGCCGACATCGGGATGGTGGAAGGTCTTGCTGCCGTGGGTGTGCAACCGCACGTCGTAACGCTCCCAAAGGTCGGTGAACTCCGGGCTCGCATCAAGCAGTTCGTCGACGAGCGGGGCCAGGCCGGGGGCGTCGGGTTCCAGGCTGTGCAGCGAGCGCAGGCGGCCCACAGCGGCACGGATCTGGTCGTGCCAGTCGTCGAACAGCTTGGGTGCCTGCGGGTGCAGGAAGACATAGCGGACCACGTTGCGCTGCTCCTCGGGCCAGTCCCCCAGCCCGGCGAACAGCCGAAGACCGCCCGGTGTGCAGGCGAGGACGTCCATGGTGCGGCTGAGCACATAGGCCGGGAAGGGCCGTAGCTGCTCCAGCAGCAGCTCGATCCCCGGAAAGACCGTTTCCTTGTCGGGGGCCGGCGGCCGCAGGGCCGTGGCGCCCGCGGCTCTGGCGACGAGGACGCGCAGGTGCTCGTGCTCGGCAGGGTCCAGCCGCAGCGCCCGGGCGAGCGCGTCGACGACCGCGGGGCTGGGATTGGACTCCTTGCCCCGCTCCAGACGGATGTAGTAATCGACGCTCACACCGGCGAGCGTGGCCAGTTCCTCCCGGCGAAGGCCGGGAGTGCGCCGCAGCCCTGGCCCGGCCGGGAGACCGGCCTCTTCGGGGGTGACTCCCTCACGGTGGGCCCGCAGAAAGGTCCCCAGTTCGGTGCCGCCGTTGCCGGTCAGCCGCTCACGTGCCATGTGACCAGTGTGGCAGCACTGCCGTGACAGGGCCATGAACTGGGCGAACACGCGTGAGGAGCTCTGCTACACCCCCGAACGGCGCTCCCCGGCACACCACGGCCTGCCGCCCTGCTCAGGACGTCCGCAGGCTGGAGTCCGGATGGAGCCCCCGTCACGCACATCCACCCCAGCAATCTTGGAGTCCCTCGTGTCATCTCCCTATGCCTCTGTCCCGCGATCCGGTGGCCAGGCCGCGTCGAAAGGCGCCGGCACGGCGCTGGCGGCCGCACTCCTCGGCTTCTTCGTGATGACGCTGGACACGCTGATCGTCAACGTCGCACTGCCCGAGATCGGCGACGCCCTCGACGCCGGGATCACCGGTCTCCAGTGGGTGGTGGACGGCTACACACTGATGTTCGCCGCACTGCTGCTGTCCGCCGGGTCCATCACCGACCGCGTCGGTGCCCGCCAGGCTTTCGGGGCGGGGCTCGTGGTCTTCGTGGTCGCCTCCACTCTCTGCGGCCTCGCGCCTAACCTGGGCGTCCTGGTGGCCGCGCGGCTGGTGCAGGGCATGGGTGCCGCCGTGATCGTGCCCGCCTCGCTGGCCCTGATCCGGGAGGCATACCCCGACCAGGCCAAGCGCGCGCGGGCGATCTCCATCTGGGCGATGGGCGGCTCCGTGGGCGCCGCGGCAGGCCCGGTGGCAGGCGGCGTACTGACCCTGATCGACTGGCGAATGATCTTCTTCGTAAACCTGCCGGTCGGCCTGCTGGCACTGTTCCTGCTGTCCCACACCCGCCGCTCGCCACGCCAGGCGAACACCGGCTTCGACTGGTTCGGGCAGATAACCGCCGTCGCGGCCATGGGCGGCCTGACCTACGCGGCGATCGAGGCCGGTGCGGATGGGTTCGGCGCCCCCCGGGTGATCGTTGCGTTCACCGTGGCCGTCATCGCGGGAGCCCTCTTCCTCGTGGCACAGGCCCGCGTGAAGAGCCCGATGGTCCCCATGCCGCTGTTGCGCGCCCGGACGATGCTGATCTCCTCGACCGTTGGCTTCGCCCTCAACATCGGCTTCTATGGCATGGTCTTCCTGCTCAGCCTCTACCTCCAGCAGACGCGGGGCATGTCGCCGCTGGCCACAGGCATGGCCTTCCTCCCGATGACCCTGCTGACCGCGTTCATCAGCCCGACCGCCGCCTGGTTCGCGGCCAGGTTCGGATCAAGGATGCCGATCATCACCGGGCAGCTGCTCATGGCCACCGGCCTGGTGGTCCTCAGCCTCGCCCCGCAGACGGCCCCCACTTGGCTGGTGGTCGTACTCATGATCCCGGTCGGCGCCGGCGGCTCCCTCGCCGTCCCTGCACTAACCTCCCTCCTGCTCGACCGGGTCCCCGCCGAACGTGCCGGAACCGCCAGCGGCGTCCTCAACGCCTCCCGGCAGGTCGGCGGCGCCCTGGCCGTGGCCGTCTTCGGCGCCCTCGTGTCACACCACGCGACCTTCTTCCACGGCCTGCGCACCAGCCTGCTGATCGCCGCAGCCCTGGTCCTCGCGACCGCGGCCACGTCTCCGCTGCTCAAAGCCACCCCCTCGGCACGTCTCGCCACTGCCGCACGGGATCTGGCGGAGGAGCCTCAGCCATGACCGCCGCGGCAACCTGGACAGGCGCCGAACTCCACCGCATCCGCCGAGCGAGGCACAGCAAGTCGAGTTCGCCGCCGGAGTCGAAGCGACCAGCCACGGCCTCGACCGCCTGGGGAGATGAGGGTGGGCCGTCCGGGAGCCGAATCCATCATGCTGGCTGCTGCGCGGGGGTCTCGCGGAACTTCGCTCCGCGCTAGTAGGACTCCGTTACGTCTGCCTGTGGGTCCTGTCTGGGGGCATGTGCAAGGTGTGGATGCACATGAAGTGAACCGTGCTCGGGCGAAGTTATCGCTGTTCGTCGCTGATGTGTTCGCCTCGGTGCCGCGCAAGGATCAGCGGGCCAAGGGCGACTGCTATCTGCGGGGGCTGATGCTGGACGGGCGGCGTAAGTCGATCCAGCCGATGGCGGAGCGGCTGCCGGACGGCAACGAGCAGAACCTGCAGCAGTTCGTGAATCAGTCGACCTGGGATCCGCTGCCGGTGCGGCGGCGGATCGCCCGGCGGATGGTGCCCCGGGTCGGCCCGGACGCGTGGGCGGTCGACGACGTGTCGTTTCCCAAGGACGGGAAGATGTCGGTGGCGGTCGCCCACCAGTACTGCGGAGCCTTGGGCAAGCAGGCCAACTGCCAGGTCGCGGTGAGCGTGCACGCGGTCTCCGACACCGCGTCCTGTCCCCTGCAGTGGCGGCTGTTCGTTCCCCAGGAGTGGGCGGACGATCCGGTCCGTCGGCGCAAGACCGGGATCCCCTACGAGGTCGGGCACCGGGAGAAGTGGCGCCTGGCCCTGGACACCATTGACGAACTGGCCGGATGGGGTCTGGTGCCGCCGGTTGTGGTGGCCGACGCCGGCTACGGACAGAACGCCGACTTCCGCGACGGACTGGAACATCGCAGCATCGACTACGTGGTGGCGATTAGCTCGGATGTGACCGTCCACCCGCACGACGCGCAGCCCGCCGCCCCCGCCTGGTCCGGCAACGGCCGCAAGCCCCAGCCCCGCTACCGCGGCAGGCCGACCCCGGTGGCCGCGCTGGCGGCCGGTCACGGGCGGCAGGCGTTCACCGGGGTGACCTGGCGGGAAGGCTCCTGCGGACCGATGCGCTCACACTTCCTGGCACTGCAGGTGCGGCCGGCAGGGATTAAATCCCGCCGCCTCGCCCAGGCCGCCGCCGACCCGGGCAGCTGGGACGGTGTCCTGCCCGAGGTCACGCTGCTGGTCGAATGGCCCGACGGCGCCGAGGAGCCCACCGACTACTGGCTGTCCAACCTGCCCGCAGACACCCCGGTCGTTGAACTGGTCCGCCTGGCCAAGATCCGCTGGCGCATCGAGCACGACTACCGCGAACTCAAGCACGGCCTCGGCCTGGACCACTTCGAGGGACGTTCCTGGACCGGCTGGCACCACCACGTCACCCTGGTCACCGCCGCCCACGCCTTCCTCACCGAACAGCGCCTGTCCCCAAAAGCCGATACAGCGGACTCACCCTCCACCAGATCCTCGACACCATCCAGGACCTGCTGAACTGCTGGACCGGCACCTGCACCACCTGCCACCGCCCCCTGCCCAGAACAACCCCCACCAG
Organism: Streptomyces sp. NPDC101166; assembly: GCF_044768125.1. Taxonomy (NCBI): domain Bacteria; kingdom Bacillati; phylum Actinomycetota; class Actinomycetes; order Kitasatosporales; family Streptomycetaceae; genus Streptomyces; species Streptomyces sp. NPDC101166. Next base: position 448,702 of record NZ_JBIWPF010000004.1, read on the forward strand.
CGAAAACCCAAGAGCCAGAACAACCTAACGGAGTCCTACTAGGTCGTGTCTTCAATTGATCTTGAGTGGTGGATCATGGTTGGGTGATACGTCGACATGAACTGTCCGATGAGGAGTGGGAGTTCCTCCGTCC